>JAKAED010000180.1 GCA_021820105.1 Actinomycetes bacterium | reverse complement strand
TCTCGGCGAGCCGTTTGTGCTCTTCCCGGAGGGCGCGACGATCAGGGACACGGCGGACCAGCTCTTCCGCGCTCATGAGCTGGAGGCCAAGGTCGCGTTCGTGACGACGGACACCGCCCGCATCTGTGAGATGGTGAGCCTCGGATTCGGTGTCAGCCTGTTGCCCCTGTCGGATGCCAGACGCTCCGCGCAGGAGCTGGCCACCGCTGCGGTGATCGGCGAGGAGCTCACCTACAGCGTGCACATGGCACGCCGGCGCAGCCGCCGGCAGTCACCGGCGGTGCTGGCGATGATCGACCTGATCGAATCAAGCTTCTGACGCGCGGTCGGGTAAGCTGGCCGCCAGGTGCTGGTACTTGGTCTGACCCACGGGTTCAATGCCTTCCGGGCGATCGTGTTGGGCGCTCTGCAGGGCGTCTCGGAGCTGTTCCCGATCTCCAGCCTGGGGCACACGGTGCTGTTCCCGAAGCTGTTCGGCTGGAATCAGCTGGTGGCCTATCAGTCCAGCTCAGGCGAGAACGCCTGGCTGGCGTTCATCGTGATGCTGCATGTGGGCAGCGCCCTGGGGCTGCTGATCTACTTCTGGCGCGACTGGGTGGCGATTGTCGCCGCGTTCTTCTCAACCCTCGCCAAGCGCCGGATCGAGACCCGCACCGAGCGGATGGCGTGGCTGATCATCGTGGCCAGCATCCCGACCGGGATCTTCGGTCTGGTTCTTGAGCACCCTGTCCGGGTCGCCACCGGCAAACCTGAGATCGCCGCGATCTTCCTGGTCGTGAACGGCATCATCCTGTTCGTCGTGCAGCGGCTCGCCGTGCGCGCCGCCGACCGTGCGCCTGCCGCCACCGCCGGTGGTGTGCTCCTTGAGGCGCGCGCCCGCCCGCTTGAGAGTCTCCAGTACCGCGAGGCAGCGATGCTCGGCGTGGTGCAGTCAGCGGGACTGGTCGCCGGCATCAGCCGTGACGGCATGGTGATGGCCGGTGGTCTGGCCCGCCGGCTCGACAACGCGGGCGCGGCCAGAATGAGCTTCCTGATGGCAACGCCGATCATTCTGGCGGCGGGCCTCTTCAAGCTCCCTGACCTGCTCGGTCACAACGGTGACGGCGTACGGGGCTACGCGGCGCTGGCGTGTGTCGTGTCGGCCGTGGTGGCCGTCTTCACCGTGCACTTCCTGACCAGGTACTTCAAGCGCGGCAATCTGATCCCGTTTGCGGCGTACTGCGTCGTGTTTGGCGGGGCGATGGTCGCCTACAACGCCTAGCCGACAATCGCGTCCCGCAGTTCGCTCGCCACGCTGCGCAGCGCATGACGGGGAACCAGCCAGCAGTCAGCGAGCGGCGCAGAAGCCGGTCTACTTGAGCACGATCCGACAACTTCGGACTGGACCGAGCGAACTTGCTGAATTCGTCCCGTTTTTCGGCCCATTTTTGACAAGTTCGCCACCTGACATACAAAGTTGGCGGATCTGTCCCTTGATGGATCGTCTGGGCCTCCTGCCTGGCGGGTGGCGGCTCGCGCGCTCGCCCCGGGGGTCGTGCCGCCGCGTAAAAGGCCACAGCGGCACGGGTGATGCGTGCGGATGGGGGCGCTGAGCAGGGGTGCGATCCTCTGTCTGACCAGGAACCGCGACACGAGAGGCCTCGGGGGTCAGGGCCATGTCCTTCCTCAGGATCACCAGTCCGTCGCTGCACCGGGCGTGCGTAGCGCTAGCCATCCTGCTGGGTGCGGCGGGAGTCCTGCTCGGACTGGTTCCGCTCTTCTTCGGTCTGGCCTGGAATTTCGGTGGCGCTGCCACTCTGCTCGCGCTCTGCGCCCGCCGGAGCGTCGGCGCCACGCACGGGCGCCTATGGAACGCGGCGGCGGAGGCGGGCTTCGTGCTGGGGGTCAGCGCGGTGCTGATCGGGTTTGGTGACCTGCTGACGCTCGGGTGGCCGTAGGATGATCCCGGGCCTGCGCCGGCGTCGCACGCGCCGGGCGATCAGGAAGCCGATCCAGACCACTACCGCCGCCACGACGATGTAGTCGATGTAGCTGAAGGCGTCCTTCCACTGCGTCCAGTTGTGCCCGACCTGTTGGCCGGCGAAGCCGAGCAGGACCACCCAGGGGATGCAGCCGAGCAACGTGAACAGGGTGAAACGGAGCACGGGCATGCGCGCCACGCCGGCCGGCAGTGAGATGAAGGTCCTGACGATGGGAAGGACGCGTGTGAACAGCACCGTTGCCTGCCCGTAGCGCGAGAACCACCGGTCGGCGGAGGCTATGTGCGAGGGCTTGATGTGCAGCCGGTGGCCGTGCTGCTCGACCAGCTCAAGGCGACCGTAGTAGCCGATCGCATAGGCGAGCCACGATCCGGCCAGGTTGCCGGCAACCCCCGCAACTGAGATCGCCAGCAGTGAGAAGCGGCCCTGCGAGACGCCGAAGCCGGCGAACAGCATCGTCGCCTCAGACGGGATGGGGATGCAGGCGCTCTCAGCGAGCATCAGCACGAAGATCCCGGCCAGCCCCATGCTTCCCACAGCGTTAGTTGCGATCTGCACCAGTGAGTTGCTGATCGACGCTGTGAGCACTGGCAACCAATCCTAGCCAGCGTCCTGGGGCGGCTATCCGCCGTTGTCCGACGTCAGTCCCGCGAGCTCGGCGCTGCGCTCCCAGAGCGCTGAGGCCAGCTGCGCGTCTCGCGCAGCGGCGTTTGGTTCCCGGACCTTCTCATCCACCACGTAGGCGCCATTGAGCGACGCCGCCGCCGGTGCGGTCGCGAGCCACACCAGTGAGCGCGCGCCCCGTTCCGGAGATCGCAGGAAGGGAGCGCCCGCGGTGGCCAGCAGCTTGAATATCCCACTCTCGTTCTTGCCAAAGCCGGTGCGCACGACGCCCGGGTGAAAGCAGTTGGCGCGCAGCTGCGGGGCGCGCCGGGCAAGCTCCCGGGTGAAGAGGATGTTGCACAGCTTTGAGGTCCCGTAGACGCGCATAGCGGAGTAGTTCCCCGATGCGACTTGGAGATCTTCCAGGTTGAGCCTGCCGCCCCGGTGGGCGTCGGAGGAGGTGGTGATCACGTGGCCTCCCTCCAGGCGGTCCAGGAGCAGATTGGTCAGCAGGAACGGCGCCAGGTGGTTGAGCGCGAACGTCTGCTCCAGCCCCTCCGACGTGACCCTGCGCGAGGCGAACAACGCCCCGGCGTTGTTCGCCAGCACGTCAATGTGCGGGTGGCTCTCGCGGAGTTCCGCGGCCAGACGCCGAACCTCGGACATCAGCGACAGGTCGGCCACGTGGCCGCGGACCGTGGCCTCGCCCGCCGCCGAGCGAGCCTCGCGGACAACGTCCTCAACGCGGCTTGCTTCGCGTCCGACGATGGCGAGCTCGACTCCCGCTCTGGCCAGTGCGGTGGCGGCAGCGCGCCCGATCCCGCGTGTCGCTCCGGTCAGTACAACTACGGTCATGACTGCGACTCCTCGGTCGTTGGCTGAGGAGCCCAGCCGCGCAGCGCCGGCAGCACCTGCTCAGCCAGCATCGCCGCGGTGTTGACGGGGTCTGAGTTGGTGGGCATGTTGCCGCCGCTCAGCATGATGATGACCTCGGTGAAGCCGGCCTCCGCGTACGCCTGTACTCGCTCGATGATCTCGCTCGGATCGCCACCGGCCGGCAACTGCACCGAGCGCCGGATCTCCTGCGGGTCACGACCGATCGCAGCACAGGCCTCGTCGAGCTGCAGTGCGAGCGTCGTGGCGCTGGCAACTTCGCCGGCCGCGCTGCCGCTGATGTTCCAGACGTCGGCGTGGCGAGCGGTCAGCTTGATCATCGCTGGGCCGCCGGCGCCTACCCAGATCGGCGGGTATGGGCGCTGTATGGGCTTGGGGTTCGCCACGGCGTTGCTCATCTGGTAGTAGCGGCCGTTGAAGTTCGTGCGCTCCTCGGTCCACAGCGATCTGATGATCTGGAGCCCCTCTGAGAACAGCCCCACGCGGTGATCCAGGCCTGAGATCCCGTACATCTCGTGCTCGTTTGCCGCCCACGCGGCCCCGATGCCGAACTCCAGGCGGCCGCCTGAGAGATGGTCGACCGTGGTGGCGATCTTTGCCAGCAACGCGGGATTGCGATAGGTGATCCCCGTGACCAGCAGTCCGATCCGGACGTGCTTGGTGGCGGTGGCCATACCGGCCAGCAGTTCCCAGCCATCGAAGATCGGCCGGTCATCACCGATCCCGCCGATTGAGGCGAGGTGATCCATCGCCCAGCAGTGGTCAAAGCGTGCCTCGTCGGCGATCTGCCAGATCGCCCGGTAGCTCTCGATCGGGGCGTCCTGGGAGAGCTTGATTCCGACTCGCAGTGGATGTTCCATCAACAGCTCCTCAAGGTGTGGGTCGTTCGGTCAGCGGGCGTGCGTGACCAGGGTATCCGTCGGGGTCCCACTGGGCGGACAGTGATGGAGGACGAACCCGTCCGGAGGTTGGGCAGCGCTCGGTCCTATGCTTGCCGCATGCCACAGGAGTCCTCACCGCTGGGCGAGTTCATCCGCAGGCAGCGGGAGATGTCGGCGCTCTCCATGCGGGAGTTCGCGCGGCTCGCGGGTATCTCAAATCCCTACCTCTCCCAGATTGAGCGCGGCCTGCGGGCTCCGTCCGAGCAGGTGATGCAGGCGATCGCCGACACGCTCAAGGTCTCAGCGGACACCCTCTATCAGCACGCCGGGGTCAACGAGCAGAGCGATCAGGAGTCGGAGGTGCTGGCGGCGATCCGTGAGGATCCGCGCCTGAGCGGTCGTCAGCGCCAGGCGCTGATCCAGGTCTATGAGGCGTTTGTGGCGGTGGGGCCGCAGGCGAACCGCTCCCGCCGCGCCGCCACGGACCACGCGGCTGACGACTGATCGGCGCGGTCCGGGGACTGAAACGCAAACGGCGCGAGCGTCAAACGCCCGCGCCGTTCAAACCTACTGGTCTACGGTTTCGCCTAGGCGGCGATCAGCTCGCGCGCGGCGGCAACGCCGGCCGTGGTCATGTCCTCGGCAAGCTTGGCCTGCGCGTGCAGCATGCCGGTGAACGGCTCGAGCTTGATCTGCTCGGCAAGCTTGCGCTGGAACTGAGCCATACCGCCCACATACTTCTCCACGCCGTCGAGATAGGCGCCGGTCAGCTTGCGGCTCGATTCGACGAGCTTGTCGCCGGCCTCACGCGCCTGTTCGGCGACGGTCTCAAAGTCGGGGTAGAGGCCGAAGGTGTTGGTGCTCTTGGTTGCCATCTTGTGCTCCTGGTCTGTGGAAGTTCCTGGGCTCCGTCTGTGCTTGCAGATTAGCAGCTAAACTTGCAAATCTGCAAGCAGTTGCCGATGACTGTCGGTGTAACCTCACGGGCAGCGCTGACAGTGCGCTAACTGAAAGGCGGAGGAGATGACAATCGGATGCGGGCCCTCTTTTGAGGAGATCGCGCTGGCGGATTCGCTGCGCATGGTCGGAGCGGCCGCTGACGGCGTCGTGGAGTGGTGGGCCAGTGCGCTGCGGCGACGTGCCACTCCACAACAGCTGATGCTGGAGTCGTTCACCTGGTTAGCTGAGGTCGCCGGACGCCGGCCACCGTCATGGAGCACACCGCATGAGATCGTCTCTGAGACGCCGATTGCGAGATTGCGGGACTTCACGGCAGACACCACCGCCGACGTCGTGCCGACGCTGGTGCTGCCGCCGCAGGCGGGGCACGACTCATGCATCGCCGACTATTCACCCGAGCAGAGCCAGATGCAGGCGATCATCGCCGCCGGTCTGACGCGTGCCTGCTCACTGGACTGGATCGGCGCAACGGCCGCGACCAAGGACGCGGGGATCGATGACTACCTGCAGGTGATCGACGACGCCGTGGCTCGACTCGGCGGCAGGGTGAACCTGATCGGCGACTGCCAGGGCGGCTGGCTGGCGACCATCTACGCCGCACTGCGACCGCAGCGGGTCAACACGCTGACGATCGGCGGTGCCCCAATTGACTTCCACGCGGGCGATCCAGGGATCATCGCCGCCATGAACGCGTTCGATCCGCGGGCCGATCTCAGCTTCTACCGCGCGCTGGTGGCCAGCGGTGATGGACTGCTCGATGGTCGCTACCTGCTCGCCGGCTTCATCGCGATGCAGCCTCATGCCGAGGTCAGCCGCCAGTTGTCGCTGCTGGCCAACATCTCAGATCCGGCGCACGTGGCTCGCTACCGCGAATTTGAGGACTGGTTCAAGCACACCCAGCCGATCTCAGGGGCCTTCTACCTCTGGATCGTGGAGCACCTGTTCCGCGACAACAAGCTGATCAGGGGCACCCTGCGGATCGGTGAGGAGCGTGTGGATCTGGCTCGGATCTCCTGCCCGATCAACCTCCTGGCTGGTGCGACCGATCACATCACACCGCCGGAGCAGGTGTTCGCGTTGGCTGACCACGCATCAACCGCAGAGCCGGACATCGTGCGGGACACAAGCCCAAGCGGCCACCTGGGGCTGTTCATGGGCCACGACGCGCTACGCAACCACTGGCCGCGGCTGCTGGCTGCGGTGCTCGAGCGTTCTCGCTAGGGG
>JAKAED010000179.1 GCA_021820105.1 Actinomycetes bacterium | reverse complement strand
ACCTGAACAAGGTTATGTATCCGGAAACCGGCTTCACCAAGGCTGCACTGATCGATTACTACGTCAACGTGGCGCCGGCGCTGCTGCCTCACGTTCGGGACCGGCCGCTCACCCTCAAGCGCTACCCCGACGGGGTTCAGGGAGAGTTCTTCTATGAGAAGCGCTCGCCCACTCATCGTCCGGAGTGGGTCCAGACTGCGGCGGTGCGCAGCGGCAGCCGCAACGCGGACGTCTCATACACGCTCTGCCAGGATCTTCCCACGCTGGTCTGGCTGGCGAACCTCGCCAATATCGAGCTGCATCCTTCGCTATCGCTCGCGGATGAGCTCGACCGCCCGACGGTGGTGGTCTTTGACCTCGATCCGGGAGCCCCCGCTGATGTGGTCGCCTGCTGCGGAGTGGCCCTGGAACTGCGGGCGCTGTTCCAGCAGCTTGGTCTTGATTCGTTACCGAAGACCTCTGGCTCCAAGGGGCTCCAGGTGTACGTGCCCCTGAACGACGATGGCGCCTCGTACGCGCAGACAAAACCGTTTGCGCACGCGGTCGCCGCACTGTTGGAGCAGCGCCAACCTGACCTGGTCGTCTCGAGCATGATCAGGACCGAGCGTCGTGGACGAGTTCTGATCGACTGGAGTCAGAACGACCGGCACAAGACGACCGTCAGCGTCTATTCACTACGCGCGACCGGATCGCCGCAGGTCTCGACTCCGGTCGACTGGGACGAGGTCGCGGACTGCCGTGCGCGGCAGGATCCAGCGCTGATGAGCTTTGGCCCCGCGGAAGTGCTGAGCCGGATTGCAGATGTTGGCGATCGGTTCTGGAAAATACTCTCCCTGCGGCAGAAGCTTCCCCGGCTGGAGGAATAGAGGTGGCACCACGCTCGATGTGGAATGGAACGGTGGCGTTTGGCGAGGTCGTGTTCCCCGTCAAGCTCTACGCGGTTGCTCAGGAGCGCAGAGTCCGCTTCCGGGAAGTCCACCTGGCAGACGGCGGACGCATCCTGCACAAGCGCTTCGTATCCGACTCCGACACGGAGGTGCCAAGCGAACGGATCGGCAGAGCGTTTGAGCTCAGCGACGGTGAGCTGGTGGTGATCGACGAAGGTGAGCTGGCGGCGGCACACGGGCCGAACGAGAAAGTGATCCGCGTTGAGCACTTCGTCCCCGCGCGCCAGATCGATCCGATCTTCTACGACCGACCCTACGTGCTGGGGGCGCAGGCGGGCGGCGAGCAGGCCTACCGGCTACTGCAGGCGGCGCTGGCCAAGCGGCAGCGCGTCGGGATCGGCCGCTTCACACTCCGCACCCGTGAACAGTTGGTGGCGCTCGCGTCGCATGAGGGCGCGCTGCGGCTCTACACGATGCGTTTTGCTGACCAGCTCGTTGACAGCGGCGAGCTTGAGGTGCCCACGCTGGGCCGCACCCCCACCGCACGGGAGCTTGAGATGGCTGAGCGTCTGGTGGATACGCTGGCCGCTCCCTGGAGGCCGGAAGCGTTTGAGGATCGGCACCGTGAAGCCGTGCTGGCACTGATCCGTCAGAAGGCAGAGGGCGTCGAGGTTGTGGCCGAGGTCGTCCCTGCGCCCGCCGAAACACCGGACCTTCTGGCCGCGCTTGAGGCCAGCCTCGCAGGCAAACCACGGCGGCGCCGGAGAGCGGCACACAACGCGGCGCCCGGTCGGGGCGCTGCAGCCAAGCCACGCACGAGGTCGCGCTGATGCCCGCGGGGATCTGGAGCGGCACGCTGAGCTTTGGTCTCGTGGCCGTGCCGGTGAGGATGGTGAGCGCCACGCGCGACCTGGATGTCCGCTTCCACCAGATCGACCTTGAAACCGGGGCGCGGATCCGCATCCGTCGGATCTGCGAAGCGGACGGTGAGGAGGTGGCCTGGGAGGACATCGGGCGCGGGTACGAACTTGATGGACAGCTCGTCGTACTGAGCGATGAGGAACTGGATGCGGCCGCGCCTGAGCGCACCCACACGATCGGGATCGAGGAGTTCGTGGACCTTGAGGCGATCGATCCCGCCCAGTTCGACCACCCCTACTACCTACTCCCGAGCTCTGATTCAGAGGGCACGACGCGGGCGTACAGACTGCTGCGCGACGCAATGGCAAACACCAATCAGGTGGCAATCGGGCGGGTGGTGCTGCGTTCGAACGAGTATCTCGTCGCTGTGCGCGAGCACGGGCAGCTGCTGGCGCTGAGCACGATGCTCTTCGCCGACGAGCTGCGGGACCAGGAGGAGATCGATGCGATCCCCGACGCTTCCGACCCGTCGGCCGTCAAGCGCAGTGAACTGGCGCAGGCCGTGAAGCTGATCGACGCGATGACGCGCGACTTTGATCCCGGCAGCTACAAGGACCATCATCGGGAGCGTCTGCTGAGCTTGGTGGATAGCAAGCGCGGCCGCAGAGCAGTGGCGCCCGTTGAGTCCGAGCAAACAAAGACGGAGCCGGCGCCCGACCTGATGGCGGCGCTGAAGGCCAGCCTCGAGCGCGTCCGCCGCGAACAGTGACCACCATCCTGGTGGTGATGGGCGTATCCGGGGCCGGCAAGTCAACCGTCGCACGGTTGCTGGCGGACCGCAACGGCTGGGATTTCCAAGAGGGCGACAGCCTGCATCCGCCGGGGAACGTCGCCAAGATGGCTGCCGGCCAGCCACTCTCCGATGCCGATCGCATGCCGTGGCTCAGGCTCGTGGCTGGATGGGTCGACCACCAGATCGCAGACGGACGCTCCGGCGTGATCACCTGCTCGGCGCTCAAACGCAACTACCGCGACCAGCTCAGGCGTCCGCAGGTGCGGTTCGTATACCTGCAGGTGGCACAAGCCGAACTGCGGCGTCGCCTCACCGAGCGCACGGGCCACTTCATGCCCGCGAGCCTGCTCGAGTCGCAACTCGCAGCCCTGCAACCACCCGAAGCTGATGAGCGTGCCGTGACGGTCGACGCTGAACTCAGCCCTCAGGAGACGCTGAAGCGGATCTGCGCTGCTCTGGAACGAGATCAGTGAGTGGCTGAGGGCGGCCGCTCCCCGCGCGCCATCCCGGTCAAGATCCGCGCGGTGGCAGCTCGCCGCTGGCGACCGTGGTCAGCATCGAGGTGATACATCAGGCCCGCGCCCAGTCCCGCACCGACCAGCAGCCGAGTACGACCGCGCCTCGCCGCGCGGCGGTTAGACCTGATGACCCGGTTCAACGAATCGATCGCCGCATTGAGGTCAGACGACTCATGCGCCAGTTCGCGCGTGGTCCGGTCCAGGCGGGCGCGCAGCTTGGCATCATCCCGCCGCGGCCGGGCCCTTCTCGCTCGGCCGGCCGAGCGTTTCAGCAGGGCCAGCGCGCCCAGCCTCGCCGCGCTCCGGCGCAGCTCATGGTCGGCGCGCGGCTCGACGGTCTGCCCGCCGGCCTTCATCACCTGGCCAGCGCCCTTGGCTACACGAGCGCCGGCAAGTTCGACCGCCTCAGCGATCCTGTTTGCTCCCTCCTCGGCGCTGTGCGCGAGGCTCTGAGGCACTGTCTCGAGGATTCGGCTCCGGTCCATATTGCGTCTGCGTTTACGTGTTGGCACACGTAGCTGTTACCGCGGCCGGCGGGCGGTCAAACGTGCAGATGCTTCAGGAGCCCGTCTGCAGGATCGCGTCCAACTGCGCGATCTGACGGCGGACACCGCCGCAGACCTGGTCACAGAGCTCGAACACGCTCGGATCGCTGATCGAATAGACGACGCTGTTGCCGCGTCTGCTGCGGGTGACCATCCCGGCACCATGCAGCACGCCAAGGTGCTTTGAGACGTTCTGTTGGGAGGCGCCCAGCGCTTCCTGCAGCTCGCCCACGGTGGCGTCCGCTCCGCGCAGGCGATCCAGGAGCCTGATCCGCATCGGCTCCCCCAGAACCCGGAAGCGCTGCGCGACCAGCTCGATCAGCGGCTCCGGAAGCGGATGCGGGAGTCCGTCGCTGTCCATGTGAACACCATATCACAAACAATCACATAGTTGTGTAGTTGAACAAGCTGCGAGCCCCTGCTATCTTACAAGTCCACTCCAGTACAGTTGTGTAGTAGTTGATTCCCTCAGCTGCCTCCGAGCCGAACCCGAAAGGCAACTCCGATGAACCCGACCATCAACAACCTGACCAATGAAACCTTCAGTGAGGCGGTGGCCGGTGGGATCACCGTCATCGACTTCTGGGCCGCGTGGTGTGCGCCATGCCGGACCATGGCGCCGCAGTTCGAGCGAGCCGCCAGACTCAGGCCTGACTACCAGTTCGCCAAGGTGGACGTCGATGCAGAGCCAGAGCTTGCCGCTCGCTTCGGCATCCAGTCGATCCCAACGCTGATGGTGCTGCGCGAGGGGGAACCCGTAGCCGCGCAGGCGGGCGTGATCGGCGCTGACGCACTGGTCGGCGCACTTGACCGGATCGCCACGCAACCCCTTGCAGGCGCCCAGGAGACCACCAACTGATGTCAGTGCTGCAACGGGCCCCGCGGCTGCCTGAGCCCACAATCCCCTACCCGCACGCGATCAACGCGGGGCCGATCGGGCGGATGGGGCGCTGGATGGCCACCCACTTCCGTGCTGTGCTGCTCGCCTGGATTGCAATCGCGGTCGTCCTTGGAATCTTCGCTCCACGGGTCGAGACGGCGCTTTCCGGCGCAGGCTGGGAAACCACCGGCTCACAATCGGTCCAGGCGCGTCAGTTGATCGACAAGCACTTTGGCGGCCTCTCCAGCTATGGGCTGATGGCCGTGGTGCACTCGCAGAACAGCACCATCAGCGACCCCGTCTTCACAAGCGTGGTCGCATCCGTGGAGCGCACGCTCAAGGGCAGCCCCGCTGTTGCGCGCGTGGTCGCGCCAGCACCCGGGATCAGCATCTCACGCGACGGGCACACCGCGATCGTGCAGGGCGGAGCGGCGCTCAGTTCAAATGCGATGGTCAAGGCGGCCGACGCGCTCAAGGGCAAGCTGGCCGCGCTTGCGCGGGGAGGTGTGCAGGTGCACCTCACCGGCGCCTCCGCAATGTGGTCTGACTTCAACGCCGCCAACCGTACGGCGATGATGAAGTCAGAGGTGATCTCGTGGCCGATCACGCTCGGGATCCTGCTGCTGGCGTTTGGATCCCTGGTGGCCGCCGGACTGCCGCTGATGCTGACCATGGTCGGCCTGCTTTCGGCCGCCGGACTGCTGTACCTCGGGACGCAGATCACGCCGATCTCCATCTGGGCCATGAACTTTGCGCTGATGTTCGCGCTCGCGCTGGGCATCGACTACGCCCTGTTCGTGGTTCACCGGTTCCGCGGCGCCCTGTTCGGACACGGCCTGGATCCGCTCGACGCAACCACGGTCACCATGGACACCGCGGGGAAGGCCGTTGCCTTCTCCGGGCTCACGGTGCTGATCTCACTCTCAGCCGTGATGCTGGTTCCATCCCCTGCCTTCCGCTCCATGAGCCTGGGCATCATGCTGGCCGTACTCTTTGTGCTGGCTGCCACGCTCACGCTGCTGCCGGCTGTGCTCGGCAAGCTCGGCCCCAGGGTCGACCGGCTGGCCCTCAAATGGGTGCACGGCGGCGAGCATCGCTCGATGCGGTTCGAGCGCTGGGGTGAACGACTGTGGCGCGAGCCAGTGCGCCACGGTGTGGTGGCTCTGGCGATCCTCGGAGGCCTGGCGATCCCGGTGTTCAGCCTCAGGACGGCGATGCCGTCGATCAAGGTGGTGCCAAAGAGCGACGCGTCCTACGTCGGCTACAAGCAGGTGACGGCCGCATTTGGACCTGGTGCAACCGGCCCGCTGCAGATCGTGGCACCGGCCGCGCAGGCCGCAAGCGTCGCGCGGATCGCGGCGCATGACCGTGGCATCACGGCGTTGATGCCGACCCAGACGGCTCAGGGATACAGCCTGATCACAGCGATCCCCAAGCAGGACCCGTCCAATCCGGCGGTTGGTCGCACCATCGACCGGCTGCGGTCAGCTCTCCCTCACGGGGTCGTCATCGGTGGCGCCGTTGCTGAGAATCACGACCTGCAGGCCGCGCTTGCAGCCAAGACGCCACTGGTGATAGGCGTGGTGCTGGCACTGGGCTTCCTGCTGTTGTTGATCGCGCTGCAGGCGCCGCTGCTCGCCGCCGCCGGCGTGCTGACCAACCTCTTGGCCTCCGCAGCAGCGTTTGGCGTGGCCAAGTGGGTCTTCCAGAACGGCGACCTGCACTCCCTGCTGGGCTTCAGTCCACAGGGCTTCCTGGACGCCTGGGGACCGGTGTTCTTCTTCGCGATGATCTTCGCGATCTCGATGGATTACACGGTGTTCCTGTTGTCAGCCGCAAAGGAACATTGGGACCATCACGAGGATGCGCGTCACGCGATGGTGGGCGGACTGGCGCACTCCGGCCGGGTGATCTTTGCCGCCGGCGGCGTGATGGTGGCCGTGTTCTTCACGTTTGCACTCTCCGGACCTCTACCCCCCAAGGAGATGGGGATCATTCTCGGCGTCGCGGTGCTGCTGGATGCGGCACTGATCCGGCTGCTCTTGCTGCCGGTGCTGCTCAGGTTGATGGGCCGCCACGCCTGGTACCTGCCGCGTTGGGCGCGGCGAATCCTGCCCGATGTCACCTTCGGACACGCCTA
>JAKAED010000030.1 GCA_021820105.1 Actinomycetes bacterium | reverse complement strand
GCGGTGCCGTCAGCACCGTCGTAGAGGACGTCGGCCCGGTCCTGCGCGGCCTGCCGGGCCGACTCGACAAGCAGGAACGCCCACAGTTCGTCGACCGGGCATTCCGGAATGCCGA
This sequence comes from Actinomycetes bacterium, assembly GCA_021820105.1. Taxonomy (GTDB): domain Bacteria; phylum Actinomycetota; class Thermoleophilia; order Solirubrobacterales; family Solirubrobacteraceae; genus Palsa-465. The sequence continues at coordinate 31,855 of JAKAED010000030.1, read as the reverse complement.
CAGCATCGGCGATCCAGGCGCCTGCGAGCGCGATATACCCGGAGGAGTTCGGCGGCGCCGTCCACAGTGTGTGCTCAACCGCGTCGATCGATAGCGGCGTCACCCATTCAGCCTGGCTGGTTCGCAGATCATCCTCCGTGAAGAGCCCGCCGCCCAGTAGAAGGAGCTCCTCACCGGGGTCACCCTCGTAGAAGGCTGCGCGCCCAGCAGATGCGATCTGGTCGAGCACACGCGCAACTCCAGGGGCTCGTAACCGGCGTCCGCATACGAGCAGCGAGTCATCACCGAATGCCATCAGCCGCGTCTCGGCACTTAGCGTGGCTGATGCCGCGGCCAGCGTCGGAGACACGGGGAAGCCCTCCCTGGCGAGGGCTTGAGCAGGATGCAGACACTCAGCGAGCCCCAGTCGGCCGAACCTCGCACTCAAGGCGACCAGACCATCGACTGCGCCAGGAACCGTCACAGTGCGCACGTCGCCTTGAAAGGGCAGAGATTCATGGCCCTCATCTCGGAGGGCACGCGCGTCGGCGCCCGAACCAGCTCGGCCCGACGCGTTGAGTGCGACAGGAACCTCGCCCGGGACCGCCACCAGGGCAAACAGGTCGCCCCCGAGCCCACCCATGTGCGGCGACGTCACCGCCATCGCAGCGGCACATGCGACCGCCGCGTCGACGGCGTTACCTCCTTCCCTCAAAATCGCGCAACCAACGGAGGCCGCCAGATGGTTGGCGGCGGCGACCGCTGCGTTGGGTGCGTAACGAGTGATCACTATCTACTCCGTCGCAGCCGCTGGCAGCTCGGGCTCGTGCCTGATCGAGAAGAACGGTGATCGATAGCCGAATTTCGCGAGAAGCAGCGCAAGGCACCCCGTGCCGAGGATGGCCGCCAGCGTCCATTGCGTGCTTGGAGGAAAGCCCACGATCGACTTGACGCTGATCCAAACCAGAAAGGCGACGGCCAGCAGCGGAAGCACGCCCACCGTGATGGCGTCTCTCCAGGTGGCCGTAATCTGACCTCGGTAATGCCACGCGTTTGCCAACGCACTCATGGCATAGAACGCCGCGTACAGCACGCCGGTGGAGCTCACTATTGACGTGAAGGCATTCGCAACCGAGGAGGCCAGCAGCGAGGCGACAGTGATCGCGATGGTGATGACGGCGACAAACACCGTTCCGAATGCCGGCGTGCGGTACCGCGGGTGGATCGCCGCGAACTGTCGCGGCAGGAGACCGTCTCCTGCCATTGCGTAGGTGATTCGGGCGAGCGCGACAAACCCGACCTGGGTAGTGGCCACGGCGGAGAGGAGCACAGCCAGACTCATGAACGTCTCCCCCGTTCCGCCGGCCAGGCGCCGGCCCACGAAGCTGAGTCCATCAGCGGTGTGGGAGTTCAGCACAGCAGTGGATCCGACAGCCTGGAAGGCCGTGACAAAAAACAGGTAGAAGAGCCCCAGAGCGGCCACAGAGATGATGACCGCGCGCCCTGGATTAACCTCTGGCTTCTCGGTCTCCTCGTTGACGTACATGGACGCGTCCCAGCCAGCGATCAGAAAGACGGCAATGAGGAGCGCACCCACGACACTCCCCCCTCCGCCAATGCCGGTCGGGCTGAGCCAGCTGAAGCTCGGGTGGACGAATCCGCGTGGGTGATTGATGAACGTATCCCACAGACCAATGCCAGCGAAGACCGTCACGATCGCGTACTCAACAAAGGCCATGGCAAGCTGGACCCGTGCGGTCAGCGTCATTCCGAGGACGGCCAGCACCATCACGATGACCGACAGGATTCCCGCAGAGACAGCGGCACCGACCTGGCTAGAGGCATTGGCTCCGATCAGCGACAAGAAGGACGGCCCGACCGGCAGAACCGTCGCAATCGTTCCGAACAGGACAGCAGCTAGTACGCACCAGCCGACCAGAAACCCAAGAGTGGGCCCGAAGATCCTTCCCACCCACACATAGGTTGCGCCGCAGTTCGCCTCCCAGCGATTCAGGCGCGCAAAGGAGACTGCGATAACGAGCATCGCCGCAAGCGTCACTAGGATGGAAAAAGCCGCTCCACGGGCCGAGGCCACGACGATCGCTGACAGCGAGACTGAGATGGCTGCGGTCGGAGCTGACGATGCTATCGAAATGACAACGCTCTGCACCAGCCCGATGGCGTTGCTCGCCAATCCGTGCATATTTGGATCCACTGCTGGAATGTGAGGTTGGTCGGCATTCTCTGTGGCTGTGCTCATTGTCACTCCATGGCTGTGTGGTTCTGTCCCCATGATGGGCGTTCGGGGCGTGCGTCAGCAGCACGCAAGTACCAGCGCGACTTACCCTTCCAAAACTTGTTTATGACGTCCAGCATGTCTACGTGACGCACAAGGTCACGTGACAATCAGACAGGTAGTGTCACTTCCCGGCCGACACCCTCAGCACCTCAGGGTAGAGAGCGTTGAAGAGACGAGCGAACAGTTCTCTCAAATCAGACATCGTGCCCCCATCGGCACATGCGAGGTTATCCAGCTCAAGACCCGCCATTACCGCAATCACTATGCGTGCATCCAGCTCTGGGGTTGTTGAACCGGCTTCCTCGAGCCTTGAGCGCATCCGCTCGCGGATGGCCTGGTGCCAGACCCGTGTCAATTCCTCGAGGTGGCTCTCCCGCGCGGCCTCGAGCAGGAGTTCGATCTCAGCAAGCAATCTGTCGCGGCCGGGCCCGACGCTGTCATGCACGAACTCGGCCATCTCGTCGCCGATGACCTTTGGTGAGGTTTCTACCGCCATCGCATCAATCGCTTCGGCAACGCGTGCTGCCTCCCGCTCCGCATGCAGCCGCCAGACCTCGAGTAACAAGTCTCGCTTGGACTCGAAGTAGTAAGTCGTGGCCGTGGTTGGCACTCCTGCCTCTGCGGCAACCGCGCGCATCGTGACCGCAGAGGAGCCCTCGCGTGCGAGGACGCGCAGCGTGGCTTCGAGCAGCTCCAGTCGCCGCTTTTCGCCTCGGCGCCGGCGCGTTCGCGGGTCGGACCCGTTCACCGACAGCTTCCGTGTACTCATGGGGCTCCGTCCACAGTCTCAAGGGGGAGATCGACACCGATCGTTTGACCCCCATCGACAACCAGGTGATGGCCAGTTACCCAAGCCGCATCGTCAGAGACCAGATAGGCAACCGCCGCGGCGATGTCTTCTGGGGTACCGAAGCGCCCGGCCGGAATGTTCTCCAGATATCGGCGGCCGTGGATGGGGTGCAGAACCAACTCCTCGGTCATCTCGGTGTGGACGAGGCCGGGGCCGACCGCGTTGACCGTGATTCGCTCACTCGCGAGCTCGATCGCGGCCGAGCGCATCAGTCCGATCACGCCAGCCTTGGCCGCGTTGTACGAGGCGATGTTGGTCTCCGGATGAAACGCGTTGGTCGAGGCGATCACCACAATCCGTCCTGGACGGCCGAGCATTGCCTGCGCTGCTGACTGCATGGTACGGAAGGCGCCAGAGAGGTTTACGTCGATCACGTCGGTCCAATTTGCCTCGTCTAGATCGAGGAACGGCGCGCCATGGTCGGTGCCAGCATTCGCCACCGCAATGTCGAGTCGGCCAAAGCGCTCCACGGCATGGAAGACGAACGAATCCACGGACAGGCGGTCACGAACGTCCAATTCCATGTAGGCGACTCGCTGCTCCCCGTGTACATCGGCTAGATCTTTAGCTGCGGACATCAGCGTGTCATGGCCGCGGGCACCGATCAGCACCTGAGCACCGTCACATAGCAGTCGGTTTGCGATCGCCAAACCGATGCCCCGGGAACCTCCAGTGACTACCGCCACCCGACCGGCTAGCGGATCATGGCCGGAACGCGTCATCAGCTGACACCTCCGCGAGGCGACGCAGCTCGGCCGAGCAATGTGCTCGTAACCGTCTGATCCATGGTTAATGCTGCGCGCACAGCCGCCTTACGCGGGCTCTGACTAGCGCACGGCCGCGACATTACGGAGGCCCTCTCGAAAGACGTTGGTGTGCAGGTCGACATCGGCCTCGGAGGTCGCAGGACACATCAGAGCCATGTTGTGAAATGGTGCGAGTAGGACGTTTCGGTTGATCGCATGAAGATGTAGGTAGGTTGTCGCCTCTTCATCAGACATTTTGGCGGCGTCAGCCGCGGTGCGCCGACCCGTGGCGGGCCAGTACTCGGCTCGGCAGCCTAGCTGCGTCACCGACCAGGGGAGGCCCATCTCGTCTATGACAGAGCGCACTCCCTCTGTCCAGCGCGCGGCGAGCGGGATCGTGCGCGCGTAATCCTCGGCTCGTAGTGAATTGGCGAGCGTCGCGCGCACTGCGGCAACGGCCAAGGCGTTGCCGGAAAGGGTTCCGCCGATGCCGCTGATGTTCTGATCGGGCTCCTCCACGGCTGGGCTCGCCGCCCGCGCGACTTCCTCGGTCATCCCGTATGCTGCCACCGGCATTCCCCCCCCAATCGACTTGCCGACGACAAGCAGATCCGGGGCGAGCGCGAGCTCGGCCGTCATGCCGCCCGGCCCTGCGCACATCGTGTGCGTCTCGTCAATGATCAGCAGGGCACCTGCCGCACGAGTCAGCTCTCGAAGAGCCTCGTGGAACCTCGGCTCCGGCGGAATGATGCCGATGTTGGTCAGTGCCGGTTCCGTAATGACGCACGCCACATCGCCGTGGGCGAGTTCCCGTTCAAGAGCGGCAACGTCGTTGAACTCGACGACCCTAGTTGTCTCGCTCGGCGCCTGCGTGGGGCCGACGACGCCGGGTCGTCTCGCGATGCGTCCGTCATCATCTAACACGGCGAGCGTCTCGTCGACCGTTCCGTGGTAGCACCAGTTGAAGACGAGCACCTTCGGCCGCCCAGTTATGTGCCGTGCAAGGCGCAACACGTAACGGTTGGCGTCTGTCGCAGTCATTACGATTTGCCACTTCGGCAGGCCGAAACGCCGGCCCAGCTCCTCGCCCACGGCGATCGCGTCGGCCGTGGCGAGCATGCCTGTGATTCCGCTGGCTGCCTGCCGGTTCATCGCCTCTACCGTTGCGCGGGGAGAATGCCCCGCCATCGCGCCCGTATCGCCCAGGCAGAAATCGACGTATTCATTGCTGTCGACATCCCACAGCCGAGCTCCACTTGCACGGTCCATGAAGATCGGGAACGGCGTCGCCCAATGCGTCATCCAGCTCATCGGGACGCCGTTGAGCAGACTCTTCGCTGTCTGGGTAGCGAGATCGTATGAACGCGGGTGTGTTTCTCGAAACCGCTCGTTCTCCGCATCTATCAGCTTCGTGAAGCCGCTGACGTGAGTGGTGGTCTGGGACATCAGCGGCCGTCTCCCGCGCCCACCGCTCCGTACAGATGACAGCTGTGCTCGAGAACCTCTACAAGCTGCGACACGGACGGGAGGTTGATCCATTCGTCAATCGCGTGCATGTTGCCGCCCGTGGCTCCCGCTCCAATGGTCGGGATCCCGGCTCCCTGCATGATCGCCGCGTCCGTCCAGGTATTCACCCCGATCGCCTGGGCGGGTGAACCGGTCACGGCTTCCGTGGCTGCTGAGTAGGCTGCCAGGAGCGCCTCATGACCACTGGCAGTGAAGGGCTCATTCTCAAGCTGTACGATCAACTCGGCGCGTAGTTCCGGGTGGTGGTTTTCGCGCACGTCTCGGATCATGTCCTCGATCTCAGCGACACGGTCCTGGAGCGTCTCCCCTGGGTTTGTGCCCATCTCGAACCCAAGGGTCAGCTCCGCTGGGTATGTACCCCAGTCTGTCCCGCCTCGGATGAAGCTGGTGTGAAAGAAGGGCTTGCCAGTGAGCTGATTGGCTGAGGGAGCGAGTATCTCCCGGTCGATTCTTGCGAGCCCGGTGATGAGGCTTGCGAGCTGTACGCCGGCATCCGGGGCGCCGTCCATCACGCCGTGCGCTGCAGCTGCTCTGACCACCAGATCAAATGAACCGAACCCTTGGTGGGTGACAAGGGCCGTGCCAATGCCGTGGGGTTCGAGATTGATGCAGGCATCCGCCGTGAAGTTCTTGACCACGTGGCGGGCCCCGATTGATGCGCCTTCCTCATCGGCTGAAAGGATCGCCGTAACGGGCCCCGCTGATGGCGTGCTCGCGAGTCGCCGGACCAGCATCATCAGTGCCGCGCACTGGGCCTTGTTGTCAGCGACGCCCAAGCCGATCAGATCGTCCCCTCGCCGTCGGGGCACGAATGCGGTGTCGGGCCAGCTGGCGCACGCGACGGTGTCGGTATGCACATTCAGGCAGAGGTGAGGGCCGTCACTCAGCCCCGGCACGTGAGCGATCACACTCGGACGTCCGGCCGCGGCCTCATCGATGCGGACGCTAACACCTGGAATCTCTCTCAACCACGCGGAGATGAAGGCGGCGATCTCGCCCTCTGCTGGGCCATCAGGACTGATCCAAGGGTTTATCGAATTGATCCGTACGAGATCCGCGAGCAACTGCTCGAGCTCGTCTCGTTCGCGTGCTGTTAGCGAAGGTAGCTCAGGGACGTATTGGCCAGCAGCATGAGTTGACATGGTCGCTTCGGTACTCCTTTGGGTAGTCATGGGCGCAGACGGGGGTCGGCGACCGCTTGGAGAATGTCCACCACGGTGTTGGTGACCACATAGAGCACTCCGAACAGAAGGGTCACTCCAAGAATCGCCGGTAGGTCATCTCGCGGGATGCTCGCCGTCAGGTAGGCGCCAATTCCGGGCCAGGCAAAGATCGTCTCTACGACGACCAGCCCGGAGAACATCGCGCCGAGCATCAGGCCTCCGATGGCAAGGGTGGGGCCCGCGGCGTTCCGCAGGCAATGTCGCAGCACCAGTGCAGTCTCGGTCAGCCCTCGGGCGCGCGCCGATCGCAGATGGTCAGAGCGCATCTGTGTGAGCAGCGCTCCACGGAGCACACGACCCACAGCGACGGCGGGCAGCAGCGCGAGCGAAAGCGCCGGGAGGATCAGGTGCACGATCGCATCCCAAGTCACGGCGAAGCGGCCGTGTAGCAAGCCGTCAATTATCAACAGGCCGGTCGGCCCGTTCGGTGCGTTGAAATATCCCGTCTGCCCGCCTGCCGGAAGCCAGTGCAGGCGAGAGTAGAACACCAACACAAACACGATGCCGAGGACGAAGGCCGGAGCAGACGCGAAGATCATGGCCACGATCCGGATCACCGATCCCCCGCGCCAACGCGCTGCGCTCGCTATCCCGATGAGAAACGCAAGCGGTGTAGCAAGGAACAGTGAGGCGAGCAGCAACTCAACGGAGGCCGGCAGGAACGTGCCTATGTCAGAGATAACCGAGTGGCCGGTGCGGAGTGATGTGCCGAGGTTCCCCGTGGCCGCATGCCCGACATAACGTACGAACTGGACGATCAGAGGCGCGTCGTAGCCGAGTCGCTTGCGCTCGGCAGCGACCACTGCCTTGCTGGCCTCTGGCCCAAGCGCGAGCCGCACGGGATCGAACGGCGAGATGTGCTGCAACAGGAACGTGATCCCGATCAGCGCCAACAACACTAGGACCATGGCCGCGAGGCGACGGAGGACGAAGGCGCTCATCGGCGCTCCAAGATGTCTCGGATCGCATCTCCGGCGAGGTTCGCAACAAGCACGACCACGAAGACCAAGACGCCCGGGATGACAGCAAGCCACCAGCCTGTTTGGAGATTCGCAAAGCCTTGCGCTGTGAGGCTGCCGAGCTCTGGGGTCGGGGGTTGGGCTCCGAGACCCAGGAACGAGAGGCTGGCCAGCAGGGTGATTGCCGCTCCTATGTCGAGACTGGCCGCCACAATAGCCGTAGGGATCGCACCCGGAAGCAGGTGGCGCAAGAGACGTCGTGCCCTGCTGACGCGAGCGAGTCTGACCGCTTCCATGTGCGGTCGCGCAGCGAACGCTTTCACCTCGGCTCGGATGAGGCGGGCGTAATAAGGCCACCAGAAGATCGAGATCGCGATCAACGTGTGAAACAACGAAGGCCCGAATGCTGCAACAACAGCAATCGCAAGCACAGGTGCCGGAAGCGCCAGGAAGAGATCGGTTATGCGCATGAGGACGCTGTCGAGAAGCCCGCCCGCGGAGCCCGCGATCAGGCCAACCGTCCCTCCGATAAGTAGGCCGACGCCGACGATCGCTATGCCAGAAAGCATCGTCAGCTGCAGGCCCGACAATCCCGCGCTGAGCATGTCTCGACCAGCATCGTCAGTTCCAAACGGGAACGCCCCATTCGGTGACTGAAACGGCAGACCGGCCGCCAACCGAGGATTATGTGGCTCAAAAAACGGGCCGAAGATAGCCACCAAAAGCACCAGCGCAAGTGCAGCCAGTGCCAGCCGGTCAGGAACGCGAGCCGAGCCCAGGACTCTGAGCCTCCAACGCGGCGCTACCCCGGCGCGTGTCGCCTCGGTGGGTGTCACCGTGGCCACTACAGTCTCTCTTCCAAAACGCAGTCGACCAGATGCGCGCCATTACCTGATGAAGCGAGATTCGGGCGCCGCTGGCTGCAGGCCGGCACCGCACTCGGACACCGTGGCTGGAAGGCGCATCCTGCTGGTGGGTTGAACAAGCTCGGCGGCTCGCCGGTCACTCTCGCGCGGGCGCCACCCGGTCGTGGGATGGACGCGATGAGACTCTGGGTGTAGGGGTGGCGCGGGTTCCTCAGAACCTCCTCGGCGTCACCGATCTCGACAATGCGACCGAGGTACATGACAGCCATGCGGTCGGCCACGAGGCGTGCGACGCCTAGATCGTGCGTGACGAACAGCAGAGCCATACCCAACTTGCGGCGCAGGTCACCGAGGAGATTGAGCACGCTGGCGGCGACAGAAGCGTCGAGCGCAGATGTGGGCTCGTCGCAGAGCAGGATCTGTGGCGGAACGGCAATCGCGCGAGCAATCGCGACGCGCTGCCGCTGCCCACCGGATATCCGCCCCGGGCGCTGGGACGCGATCCACTCCGGCAGACCGACAAGAGCGAGCGTCTCCAGCATCCGCTCTCTCCGTGCTTCCGCGGACATCCGTGCGCCGCGGAGCCGGTCTGTGATGATCTCTCCCACCGACAACCACGGAGTGAGCGAACTACCGGCATCCTGGAAGATCATCTGCGGGGTTGGATCGCTCACGACCAGGGACCCGCCCGTCGGTTTCACGAGTGAGGCCACGGCTCGCAGGAAAGTCGTCTTCCCGCACCCGCTCTCGCCAACCAGTGCGATCGACTCACCGCTGCCCACGGTCAGGTCGACGCCGTACAGGATCCGTACAGCGGAGCGCTTCCGAAAGACCCCACTCGCTGCTGCCACAAACTCAACCGATCGGGCCTCCACCACGGCGGTCGAGAGGTCGACACTCGCATCCGCGGGCCACCGCTGCCGAGCAGACGCAGACCCGTTCAAGTCGATCTCGTCGCTCCGCCGGCACGCGTTACCCCGGTCGCCCTTCAGCAGAAGCCCCGGCAACTCCGTCTCACACGCCGGCTCGCCGAACTGGCAGCGTGGCGCGAACGGACATCCCGGCGGCAGAGATCGTGGATCGGGTGGCTCACCGCTGAGCGTCGGCAGCATGAACTGTTTGTCGGCTTCCTCATCCAACCGACTCCGCAGCAGTGCCGATGTGTACGGATGGGCCGGAGCCGCCAAGAGCTCGCTCGTCGGCCCGATCTCGGCAACACGGCCACCATAGAGAACAAAGATCCGGTCAGCTATCTGCGACGCCACCGCTAGATCGTGCGTGATCAACACAAAAGAACACGTCAGCTCTTCACGGAGCCGAGCAAACAGTTCAAGGATCTGCGCCTGAACTGTGACGTCCAGAGCGGTCGTTGGCTCGTCGGCGATTATCAGTCGGGGTGAGCCGGCGATCGCGATCGCGATCATGACCCGCTGCCGCAGCCCCCCTGACAGCTCGTGCGGGTAGGAGTTCACACGCCGTGCCGGGTCAGGTACTCCAACCTCCTTCAGCAACGATATGACTTGCGCTGTCGAGTCGGCCACCTCAAGCATCTGCTTGCCTATGCGCATGGTTGGGTCAAGCGACGTCATCGGATCCTGGAAGATCGCGCCGACCCGGTGCCGATGAAAGTCCCTGAGAGCTGCGGCGCTCGCGGTGGTGATCTCGGTTCCATCGATCCGCACCGATCCGTGCACGACCGGCCGAGCTTCCTCGGGGAGAAGGCCGAGCATGGTGAGCCCAAGCACACTCTTGCCAGATCCCGACTCGCCCACCAGCCCAACGATCTCCCCGCGCTCAATGCTCAGATCGATTCCCCGGAGGACTGGCAGCGAGACGCGCTCCCGTGTGAGCTCGACGTGCAAGTCCACGACCTCGGCCACGTGTTCGCGCGCTGACGTTGGTGCCGTCATTTCACGAACAGATCCTTGGCCGTGGACTTGCCGAGCTGTTGAGACCTCGCTCACGCCCTACGCTTTGGGGTGGAGGCTTGAGAGCTGCACTGTCAGAACCCACGGCAGCTCATGGACGAAGCCTGTGATGTTCTTATCTGCGACAAGGGTGTCATCGCCGTTAGCAATGTTCAGCCAGCAATTGGAGGCTCCGTATAGCTTCGCGGCCTGAATCTCGCCCTTGAGGGCCGCGGCACTGTTCGGCTGATGGAGCGCGGTATCCAACGCAGCATCGGCCTTCGGCGCGGTGCAGCCCAGCAGGTTGACGGGCGCGTTCTTGTACCAGTAAATCCGGGCCCACGTATCTGGCGCAGCCGAATCAGGATTGAAGGCTGCCATCATCAGATCGGGCCGCTGACCTGGCGTGGTCGGCAGGTTGAACAGCTCCGACGCCGGGTACTCGCGAACCGTCGCGTTCAAACCATCGGCCTGCAGTTCGACCTGCAGGAGATCGGCCAGGGTCTGTTCGGTTTGACTCTCGTTGTACCAGCCGATCGTCACGGACTTGCCCTTGTATCGACGCAATGCTGCCTTCAGCTTGGCCGGGTTGTACACAGGTGCGTCAACGGCGGCCCCGTTCGGGAGCATCCCGTTCGGATAGACGTTTGTCGACTGGACTCCATAGCTTCCGAAGGATTGCGCGGTCAACAGCTTGATGTTGAGTCCTGCCTTCAGCGCCGCCCTCATGCTCGGTGACCCAAAGACCTTCGACGCAGGATTAACCCATAGGTCCTGCTCATACAGAGCCGGGAACCGCTGGATCTGGAGCTGCGAGTTGCTAGCAAGCGAGTTGAGGTCGCGAGTCGTCAGCTCCTGACCGAACACCATGTTCAGCTGACCGTTCTGAAGCTCCAGGATCTCCTGCTCGGCGCTCGGTACCACGTCGAAGTTCACGGTTGTGTAATACGGCTTGGGTCCCCAGTAGTGAGGATTAGCAGTGAGCGTGTACACGACACCGGACTTGACCGCGCTTAGAACGTACGGACCCGTCCCGTCTGTATGTGTTGCGAGCCAGTGAGACGCGTGATCTCCGTGCACCGTATGCAGCTTGACACCCGTCGGACTCGACATCATCGGCCCGTACGGTGACGCCAGGTAGTCAAGGAACGGCGCCGTCGGAGCCTTCATGTGGATCACCAACGTGTAGGCGTTCGGCGTGGAGTAACTCTTGATCGGCGCGGTCATGTACGACGGCCCACCCTTCATCACCGTCCGCCGCTTGAAGCTGGCCTCGGCCGCCGCCGCATTGAAAGGAGTGCCGTCGGAGAACCGCACGCCGTGACGGAGATGGAAGGTATAGGTCAGTCCGTTGCGCGACTCGCTCCAGCTGGTTGCCAGAAGAGGGATGATCTTCGGGGAGTTCGGCGCATAGGTAACGAGCGTCTGATATGTGCCCTGCGTGATCGGCAAACCCTGCGCCTCGTAGTACGTGTCAGGGTCCAGCGGGGACAGGTCAGCGGTGATGGCTGTTGTCAGAACATGAGAGCTACTCGCTGCGGCGCCCGTCGTCGATCCTGCGGCAACCGCCGATCCCGAAACCAACGCGGCAGCGGAGACGGCCGCCACGACCTTCAGAGAACGACCGGCACGCCGAAGTCGCCCGGAGCCGGATAGCTCTTGCGGTGGCGTGGAACTGACCTTGCACAACAAAGCCTCGCTGGGCTCATTTGACTGCATGCGGCACCTCTCCTCAAAAGAAACCGGGACAGACGTACTAACTTCTCGGTTCGAGATAATGGGACATTCGTCCCAGCATGTCAAGGGCCCCTCGAAACTTAACCCGGCGGCAACGTCGTGCCCGCTGTGCAGGAGGGATCGGCGCCCCGGTCGTTTCGGTGGTGAAGTTGCTGCGACAGCGGGATCTCGAGGCGTAGGCGAGCCAGGCGTCGAGGTCTGCTGTGACCAGGTGAGTTGGTCGAGGTGGTTGAGCCGCAGCTCGTCTTTGAAGAGGAACGCGCGGTAGAGCGGCTCGTTCGCTTTGCGGACTTCGCCGAGCTTGACGAGCTGGTCGAGGCTCTACTTCTCCCGGCTCTTTCAAGAGCGACCAGCGGGTGCACTTGGGCCGCTTGCCTGTCCTGGTGTGGGATCGGTCGTGGGAGGTTCCATTCGTCGCGGCGGACCCGGTCGAACGCGCCCTGACCGACGCGGACAACACATGACGGGTCAAAGCGGATCTCCGCGTTCGGGATGCTCTGCCGGATAAGCTGCTGGTAGCCGCCCGCCATGTCGATCCAGACGCGTTTAGCGGGATCTTGCGGTGGCCGAACTGGGAGCGACCACCTCAGTCCGGGCACCACGGCCAGCACAGCGCGCGCTCGCACGAAGCACCGGCTGGCACCGAGATCGAGGTGGCCCCAGCGCTTGCCCCCGATGGCCGTGGACATGCCGGCTAGCTGACCGCAGCCCTTGCGGCGACAGCGAAGTCGAACCGTAACGACCCACTCCCACCGGGCTGGACTCGATATCCGTCAGCGACGCCCTCGGCAGCGCGAGAAGACGGTTGACTGACTTGGCGACGCGCGTCTCACCCTCCTCGTGGGCCGCGTGACTTCGGACACCACGCAGCCTGCGCCAAGGAGCGGATGCGCACCCATCTGCATTATTCGATGCGTGCCTGCACAGCCTCCGCACAAAGCCTCCAAGACGAAACCCCTGCTCAGCCCAGAGTCGCTGCGCACGAACCACCACCAAATTGACCGGAGACCCGAATGATCTTCGGATGTCGCTGGAGATCGGCTGGCCGCTCGCGGAGACCGCGACGGTTCCAGCGCTCGTCGCGTTGGACGCTGCGCGCCGTGGCCAGCCCTTGGCATGCGAAGCGGAGCCTTCGTCAGACTGAGTGATGGCATGGTGAGCATGCGGCGCTACGGCGCGCAGCAATGACGGCCCGCATCAGGCGCGACGACGCGCACCCCCGTGTGACCAGGAAGCCTTGAAGCAACTGAGGCGAGCCCGGGTACCACGCAGTTCGTCGCAACGTCGATCGGTCATAGGACCGTGAAGAACCCGATACTGATTGCCTCTCCGCTGAGCACGGTGGCCAGGCCAATGAAGACATGCCGAGCCAGCCAGCGGTGCGCTCGAGCATCGGTTCGGAAGAAAGGAGAAGTCCGGAAGTAGTAATCGCTCTCGGCTACCGGTTCTCCTGAAACCGCGCGCTGCTCGACCTCCGGAGACGCGCAGAAGTAGCCCCGGTTCACCACGTCGATGAATGCTCCGTCATCCGCGCGCAGGAGGTACCGCGCGTCCAACTCGATGACCTCACGGCCGCGGCGGACCGACCAATCGCCGCCGCCCGACAACACCTCTCCGGAGAGCCTCGGACCAGAGACGGTCCCGCCAAGAATGGGAACGAACTCCAGTACATCACCCTCACCATTGCCGACCCTACTCGTGGGCCCGAGTAGGACCTCAACTGCAAAAGCGAACTCCAGCCGCGGCGCGTTCATGTTCATCCTCACTGCTTCGTACGTGTTGGTTGATAGTCGACGAAGATCTTTCGGCTCGTCTCGAGGGTCACCCATGTACCGGAGAACTCACGCGGCACGAGGAACGCTCACCTGCACCGAACTTCAGGCAGTTGCCCTCAGTTTCGACAAGTGCGACTCGTCCGGAGAGGATCACGCAGACCTCGCCGTACGAATACGGCTGGCAGCAAAGACTTCCCGAGCCGGCCCCTCGATGGCCTCTGAAGATCGAGCCGTCGATGCTCTCAAAGCGCCCCCTATCCTCAACCTCGACAAACCCTTTAGGACCTACTGAGTCGGCCGGCCGGCTGGGGCTAAATTCGGTGCCGTCATCGATGATCGCGATGGAACCACTTGTGCTCATCCTGGGTCACTAACTCTCTCCTAATGAGTGCAGCGACTCCACGTCCGCTGTCTTGGCCCGACAGTCAAATTCCTGTTGATCAACGAGACTGCTGAGCTAGCGCCCGTAGCGACAGGAACTCCCAGGCGACGTTGGCGGCGAGTAGCGCGGTGATCTGGCCCGGCCCATCGTAGATTGGAGCGACCTCGACAATGTCGAACCCCACGAAGGGGATGCCGGCCAGCGATCGGATGAACGCAAGTGCTTCGTGTGGGAGCAATCCGGCGACTTCGGGGGTCCCTGTTGCCGGCGCGAATGCCGGGTCGATGACATCAATGTCGAACGAGAAAAAGACGGGAGCAGAACCGACACGTTCCCGCACACGATTCGCGTACTCCTGTGGTCGCAACGTCCGAAGCTCGTTACAAGTGAGGACCTCGAAGCCCATTCGGCGGGGCTCGTCAAGGTCGTTTGCGCTGTAGAGGCCTCCCCGCATCCCTGCAAGCACAGAACTCTCTGGCAGCAGCAGCCCCTCCTCAAGAGCGCGCCGAAATGGCGTGCCGTGGAAGTAGCGCTCGCCGTAGTACGAGTCCCAGACGTCAGCGTGAGCATCTAGCAGAACGAGCGCAACCGGGCCATGAACCTCGGCATAGGCGCGCAACTCGCCAAGCACCATCGAGTGGTCCCCGCCAAGTGCGACGGGAGATATTCCCGCTTCGAGAACCGGCACCAGTGCCGAAGCGATCTGACCCGCAGTCTTTCGGGCGTTTCCGGGTGTTATCCCGATGTCGCCTAGGTCGCCAACGGAAAGCGATTTGAAGACATCCACCCCGAGCTCGTGGTTCCACGAGCGTAGTGCGATCGAAGCTGCGCGAATCGCCTCCGGCCCAAACCGAGCACCCGGTCGGTTGCTCGTGGCCGTGTCGAACGGGATCCCGATCGCGGCAGCGTCAAGCCCTGAAAGGTCAGACACATACGGGCATCGCGCGAAGGTGCGAATTCCCGTGTAGCGGGGAGCCTGAAGCGCGTCGGCCGGTTCGTAATGCGGTGCGAATTCCTCGTCCATCCCTCGAGCGGGAGTTTCAGTGCGAGCGCCAGATTCTTCAACGGCAGAGGCTCCAAAATATCTAAGAGCTATCGTAGGAACCTACAATGCCTATCCTGCTCGCCGATCTCGTCAAAGAAGAGGATCTCGGCCTCCAGGTGATCCTGGCCAATCAGATGGAGCGCCCGCTCAGCTGGGTTCACGTCACGGAGATGCCAGATCCCTCCCCATGGCTCGGCGGCGACGAGATGATTCTCACGACGGGGGCATCGCTCCGCGGCCGTAAGGACCGAACGGTTGACTTCGTCCGCTCGCTCAAGACCGCCGGCGTCAACTCAATCGGCTGGGGCTTCACCGCTGATGAGATCAGCGTGCCGACGACGGTGATCAGGCAGTGCCAGGACGCCGGTCTGGGACTGGTGGCTGTCCCGACACGCACCCCCTTCCTCGCAGTGATTCGACGTTTCGTCGACCACCTTCAGGCTGAGCGTGAGGCGGCTATGAGGATGTCGATCGAGCGGAACAACCAGATGATTCGTGCACTCGGTGCCGGTGGAAGCGCCATGGCGCGCCTGTTGAGTGCTCTGCGGGATGAGACGGGCCGGGACCTCTGGGTGCGCTCTTCCACCGGGCGTATTCATGCCCAGTCGACACTGGACTCGCAGCCGCCGGGCGAGGATGCCGCCAGTTGGCTGATCGATGCCAGCCGAACCCCGGAAGTGCGACTCGTGGTCGCGGCTAATCACCAGGACATCACGCCCACGCTGCGTACGGCCGTGGCGGAGGCTCTCCCATTCCTTCGGTTCGCGCTCGCTCGCGCAGATGACACCGAGCAAGCGGAGCGACGACTGGCGACGGAGTTGATTGACGTGACCATCGCGGGACAGACCCAGTTCGCGATGTCGCGCCTGCTTGCCTACGGTCTTGACCCCCAAGGCCTTCTGGTCGGCGTGGTGCTCCTCACGCCAGGGGTCGAGGACCTCAGGTCGATGGTCCGGCGAGAACTGGCTCGACTCGGGTACGACAGCATCGCCGCGAAATACGATGGCGCCACCATGGTCATCGTTCAGCCGCCTACAGCACCCGACGTCGAGGCACTTGCCCATGCACTGACTCGAGGATCGGGTACCGAGACCTTCGTCGGTATTGGCGCGCCGGCGTCCGGAGCCGCCGAGCTTCGAGAGTCGCTCCTTCAGGCTCGAGAAGCCGCGCGCCACGCCAGACGCCTGGGCCGCAGTTGGGCGCGCCATGACGAGGTCGATACACACGACCTGCTCCTCGCACTCCATGACCACGGCACCCTGCAGACCTTCCGTCGCAACGTACTCGGGCCAATCGTGCAGCACGATGAGCACAACGGAACCCAGCTCCGGGAGACACTCGAAGCCTTCGTGAACTCTGGGTTTCACTGGCAGGTCACCGCCGATGCCCTCTTCATACACGTCAACACGCTCCGACACCGGATCGCTCGATGCGAGGAACTGACCGGACGAGATCTGAACAACATGAGCGACCGCGTCGACATCTACATGGCGCTGAAGATCGATCGGTGACCATCTGGCCTGCTAGGCCCTTTCGGTAAGGACTGGCGCTGGGACTTGAACCCAGCCGGGCCGCATGCAGGTCAAGCTCTTCAACCGCCAGAGGTGGAAGACACGGATCGAGCTGGCCTCGGCGACCCACGACTACATCGAGCTGTGGCACAACACCCGCCATCGCCACTCAGCGCTCGGGATGCTCACACCAACAGAGATCGAAGAGCGGTGGGTCAAATCCCAGAGGAGGAGCCTCGTTCCCTGAGACCGGGGCCCAACCCGTCAGCCGAGGAGAGGCCGGCAGCTGGTCTCTCTGAGACCTTCGGTGTGATCCACCATCACCATCAAGATCTAGTTCTGAACAACATCGACAAAGCCGCCTGATTCCAGAAAACCGACTCCGTCAAAACAGGGCCAGATCAACGTCTCCGTCGGAACCGGTCCGACTCACGCGGTTCAGCCCACGCATCCAGTGTTGTCAGCTTAGGCGACCGCCTGCGATGCAACGGCAAGCGCCGCTTTAGGCCAGTGGTGGACTCAATACCGGACGTGGCCCTCATTCCTGGCGCCACACGATCATGCGGGCCCCGCTAAAGTGCGCAACCGAAGCTCAAGCCTGCTTCTGTCCGGTCCACCCTGGACTAAACAGGGGCTATCCAGGGGTAATTCCAGCACCATCTGGACTTCAGGCGGAAAGCCAAAAACCTGTATTTTCAGGCATAAGGGCGCGTAGCTCAGTGGGAGAGCGCTCGCTTCACACGCGAGAGGTCGGTGGTTCGAAACCACCCGTGCCCATCCTTGAAGGGGCCCGCAATTGTGGCCCTTCTTGTTGCTCGGAGTTGGCGCTGGGCCGGCCGTTGGTTTGCGGGCTCGCAGCGGCGCCACCAGCACGTTCTTGAGATGCTCGGGTTTGGCGAATTGGAGGTGCGCTGGAGATCGGGCGCAGAGACCTCCATTCATCGTCCCGCACACCTTGAGTTAGCCGATTTTGCTGGGGAGATTCGCGAGTTGGCTTCTTTGTTCGTGCGCTAAGAGGCGCCAGTCCGAACCGCCGGGATGGGCGATGCCGGAGGCGTGGTACCAGAGCATCGGCGGCATGAGCTATCGCCAGAACTAGGATGCTGGGTTGCCGTCCTTGCGGTTTGCTGGCTCCAGTTGGGCGCAGACGGTCGCCGACCGCTCGGGCCCAAGTCAGTGGTGACTCCCGCCCACGGACACCAGGCCAGCGAACGCATCTCTACCGGAAGCCGCGCTCGCGCGAGACGGTCGAGTTACCGCCACCGCTCATGCGAGCAACCACGCCACTGTGCGCCTGGTCAGGCGTTATGCGGCTTGGACCGTCGGCCAGGAGGTCTGGGTAGACTCCTCACACCTGTTCAGGGGTGAGCGAAGCTTGAGGACTCCTTGATGCTCGTTGGGCGACACCGCGAGATCGAGATGGTGACGAGGCTGATCGACAGCGCACGCGCGCGCCGCAGCCAGGCCCTCGTGTTGCGCGGCCCAGCCGGAATCGGCAAGACCGCTGTACTCGAGCACGCCATCGGGCTGGCCACCGACTTTCAGGTCCTCCGCGTAGTCGGCCTTCCTTACGAGCAGGAGCTGGCGTTTTCCGCGGTCCACCAATTGTGCGCGCCGCTCCTGGAGAACCTGGAGCATTTGCCGCAACCTCAGCGATCCGCGCTCCAGGTCACGTTCGGCCTGAGCGAGGCTGGCGTGCCGGACCCCTTCATGGTTGGACTCGCGGTGTTGACCTTGGTCGCGAAGAGCTCGGAGTCGCGGCCGTTGCTCTGCGTGATAGACGACGCCCAGTGGCTCGACCTTGAGTCTGCGAAGACTCTTTCCTTCATGGTCAGGCGCTTGATGGCTGATGCGGTGGCGGTCCTCTTCGCCACACGTGAATCGACGGAGGTGATGTTGGGGCTGCCTGAGCTTGTGCTGCAAGGCGTCGAGCTCGATGACGCACGCAAGCTGCTTCGGACTGTCGTTCCCTGGCCACTGGACGAGCGATTGCTGCAGCAGCTGTTTGACGAAACCCAGGGCAATCCGCTGGCCCTGTTGGAGCTCTCGCGCACCCAGTCACCGCAGGACTGGGCTGGAGGTTATGGGTATCCCGCGGCGATATCCGTGGAGGGCAGGGTTGAGGCAGCTTTCCTGGAGCGAGTGCAACGGCTGTCTGAGGACAGCCGGCGTCTGCTCCTGTTGGCGGCGGCACATCCAAGCGGCGAGCTGGCTGTTTTCTGGGCCGCGGCTGAGCGCCTTCGGATCGCGAGCATTGCCAGCTCGACAGCAGAGGCGTCCGGCCTCCTGAGCTTCACCGACCGGGTTCAGTTTCGCCACCCGCTCGCCCGGTCCGCCATCTACGGCGCCAGTCCGCCGGACGAACGGCGACGGGTGCATCAGGCGCTGGCGCAGGCAACCGACCCCGAGCTGGATCCGGAGCGTCATGCCTGGCATCGCGCTCGGTCCACGCTAGGACCAGATGAAGAGGTGGCAGCCGAGCTCGCTCACGCTGCCGTGCGGGCCCGAGCTCGCGGCGGCCTGGCCGCCGCAGCAGCCTTCTTGGAACAAGCGGCAACACGGAGCCTCGCTGGACGCTCTCGGACCGAACGAGCACTGGCAGCTGCCGACCTGCAGTGCGCGTTAGGCGCTTTGGAAGATGCTCGCTCGAGTCTCCAGGTTGCGGAGGCAGCCGTTCTGGACGAGCTCCAGCAGGCGCGCGTGCGCCTGCTGCACGCACAGATAGCGTTCGCGTCACGGAAGGGGAGCGATGCCCCGGCGTTGTTGCTCGAGGCCGCTCGGGCGCTGGAGGCGGTCGATCCCGAGCGGGCTCGTATGACGTATCTCGAGGCGTTCGCCGCGACACTCCTGGCCGGTCGGCTGGCACCTGAAGGCAGCATCGTCGCCGTAGCGGAGGCCGTCCTCTCCGGTCCTCTGCAGCTGGATCCCGGACGGCCAGAGGATCGACTGCTCCATGCGCTCGCGGTCCTCTACACCTCGGGACTTCGCCGAGCCGCCCCGGCGGTCAAAGAGGCGCTGACTGGGCTTCGCCGGGAAGCTCAGGCGCCGCGGCCTGGCTCGGCGTTGGTATGGCTTCCCGGTCGACTTGCCGGGGATCTGTGGGACGAGGAGGCCTGGTATGAGCTTTCAGCTCGAGATCTTCGAAGCCTGCTTCACGGCGGTGCGCTTGCCGTCCTCCCGGTCGCACTCAGCGTCCGCGCATTCATCCTCGCCTACCGCGGCGAGCTAGACGCCGTCGAGTCGATCGTTGACGAGATGGCCGTGATCGTCGAGGTCACTGGAGTTGAGATTGCCCCATACGCCGCTCTGGTGCTCGCCGCAGTGCGCGGACGGGCACAGGAGTTCATGGAGCTGTTCAAGCCCACGGTCCACAGTGCGATGGAACGCGGCGAGGGATACGCGATATCGGTGGCCGAACATCTGCGCGCCCTGCTCTACAACGGCCTTGGCCGTCCCGCCGACGCTGTTGGCCGCGTGCTCGAGCACACCGACGAGGAAGCCTGGACAGCGGGGTTCTCCGCGCGTGCCCTGAGCGAGTTGGTCGAGGCTGCGGTGAGGCAGGGCAACAAGCCGTTGGCCACGCTCGCGCTCGAGAGACTCGCCGGGGCCACTCAGGGGGCCGGGACGGAGTGGTCGCTCGGGGTCGAGGCGCGCGCTCGTGCGCTGTTGAGCGAGGACGCGAATGCCGACCAGCTCTACCGTGAATCGATCGAGCGCCTGGCCGGCACCGCACTGCAGCTAGAGCTCGCGCGGTCGCGCTTGGTGTACGGCGAGTGGCTGCGACGCCAGCGCCGACGGGCCGACGCGCGGGCCGAGCTCCGCGCAGCCTTGACAATGTTCGTCGAGATGGGCGCCGAGGGGTTCGCGACCCGCACAGAACGCGCACTGGCCGCCACCGGCGAGCGCGCGCGCAAGCGCACCGCCGACACGAGAGATGAGCTCACAGCGCAGGAGCGTCAGATCGCGAGGCTCGCCCGGGCGGGACTCTCGAATCCGGAGATCGCGACCCAGCTGTTCATCAGCCCGCGTACCGTCGAGTACCACCTCGGCAAGGTCTTCGCGAAGCTCGGGCTCCGCACGCGAGGTGAACTCGTGGGAGTCCTCGAGCCCGCGGATGGGAACCGACTCTCCTAGGGCTGGGACTAGGGAGTCCCTGATTCGAGCGCGGCGGCGGCAGTGCACGCTTGACTGCCGAAACCGACGCTTCGAGCGCACAGAGAAGGAGTTGACTATGACGACGATCACCGCTGGCCCCGCAGGTCGCGAGCATCAGGTGACTGTCCCGCTACCCGCCGACGATGAGCTGCCCCCGGCGCTTGCTGCGAGACTCGCCGCGCTTCCGCCGCTGAACGTGACGCGCATGTTCGCCGCCACCGAGGACATGGTCGACGGTGTGTTCGGACTCGTGCAGGCCATTTTCACCGCCAAGGACGTCGATCCACGGCTGCGCGAGATCATCATCCTGCGCGAAGCCCACCTGCTCAACGTCCCCTACGAGTGGCAGGCCAACGTGCCCATGGCCAAGAACGTCGGGGTCAGCGACGAGGACATCCGCCGGATCGCCTCCAGCGGGCCCGTCACCGGACTCGACGACCTAGCCAATCTCATCTGCCGGGCCACGGACGAGATCACCATGGATATCGCGATCAGCGATCGCACTCTGCAGGAGATGCTGGACACCTTCGGCGCCAAGCTGACGACCAAGTACATCCTCGAGATCTCGTGGTTCAACCTGCTCAGCCGGTTCCTCGCATCCACCCGAGTCCCCCTCGATGCCGGCACTCCAACTGCTGACCGCACCTCCCCCCTCTGAGCGCCCCGCCGGGGTCCCGTCGACTGGTGTGGGGGCTCAGACTGGAGCCCCCACACCTATGGTCGCCGTGATCGCCCAGGTTGCCCGCGGCAACAGGGCGATCCGGCTCTGCCGCCAGGCAATCGAGCAAGGCCAGCGCGGCGCGATGATCAACCTCGCCGCGCTGCTGCTGGACGAGAGCGCGGGTGAATGCGGCACAGTCGCCGTGTCCGCAGCGCGGCGCAAGCAGTACGCCAACAAATAACGCTCGAGAGCGGAGGTACGAATTGCGCACCCGAACTCCTCTGCTAGCTCCAGATGAGATATGGAGCGATCTGGTCGATCGCTTGAAACGCCGCCGTGAGGCCCGCCCGCTCAGCGCAACGTCGTGGGACCTTGGCACTCCGAGTTCATGGCTGGCGGCCCTGCTTGATGAGTGGCAGACCTTCGACGCCGGCAGCTTCCAGGACCGGATTGATGGCCTTGAGCATCGCTTTGTTGATCTCGACGGGCAGCGTCTTCACGTCGCCGTCGCTTCGGGCGAAGCACCCGATCCTCTTCCCCTCCTGCTGACAAACGGCTGGCCCAGTTCCTTCTTGGAGTTCCTTGAGCTCCTACCGCTGCTGACGAACCCAACCGGGGATGGAGCGCCGGAAACCGACGGGTTCACGGTCGTTATGCCAGCTCTTCCGGGCTACGGCTTCAGCGGCCCTCCTGTTCAGGGCGGGCTGACAGGACGGCGCGTGGCAGGTCTGTGGCGGAGGCTGATGGTCGACGTTCTCGGATACGAGAAGTTCGTGGCCCACGGCAGCGATCTCGGATCCGGAATCACCACGTGGCTCGCCAGGGACAACCCTGACTGCGTGTCGGCGATCCATCTCGCATCGCCCCACCTGCGAGCGCCAACGTTGAGCACCGACGATGAGCAAGAACGCTTCGCAAACCACCTTGCCGAGTGGGCCGTAGTCGAAGGTGGATACTCGCACATACATTCCAGCAAGCCCGGAACTCTCGCCGCTGGGCTCACCGATAGTCCGGTGGGCTTGGCTGCGTGGATCGGCGAGAAGATGGTCGCTTGGAGCTCTGAGGAGTCGGAAGGCGACGGATGCTTTCCTCGCCAACTCCTCCTTGCGAACCTCACGCTTTACTGGAGCACCGGAACCATCGGTACTTCGATGCTGCCGTACTGGGCGTACTCCCACACTGATGACGTCCTGCCAATCGACGACCCATCTCCCGTTCCGACGGCGGTAACCATCTTTCGCGGGGAGCGGGTGCCGTTCCCGCAGGCTCCGGTGAGCCTCGGGCGACGCTACTTGACGATCGACCGCTGGACCGAGCACGCCACAGGCGGGCACTTCCCTGCGGCGTCGGTCCCGCGGCTCCTGGCCCAGGAGCTGCGCGAATCGTTTCGGCCCTATCGACGATGATGAGTGCGAGCAACCAAGACGCGTCCACGCCCCAGGCCCTCATGGTGCGGCCCCACCTAACCCGCGGTGGGTGGGTCGCGATCCCCCAGTGATCGAAATATCAGGCTCAAGCACGATCGTCGGGCAGTCGCATTGACTCCTCGCGGGGATCACGGAGCGACGTTTGGACTTTCGCCGCTTCCGGGCGAGCTGGCAGAAATCGTCTGAGATATGTCGTTGCGGCCACTGCGGGGTTGGTTGAGCATCAGACGTCATGAAGCTGATCACTCCTCCTGTCCCCACCCTCGGAGGCGACCTGCGCGTCGCGGCAGGGTCGCCGACCCAGCAATGGGGCTACCCGATGGCAGCCGCCATCGTTGGCCTTGCTCTCCTTGCGTCGGGACTTCCCTCCCCGCTCTACGGGCTCTACGCCCAGCTGTGGCACTTCTCGACCGTGACCCTCACCCTCGTCTATGCGACCTACGCCATCGGCGTGCTTGCCGCACTACTGCTCGCCGGGCGGATGTCCGATGAGATCGGGCGCCGCCCGGTCCTACTCGGCGGCCTGGGAGGCATCGCCGTCGCCAGCGTCCTCTACATGCTCGCCCGCTCCGTGCTCTGGCTGTTCTTCGCCCGATGCCTGCAGGGGCTGGCCACCGGCCTGGTGCTCAGCTCGGCCAGCGCGGCGCTGCTGGACCTGCATCCCCGCCGGGACCCCGTAGCCGTGAGCCTCGCCAACGGCGTCGCCTCCGCCGGGGGAATGACACTGGGCATCTTCGCCGCCTCGGTTATCGTCGCCACGCTCCCGGCGCCGCGCGTGCTGCCCTATGTGCTGCTGGCGATCCTGCTCGTCGCGGCCATTCTCGCCGTGCTCCGGCTGCAGGATCCACTCAGCCCCCGTGCGCACGAGCGTCCGCGCATGACCCCACAACGCCCGAGCGTCCCCGCGCCCACGCGGCGAGCCTTCCTGCTCGCCAGCCTAGCCGTCACCTCCTCCTGGACGATCAACGGCCTGTTCCTGTCCCTCGGACCAGCGCTGGTATCTCGGATGCTGCGGACCGACTCCGTGCTGCTCACGGGTCTGGTCGTCGCCGCGCTGCCTGCAGCGGCCTCCCTGTCCATGGTGCTCTTCGGCAAGCGAGCCCCGTGGGCGGGTGCCAGCGGCGGCTCCCTCGCGCTCGCGGCTGGGATGGGCCTGATGGTGCTCGCGGTCGCATCAGGGTCGGTCCCGGAGTTCCTGGTGGCGACCCTGCTCTCGGGCTGTGGCTTCGGAGTGGCGTTTCTCGGGGGGCTTCGCTCGCTCTCGGCAGCAATCCCCGCCGAGCACCGCGGCGCGGTGATGTCCGCCTTCTACCTGGTCGCCTACAGCGCGCTGTCCCTGCCGGCCATCGGGGCCGGCCTGCTGGTGAGCCCGCTCGGCCTCAACGCCACCTTCGAGATCTTCGGAGCGGTCATCGCGGTGCTCGCCTTCGTCGTCGCCGCGGAGGCCCTGCGCAGCCGGCCGGCAGCACCCCGGTCTCCGGAGACTCTGGCCGTCTGAATCGACGGCGGCATCGCAGGGTCTCAGGGGACGTGGGTGAAGCGCTGGCGGTAGACGACGGGGCTGACGCCGAGGTTGCGGGCAAAGACGCGGCGCAGCGTCTCCACGGTGCCGAAGCCACAGCGCGCCGCGATGAGATCCACCTGCTCGTCGGTGTCCTCGAGCAGCAGCCGGGCGCGCTCGAGCCGCAGGGCCTCGACATAGGCGGCGGGTGTCGTCCCCACCTCGGCGGCGAAGACGCGGGCGAAGTTGCGCGGACTCATCGCGGCCCGGTTCGCGAGTGTGGCGACGGAGAGATCCTCCTCGAGGTGAAAGGCGATCCAGTGCTGCAATTCACGGATGGCGGACCGGGAGGCAAGCGGGACGGAGAGCCCCTGGCTGAACTGCGCCTGGCCTCCGGGCCGGCGCAGGAACAGCACCAACTGGCGGGCGACGCGGGTTGCGACGGTGCTGCCCAGGTCCTCCTCCACCAGGGCGAGAGCGAGGTCGATGCCCGTCGTCACCCCGGCGGATGTGTAGATGTTGCCGTCACGCACGTAGATCGAGTCCGCCAGCACTGTGACGCTGGGGTAGCTCCGGGCGAGGTTCTCACAGGCTGACCAGTGGGTGGTAGCGCGGCGCCCGTCGAGGAGACCCGCGCGGGCGAGCAGGAAGGCTCCGGTGCAGACCGACGCCACGCGACGGGCGTGGGCGCTGGCGCGCCGCACCCAGTCGACCAGGGCGTCATCGAGCATCCCCCCGCGGTTGCCGGCGGCTCCGGCGACGATGAGCGTGTCGATGTGGCGCGGGACGCTTGTGATATCGGCGTCGGGGATGAGCCGCAGCCCGTTCGAGGTGACGACACAGGACTCCGGCGCGACACAGCGGATCTCATAGGTCCGCCGGTCGGGGTCGGCCAGGCCGAACACGTCGCCCGGGCCAGTCACGTCCAGTGCCTGGACCCCTGCGAAGGCGACGATGAGGATGAGCCGCCGACGCTGACGCGACAACGGCGCGGTGAGGGAAGCATCACGCGCCGCAGCGGAACTCTGAGGATCCATGGCACGGATCCTCGCGCATCCGCCGGACCGGCAGCAATGCCAAGTTCCGTGCGTTTTCTGCCATCCGGCCCTCTTCAGCGTCGCTCTGAGCCGAATCCGGCCCGGGACGGTCTTCGTACCGCTAAGACGAAGCAACGTTCGGTTTTGATGCTTCGCATACAAGGAGTCTTGTGCGC
The DNA here is from genome assembly GCA_021820105.1 of Actinomycetes bacterium. Lineage (GTDB taxonomy): Bacteria > Actinomycetota > Thermoleophilia > Solirubrobacterales > Solirubrobacteraceae > Palsa-465. The sequence goes on along the minus strand of JAKAED010000030.1, from coordinate 6,092 downwards.
ACGACCTGATCCGTCGCCAGGTAGAGACGAACATCATGGGCTCGGTCGCGCTCATCCACGCCGCGCTCCCGAGGCTGCGGCAGCAGGGCGGCACACGATCACGACGCACCTGGGCAACTAGTTTGCGAGGGCCTCAAACCCTTTGGCGAGGTCGGCTGGAGCTCGCTCCTCGACCGCGAGTTGAAGGATGTACCCCGTCACGAGAGCGGTGGCGGCAGATGCCACAGATCGATCTGCAGCTGACGGGCGGTGGCGGCCTGATGAGGCGAGCTTTGCGAACGTCTTGCGGTACTGCTGCCCCAGGTCCGATAAGCGGGCCCGGAGGGCTTGGTTGCGAATGGCCTCGGACCAGACGATCACCGCGACCTTGGCGAAGTCATTCTTTGCGTTCTCAGAGCGGATCAGCTCAAAGATCTCCGCCAACGCGGTGGCCGGGGTCTGCTCAGCATCGGCCGCGATGAGCCGAAGCGCAGCGGCAACCTGGGTCATGTTTTCCTCCGCGACGGCGAGGATGATGTCGTCCTTGCTTGAGAAGTAGCCGTACGCGGCGCCCGCGGACATGCCCGCCTCGGCGAGCACGTCCTGCATCGACGTGGCGTGGAAACCCTGGCGCACGAAGCAGCGCCGGGCCGCATCAAGAAGTTGCTCGCGCCGTTGCTGGCGGTGCTCGTCGGTGACCCGGGGCATCGAGCCAGACAATACAAAACGAACCCTCGGTTTGACTACTGGGCACGCGCACGCTAGCTTACAAAACGAACATTCGGTTTACGCGACGAAGGAGACCTGACATGAACGCTCCAACGATCAACAGACACCCGGTCCTGGACGGCGGCCAGGACTTCGGGAGCTTCGGCCGGTTTCGGGAGACACCGGTCGAAGAGATGCCGCCGGACATGAGGGAGGCATACGAGTTCACGATGAGACTGCGCGGTCTGGTACCGGGCCCGCATCGGATCTGGCTGGCCAACCCGAAGCTGTCCCGCACGATCGTGCCGACCGGCGCCTACTACCAGACGGAGTCGACGCTGTCGAAGGCCGAGATCGAGATCGCCACGAACGTTGTGAACGGTCACTGGCGTGCCGCGTACGCCAACTACGAGCACGAGAAGATCGGCGAGCAGCTGGGCCACCTGCCGGCGGAGAAGGTCGAACGGCTGATCGCCGGACTGCCGACCTCGTTCGACGACCCCCGTCAGCAGGTCGTCTATGAGCTCTCGTCAACGCTGGTGGAGGCGCGCGTGGTTCCGGTCGGCCTCTACCGGCGAGCGCAAGATCTGCTCGGGGACGCCGGGATCGTCGATGTGACCGCGCTGATGGGGTGGTTCACCACCGTGTCCCTGACGCTGATGGCGTTCGACGTTCCGTCAAGCGCCCGGGCCTTCGACGAAAGCCGGATCTGATCACGCAAGGACTGCGGCTGGGCACGTGCAGCCTGGCCCTGCTCGCCAATCAACGAACGTGAGGAATCTCATGCCGATGCCGCCACTGCCGACCGTCAACCTGACTCCGGTCGCTTACTTCCCAGAGGGCTACTTCCTGGAAAACCTCGCCGTCCGCCGCGACGGTTCGGTGCTGATCAGTTCGCTGCTTCACAAGGAGGTGTGGTGCGTTCCGGGACCCGATCCCAGCCTTGATGTCGCGCCGGTCCTCGTGCACACCTTCGAGAACATCGTGATGGGGATCCTGGAGGTCGAGCCTGAGGTCTTCATCATCAGCCTGAGCGACGGCTACACCACGCACGAGTCTCACCTAGCGCGCCTCGATCTGACCGACTGGACGCCCGGTGACCCAGTTTCGCCCGAGATCATCTACACGTTCGACTACCGGGTGCGCGCGCTGAACGGCAGTTGCCTGCTCGCTCCCGGTGTGATGCTGATCGCTGACTGCTTCGCCGGACTGATCTGGCGCGTCGATCTGGACTCAGGCGCGGGCGGCGGGCGGGCGCGTGTCTGGATGGAGCACCCAACGATGGCGTTCGACCCCGACAGCGAGGTTGCGCCGCCACCACAGCCGGGGATCAATGGGATCCATTACGGCCCCAAGACCGGCTACGTGTACTACACCTCGACCGCGCAACAGGTGTTCATGCGCATACCGGTCCACGCTGACACGCTGGAGGCGGCAGGCGCGCCCGAGTTCGTCGCGGCGATCGACAAGACCGACGACTTCTGCCTCGACGAGGTCGCCGGTTTCGCATACGTCACCCGGCACCGCGGCAACACGCTCGACCGCGTGCCGCTCGCCCCCGGGCACGGCAGCGAAGTGCGACACATCGTCGGTGACCCCTTCGACCCAACGCTGGTCGGACCGTCCAGCGCCGCCTGGGGACGGAGGCCAGAGGACACCGGCCGGATTGCCTACGTGACGGTCGATGGCGGCCGGACCGCGCCGCCGCCGGACGGGATCATCCGCCAGGCCGCGCTGCTGCGGGTCGAACTGCAGTCGGACGGCGCCGAGGTGGCCCCCGCGTACGCGACAGTCGGTGCACAAGCATGATCAGGCAGAGCGTGATCACAGAGAGCGACGCCGTCAGGATTGAGACCTATGTTGACGGCGACCGCTCGAGCCGCAGCGGCTCGGAGGTTGTGCTGCTCCCGTCCTACGGGCGTGACGGCGGCGATGATTTCGATGCATTCGTCGCCGCGCTGGCCGCGGCGGGCCATCGGGTGCTGCGCCCGCAGCCACGAGGGATCGCAGGCTCGACGGGGCCGTTGGATGACGTCACCATGGAGGACCTGGCAGATGATGTCTCACGCGTGATCAGCCATCTCTGCGACGCGCCTGCGGTCGTCCTCGGGCATGCGTTCGGGAATTTCGTCGCGCGGATTCTGGCGACCAACCATGCCGACAAGGTGGCCGGGGTCATTCTGGCCGCGGCCTCTGGCCGCACAGTCGATCCAGCGGTCAACTCGGCGCCGTTCCGGGCGGGCGATCTGAGCCTCCCGGACAGCGAGCGGCTGGCCGCGCTGAAGCTCGCGTTCTTCGCTCCCGGACACGACCCGTCGATCTGGCTCTCCGGCTGGTATCCGAACACGCTCCGGATGCAACACGAAGCGGCCAAACGGGTGGACGCCCCGCGCTACTGGGACGCCGGCGACGCGCCGATCTTCGAGCTCATCGCCGAGCACGACCCATTCCACATCCGAGACGAATGGGGCGACCTGCGAGCCAGGAACGGCGACCGGGTGACAACGACGGTCATCGAGGATGCCGGCCACGCCCTGTTCCCAGAGCGACCCGACGCAGTGGCCGCGGCGGTCATCGGCTATCTCGCACGCAAGTCCGACCGTGTCGCCGTCGACCGGTAGCCGGCGCCCCGGCCAGCAGACCGCAACCCAACATCCCGAATCGCCCAAGTGGGGCGGAAAGCAGCCAACGTGCCCGACACAGCAACCTCACTCGGCGGACGGCTCCCACTAGCCGACCGCGCAACACTGACCGACGCCCAACTGGAGCTGTTCGACCGCTACATCGCCGAGGCCCTCCCGTGGGCAAGACGCGCCGGGTTCGTGATGCAGTCGGCGGACGGCGAGCTGGTCGGACCGTTCAACCCCTCCCTCGAAAGTCCAGAGATCTCCGCCCGCTTCTGGGACTACCAGGTCGCCGAGGAGGCCTACAGCACCCTGTCTGGTCGCGAACGGCAAATCGTGATCCTCGCGGTGGGCGCCATCTGGCGCTCACCCTACGAGCTCTACGCACACTCCGCGGCCGCCCGGACCGCAGGTCTGACCACCGAAGAGGTCGACACGCTCGCCACCGGCGAGATGCCCGACTCGCTCTCTCCACGCGAGCGGTGCGCATGGCGGTTCACGCATCAGCTCACCGCGGAGCGCCACATCGACCAACCGCTCTACGACGAAGCCGTCGCGATGCTCGAACCCCATGGGATCGCCGACATGGTCCACCTGATTGGCGCCTACCAGACCGTCTGCGGACTTCTGAACGCGTTCGACATACCCGCACCGGAAGGAACCGGAGGATGACGGGTGCGCAGATTCAGCTGGGCCGGCGTGCGACCAGTCGCGGGAGTCCACGAGCCCGCGGAGGAGAACCGACTCGCCTGGGGCTTGGACTAGGGAGTCCCCGATTCGAGCGCAGCGGCGGCGGTGCACGCTTGACGGCAGAAACCGACGCTTCGAGCCCACCAACCTGGCCCAAGCCAGGTGAACCTGTCCCACGAGCCAGTGTGCAAGACCCCTGCCGGAAACCACATCACAGGAGAAACAACCCATGACCGTAGTCACGCCCGTATCTTCAGCCTCGGTCCGTCCATTCAGCATTGCGATCACGGACTCTGAGATCGACGACCTGAAGGAGCGACTCGCCAGAACCCGCTGGCCAGACCCGGAGACTGTTCCCGACTGGTCGCAAGGTGTCCGCCTGGAGAGCGCACAGGCGCTCGTTGAGTACTGGGAGTGCGAGTACGACTGGCGCCGCTTCGAGTCCAAGCTCAACCGTTTCCCACAGTTCCTCACCAAGATCGATGGCCTCGATATTCACTTCATCCACGTCAAGTCCGAAAACCCGGACGCGATGCCCCTGATCTTGACTCACGGATGGCCAAGCTCGATCGTCGACTTCGTTGATCTGATCGGCCCGCTCACCGATCCGGTGGCGTTCGGAGGCAACGTTGAGGACTCCTTTGACGTCGTCATCCCGTCGCTGCCCGGATTCGGGTTCTCCCAGAAGCCGACCGATCACGGATGGACCGTTTCGCGCATCGCCAGCGCGTGGGCCGAGCTGATGGAGCGCCTTGGGTACAAGAACTGGACGGCACAGGGCGGTGACTGGGGTTCGGTCGTGACCACCGCGCTCGGCGCCATGCGACCCGAGGGGCTGCTCGGGATTCACTTGAACACTCCATACGCTTTCCCCGCCCAGATTCCCGAGGTCCTGTCTCCCGAGGAGCGGTACGCCGTGGACGGCCTCGCTCTGTACATGGGCGAGCTCGGTGGATCAAACCACCTTCAGGGCACCAAGCCGCAGACCGTCGGATTCGCCCTGGCGGATTCACCAGCCGGCCAGGCTGCCTGGATCTACGAGAAGTTTCAGTCCAAGACCGACAACAACGGGCTCGCAGAGGACGCACTCAGCATCGACGACATGCTGAACGCGATATCCCTCTACTGGTTCACGAACAGTGCCGCGTCGTCCGCCCGTATCTATTGGGAGAACCGATCGGCCACCATGTCCGGCCCGCAGCTCACGCTGCCGGTAGCGGTGACCGTGTTCCCACGCGACATCCCGCGGCTGCCACGCAGCTGGATCGAAGACACCTACAGCAACCTGATCCACTACGGCCAAGCCGCCAAGGGCGGACACTTCGCAGCCCTCGAGCAGCCCGAGATCCTGGTTGACGAAATTCGCACCGGCCTCAGGAGCCTCCGCTCGCCTCACGCCCGCCATAACTGACCGCGCTGGGCAGCCGCGTCGGGGTCAGCGACGACGTGCCTGGTGTGGGCAACGCCAGCTTCCGTTGAGGGCCCCGAAAGAGCCGTCGGTGAATCGTCCTGGGGTGGCTGGAGACTCCATCACACCCAGGGCGATCCACAGTTGAGAGGACGCTCTCCTCGGTTCGCCGCGACGGACAGCCATCACAGCTCCCCAGGACAGCGCGTAGATCGGAAGCTACGCAATCCCGCCGCGCTCGACGCTGACTCGCCCAAACGTCAACTCGCGGGGCCTACTACGACACGCCGCAGCGCCGCTCGGAGGCGCTGCGCGTCCTCGCGACTCAGCGGCGCGAGCAGCTTGCGTTCGGCTGCGTCACTCGCTTTGGTGGCCCGCCGCATGGTGTCCTTGCCGGTGGCGGTGAGCTCCACGACGTTGCGCCGACGGTCTTCGGCATGCGGATGCCGAAAGACGAGCCCTCTGTCCTCGAGCGTGTCAAGGATCGCAACCATCGTGGTCCGATCAAGGCCAAGTCGACTGGCGGCTTGCTGCTGTGATGACGGTTCATGGTCGGCGAGCAGGAGCAGAACTGCGTGCTCGCGGGCAGTAATGCCGAGCGGAGCGAGCGCCTCGGCATTGAGCTCGGCCATCAGCATTCCGGCGTGCTTGAACAGATACCCCAACCGTCCGGTGACCTCCGG
>JAKAED010000178.1 GCA_021820105.1 Actinomycetes bacterium | reverse complement strand
AATCCTGCCAATAACCATGAACTCTAAGCCGTACGCTCAGTCTCGGACGTAGCTGTCGCTCGAGAATGATAACGGCCCCCTCATCCCGGTGATCGAATTGATGATTGACGCTCGTCTGACCGAAGAGTTCCTGACGATAGTTGCCGCTGACCGTCAAGCTGTTCCGCGCGCGCTGAAATATCCAGCCCACATCCGCGGAGCGCTCATTGAACGGCTGGGCCACTGCGTATCCGGCGTTCAAAGAGGCGCCAAGCTGCAGGCCTACCCGCGCACCGGGCGATTCAAGCGAGGCTCCATTGGTGGAGTATGCTTGTCCGCCGCCAATGAACACCTTGGAGAAGGGTGAGATCTGCCGACTAAGACGTACACGGTAGAGGGGCGCCCCGTGTGTTGGTGCACCCCCATACTGCAGAAAGTTGTAACCCATGGTCAGCAAGACTCGCGTGCGCACATACCGCGCCTTGTACGAAAGCGAAGCCTGCCGGATGTCGTAAGCCGTGTTGCCGGAAAAATAACTGCGCACCGCCGCACTGTCTATGTATGTGGTATGCGCGGTGCTAGCGTAGAGCGATATAGTCGAGGCGCCCGGGAGCGTGTGCTGAAACTGTGCCCCCCCCTGGTAGGTCTGCGAATCGAACGGCGAGCGCTCGTATGTGGTGCGCGAATACACCCCAGAGAGCGTCAAGCGATTTGTGAATCCGAAGTGAAAATTCAGCAGCGGCCCGGTTGCAACATTGTTGATCGTCTGCAGGTTCTGCGGCGTCGGGGACTCCAACGGATTGGTCATTTCTTCGCCGAACGCGTCGGAAAGCTGCCACTGCAGGAAGTCGGTGGGTTTGCCAAGCACCCCCGAGCCGAAGAACTGTCCGTAGAAGCTGCCGGCGTAGGATCCCTGCAGATATTGAATACGCGCGAGATTACCCAGCAGGTTGAGGCTGAGCTCGCCCGTGCGCTGGTAGTTAGTATTGAGGCCGGCAATCGCAATGCCATCGCTGGTGCGATGACTGCTCGAGAGCCGCGCATTGTCCGTGTAGGCGAGTCCGCCCAACAGGTCGACGTATCCGGACTGTTGTGTGGGTGCCGAAGCGACGGCAGCCGGCTGCATCAACTGCTGCGCTGCGGCTTGCACCTGCCAACCGAAGGCGAGCAGGGCGAGACAATAGTGTCGTGCGTCGATTTTCATGCGTGTACTTCCCCGGCACGCCGGAACATGCTCCGGCATGGATCGAGCCCCCCGGATTTTGCGCCAGAGCCCTAGGCACTGTCCGTATTCGGGCGCTCGTTTCCGTAACCATAATAATAATACGCGGAGGCGACCGACCGCGTGCTCTGGTTGAGCACCAGCGAGACGGCCGGATGCCCCTCCAGGGTCTTCAGCGCATCAAGCAGCACCGGCTGAGGCGTAAATTCCGCACGCACCACCACCACGATCTGGCCTGCCACGTGGGTGAGCGCAGACGACTCGGTGGTCTGCAGCAGCGGCGGGGAGTCGAAGACCACAATGCGCCGGCTTTCCTGCCGCCCCAGGTACTCCGCGATCTGCTTCATGCGTACACTCGAGAGCAGCTCCGTGGCTTCCTCGGCACCCACTCCGGCAGGCAGGAACGACAGCGTCGGGACGTCGGTGGCGCGGATGAGCGACTCCACATCGAGATGTCCGTCGCGCAGCGCATCGAGCAGCCCGGGTGACTGGCCGAGTCCGAGCAGGTGGCTCAACTGCGGCTTGGCAACATCCGCATCCACGAGCAGTACTCTGAAGTCCTTCTCCCGCGCCAAGCTCAGTGCCAGATTGACCGCAGTGAAGGTCTTGCCCTCTCCGGCCATGGCGCTTGCGATCATGATCAGATGACCCTTGGGTGCGCGCGGCACCCCCCGGCCAACGGCCTGCGCAATCAGCGGGTCCTTGATCTTGCGGTACTGGCGCGCGAGCAGACCGGCGTCCTCCGTGGGTGGCAGGAGTCCGGCTGCGCGCAGCGCCTCACGCTCGAGAATAATCGGGGGCAGGTGCGATGGCGTCGCGCCCTCCCGCGGATGCTCGGAGCCTGCCTCGTGCGCCGTGGGAATCTCGGGCACCTCACCTGGGGGCGAGGGATGCTCGCCCAGGTGCTGCTTCCGCTCCTGGAGCTTGCGGATCGCCTTCTCAACCACGCTCATGTGAGCAATCCCCCGACCAGGTTGGAAATGGGTCCTTGCAGCACCAGTACCGCTACGGCGGTGACCAGCAGCCCGGCCGCCCAACAAGCGTAGCGAACCCCGCTGCGACGGATCTCGACACGGTGCCGGTTCGCCCACGCCATGTTTACCGCGCCAAGCACCACGAGGCCGGTCACTTCGCCGAGCTGGCGGGCGCTCACGAACACAGGACGCAACATGTGCAGCAGGAATGCGACGCCGATCCCCGCGCCAAGCGCGAAGAAGAACATCCCGATGATGAGCAGCGGTCGCTTCGGCGAGACCGGCGTGTACTTGGCCGATGGTGGATTGATCACCTTAAAGTCCACGAGTCCTGTCGAGGCGGCCTGCTGCCCGAGGCGCGTGCTGTCGAGCCGGGCGAGCAGCGCATCGTACTGCTTCTTCGTGACCTCGTAATTGCGGGTAAGCTGGGCATATTCGGCCTGGACCTGCGGCGCGGCACCGATCTTGCCTTTGAGGGCGGTCATCTGCTGCTTGAGGTCGGAGATCTGCTGCTGGATCGAGGCAACCTCGACCTGTTCGGTGTTGTACTGCTCTTCAAGCTTCTGGAAGACCGGATTCGCCGTGAGACCGAGCGCAGAGGCGGCGCTGACGTCACCTTTCTGCGCAGCGGCCATCTGCTCCTTCTGACGCGCTTTGAGTTCCCGGATCGTCCGTTGGAGCGCGATCACGTCTGGGTATTGGGGCGTGTACTGCAGCAGCATTTGATCGAGCCTCTGCTGATCGACGGCGATCTGCTGCTCGGTGTCAAGTGCTGCGCCCCCGACCGCCCCGGCCGAAGAGGCTGCTGGTCCGCCGCTCGTAAACTGCTGCCCGGCCCGCATCTCCTGGGCGAGCGCATCGCGCTCGCGCTGGGCCACGTAAAGATTGCCCTTCAGCTGCCTCAGCTGACCCTCGTCGGCCTGCAACTGCGTGAATGCGTCGCCCTGCTGGCCAGGCACCAGCCCGATGTTGCGCCGCTTGAAGTCCGCGAGCTGCTGCTCGGTCTGCGAGAGTCGCCGCCCGTAGTCGGCCACCTGCTGCGTCAGAAATTGCGCCGCCTGAGCCGAGCCCTGACTCTTGCCCGTAAGCGAACCCTCGACAAAGTCGTTCAGCAGTCGGTTCACGACCTGGATGGCGTGCTCGCGGTTGGTGTTCGTATAACTCAGTGTGAACAGCGTGACCCTGCTCTTGGGGTCTTTGGGGTTCGTGAGGGCTTCCAAATCGATATTGCTGCGCAGGTCATCGATCACCGCCTGCTGCTGCTCGGCGGTGATGGCGCCGGTCATCAGGTTCGTTTCCTCAGCGACCTTGCGCAGCTGCGGGTCGCTCAACAGGACATCGCTTACCTGCTGGATCTGGGCGCCGATGTCATCGCCCAGGCTGATCCCATGAGTCGCCTGTTGAAGCGTGGTGCCGGGATTGACAAAGATCTGGGCCGTGGCCTGGTACTTGTTGGGGATCAGGAACACCACCCCCCACGCCAGGATCGCCACCGACCAGGCCACGACGAGTGCCGTCCACTTGAAGCGCCAGATGCCACGCAGCTGGTCCTGGAAGTCCGCCAGATCCGAAAAAAAGGAAGAGCTTGCCATCGGGCCCCCGGTCAGAAGATCGATTCGGGCACGACTAGCACATCGCCGGGCTTGACCGGCAGGTTCTGTGACAGGTCGCCCTTGTTAATGAGGTTCGACAGGCGCACGTGCAGCACCAGCGTCTTCCCGTCAACCACCCGCTCGAGCTTGGCGTCATTGCCAGCGGCATAGGGGGTGAGCCCGCCGGCCGCAAGCACTACATCGAGCACCTTCATGCCCTCGTGGTAGGGAATCGACTCCGGGTGCACCACCTGACCGATGACCTGCACTTGGCTAAGCACACTCAGCGCCTGCTTCACGATCACCGTAACCCGGGGCGAGCGAATGTACTGGCTCAGCACCTGGTCGATGGCGTGAGCGAGCTGCGACGGTGTCCGGCCGGCCGCCCTGATATTGGGGATCAGGGGCGTGGAGATGCGCCCGTCGGGACGCACAGGCACCGCCTTCTGTGACAGGTCCGGATTCTGCCAGACGAAGATACCAAGCACATCGCCCGGTCCGATCACGTAGTCCTTGGACGCCTTGTTCACCTTGCCGGCAATTTCTCCAGGCGCAGGCTGGGGCACCTGCGCCCGGGCCGGCAGGAGTGCGCAGTACGCCACCAGTACGCCGATGGCGAGCAACCCCGAAAACCGTGAGCGATGTCGCAACATAATGTCAGCCTAGCCGAAAGTAATGTCGTGATCTGTGGTCAACATCTCAAGCACCGCTCACACCCCGAGGGTGGCGAGCAGCTGCTGCGCCTTGTGCCGCGCGTCGAACGCCTGCGGGCTTGCAAGGATTTTGGAGAGGATCTGCCGGGCCTGGGTCTGCCGACCCGTCTTGGAGAGCACGTAGGCGTAGTGGTAGGCAATCTGTGGGTCCTGGGGAGCGAGCTGTACTGCCCGCGCGAGGTACGGCAGCGCCTGCGCCCCCTCGCCCTTTCTCGCGAGAACCCACCCCAGGGTGTCGTTGACGCCGGCCGAGGCGGGCGCCAGGCGGTAGGCACGCTCGGCCAGGGACAGAGCCGCCGGATCACCCGCGCGACTCAGAGTCCACGCCAGGTTGTTCAGCGCGACCACATCGTTCGGCACTTGCTTCAGGACCGCCCGGAATTGGGGTATCGCCTGCTGCGGTGAATGTGCCACCAGGAGGTAATAATTGCCGAGCACCCCACGGACCCGCCAGTCTGTGGGCACATGCGCCAGCCACTGCTGCAACGGCTGGGCGGGGTCGTGCGCGCGCGCAGCAAGGCGGGCCTGATAGAGCTTCACGGCCACCACGGCGCTCGGGCGCAGACCCTGCGCCTGGCTGTAGGCCGACATTGCCGCCGCCGGTTGATGCAGCGCAAGCTCCACGTCCCCCTTCAGCGTCAGCGCTCCAGGATCCCCGGGAGCGTGGGCCAGCAGCGCGTCGACCCGCGAAAGCGCCGCCTGCCCGTTGCCCTGACGGACATCGATCAGTGCCAGCGCACTCACTACGGGCAGCCAGTCCGGTTGCAGATGGTCGGCCTTCTCCAAAGAGGCGCGGGCCGCGGCCGGCTGGTTCAGCGCGAGCTGCGCGCGCGCGCTGTCGAGCCAATACATCGGGTCGTCGGGCTGCGCTGTGGTGGCCTGTGTAAACCGATCAAGCGCTGCCGCATACTGGTTCGCCTGCATCAGCAGCAACCCCGCATTCTCGAGCAGCGCAGGCTGCCCGGGCCGCGCAGCGATCGCCCGGTCCAGGGCGGCATTGGCCGCAGCGAGGTCGCCCTGGGCAAGCGCCACCTGTGCGAGGCCGAACTGCACCTCCGGCGAGGTACCCGCCCCCTTTGCGTCCTGAAGCACGGTGCGCGCCGCAGCGAAAGCACGCGTCTGCATCAGGATCTGGGCGAGCGCCAAACGCACCGCCAGCACCTCGGGATGGGCCGAGAGCGCAGCGCTCAGGCGGTGCTGGGCCGCGGCCGCATCGCCCTCGGCCTCCTCCACGTGCGCCAGGCCGATCAGTGACGTTAGATCATTGGGATTGACGACGAGCGCCTGGCGCAGCAGCGTGCGGGAGCGATCCAGTCGCTTCTGCGAGGCCCAGAACGAGGCCGCGAGATCGAGCATCCCCGGGTCACGCGGATGCGCCGCGAGGAGCGCGGCGACCTGCTGCCCGGCTGCATCGGCGCCGCGGGTCGCGAGCACCGCGGCGATCAGCAGCTTGTCACGCCGTAGATTCCCTGTGTCCGGGGTCTTCTGCAGCAGCGCCAATGCCTGTGCCGCATGACCGCTGCTCAGGTACACCGCTGCGAGATTGACCGCCACCGCCTGATCGTGCGGATGCTCGCGCTGGTTGCGCTCGAGCGCCTGGAGCAGCGCCTGCGCGTTCCCCGAGCGCCGCGCGGCCTGGTCGAACAGCGAGAGCAGCTGCGGATCGAGGTACGACGCGCCGAGCGCAGGGGTGAGCACACTCAGCGCTGCCCCGGGCTCACCCAGCTTCAGCTGCACATCGGCAAGGAGTTTGCGGGCCTGCAGGTTGTCCGGGGTGGCCGAGACCACTTGCTGCAGCTGCTGCTGCGCCTGCTGGAAATCCCCCTGTTGCAGCAGCGCCGCCCCCAGCGCCATGCGCGCCTCGACGAAACCTGGCACATTAGCCACAACCCGTTCGAGTTCATCAGTGCCACCGATCAGATCGCCGTGCGCAAGCTTGATGCGCGCATCAAGCAACAGCGTCTGCGGGGCGAGCGGCTCGAGTTTCGCGAGGACCGCCTGGCTCTGCGCCGCCGCTGCGACGTTGCCCTGCGCGAGGCGCGACTCGGTGAGGGCGATCAGCGCCGTGACGCGGTGCGCGATGGGCTCGGAGGGACGCATGCGCTTCAGTGATTGCGTGACAGCCTGCTCGGCAGCTGAAAATTGCCCCAACCACGCATCAATCCGACCGGCCAGCAGCAAC
>JAKAED010000029.1 GCA_021820105.1 Actinomycetes bacterium | reverse complement strand
AGCACCTCGGCGCCATCCATGTAGAACCCACCGCCGACGATCTGGTCCTCACGGACCTCAAGCACATCGCAGGCATCGATCGAGATCTGCCCGCCATTGGCCGCGAACCCCTGCAGTCTCCCCGGACCAAGGAACGTGCCGGTGGCGCGCCAGCGGACCACACAGCGTTCACGCTGCGTGGTTGTGTCGAGCAGCTCGATCCGCAGATCCGGAAACGCCTCAAACAGCTCCCCGAAGCGGATGTTGATGTCCTCCGCGGTGCCCGGCGCCCAGCAGCCAAGCGCAGCCTCCAGATCGCGTCGGCTGAGCGCATCGAAGTAGCGCCTGGCGATGACGGAGCTGGACGCCATTGTGGGCCGCAGTCTACGTGAGCAACGTCACATCAAGATCGTGCAAGCCCACAGCCGAGCGCAGCCACTGCGTGGCCAGTTCCGCAGCACGCTGCTCAAGCCCACGATCGCGGAGCTGCGGAGCCACCCACACACGCACACTCGCCGTCAGCTCTTCCCAGTCAAGCGCGAAGATCTCCACCCGCCCGCGGCAGTCGTTGCTGCCGGGCTCGACGATCGTCAGCTCGATTGAGTCACCGCTCAGACGGCGCTCGGGCGCTCGTTCAACCTCGCGGCCGAGCTGGGCGCCGGTCGGTGGTTTGGCCATTCCGCGGCGCCGATGCAGCTCGCGGTCATCCTGGTGGGCGATCAGCACCTCAGGGATGTCCCACTCTGCGATGGGCCGCAGTTCGATCAGAGCGTCGCCGAAGCGGCCTGGTGGCTCAGGGATGGCAGGCATGTCGTAGCGGGACCGTACCCTTTCCGCGGGTGTATGCGCTTATTCAACAACCGCTTGCCTCCACACGGCATGAGGCCACGCTTGCCTATCAGGTGCGCCGCTCGGCGCGCGCCCGTCGGGTGCGCGTGGTCGTGGATCGCTCCGGCACGGTCGAGGTGGTGCTCCCGCAGCGATGCGCTGCGCACGCGGCGGACGATGCGGTTCAGGAGCTGCGCCCCTGGATCGAACGGAGGTTGGCCGAGGTCGAGCGGCAGCGCGCCAGTGTGCTGGCGCGCGGTGACACGGTGCCCTATCTGGGCAGCAGCCTCACGTTGCATCCCGAGTCCGGTCGCGCGCTTGTCACCCGGCGCGGCGACACCCTGCTGGTGCCGATCGGACCGCAGCGGACGCCGGCGCTCGAGCGGTGGTATCGGCGGATGGCCCGCGCCGAGTTCAGCGCGCGCGTGGAACGCGCATGCGAATTGACCGGGCTCCAGCACACGCGCCTCACGATTCGCGACCAGCGCACACGCTGGGGCAGCTGCTCGCGCAGCGGCGGGCTCAGCTTCAACTGGCGGCTGCTGCTAGCTCCTGAGGCGGTGCTGAACTATGTCGTCTGGCACGAGGTCTGCCACCTTGCCGTCATGGATCACTCGCCGCGCTTCTGGGCGCTGGTGCAGCGGCACTGCCCGGACCATCGCGAGCAGGCCCTGTGGCTGCGACGGAACGCCGGAACGCTGGTGCTGTGACCGCCGCCGAACGGGTGGTCGCCGCGATTCGTGTCTGGCAGCAGGAGGTGCCGGGCCCACTGGTGGTGGCCATCGACGGCCACGGCGCCGCCGGCAAGACGACCATCACGGCGACGGCAGCGCGGTCGCTGGCGGCTGTCACGATCGCAATGGACGACTTCTTCCATGAGGCCCGTGAGCACGCCGATGGCCATCCAATGGCGGCGTACTACGACTGGGAGGCGTTGCGTGCCCAGGCGCTGACGCCCGCGATCGTCCGGCTGCGGCGTGACGATCTGGAGCAGACGCCGAGCACGGGCTCGCGCGTGATCCTGATCGAGGGCGTCTCATCAGCCGCGCCCGCCCTGGCGGACCTGGTCGCGCGCACGATCTTGATCACCACCCCGGAGCCGGTGCGGCTCCGGCGGCTGCACGGGCGCATCAGCGCGGCGGAGTGGGATGAGGAATGGCTGCAGGCCGAACGCGAATACTTCACCACGCGACCGCCCGAAGCGTTCGACCTCGTCGTTTCCGGTGGCGCCGACCCGGGGTACGAGCCTACAATCGGAGACTGAACAACGCGGGAGCCATTCCGGCTGAGAGGGCGCTGCAAGGCGCCGACCGTAGAACCTGATCCGGGTCATGCCGGCGGAGGGAGCAAGCAGTGGACAGCAAGTGGCGAGTCGGACTCGCGGCCATCATCGCCTCGGTCCTGCTGGCGGCGTGTGGCGTGGCGCACGTGGCCGGCAATGTGGCCGGCAATGTGGCCGGCAGGCAACCGTCGCAACGGGTGCTAGCCAGCACCGGCACGCCGATCCGTGGCGGCACCGCCTACTGGGCCGAGCAGCCGCTGCAGCCGCCCAACTACATCTTTCCCCTGATCTCGGGTGCCTACTACTCCAATGAGAACGTCTACGACTTTCAGACGCTCATGTACCGGCCGCTCTACTGGTACGGCGACCGCGGCCACACCCGTGCCGACTACGCGCTGTCGCTCGCGGATGCCCCCGTCTACAGCGACCACAACCGGGTCGTCACGATCACGCTCAAGCACGCCAGATGGTCCAACGGCGAAACCGTCAGCGCCCGCGACGTGATCTTCTGGATCAACCTGCTGCGGGCCAACCGTGCCGCCTGGGCCTCGTACGTGCCCGGGGGCTTTCCGGACAACCTCACGTCCTGGAAGGCGGTCGGGCCGCGCACCGTGCGGCTGCAACTCAACCGGTCCTACAACCCGGTCTGGTTCACGGACAACGAACTGTCCCAGATCACGCCGTTGCCGCTCGCCTGGGACGTGACCCAACTGCCCGGCTCGGGCCCGCCCCCCACCTTCGGCCCAGGAGGCCTACCAGATAACTACCCGGCCGGTGCCCGCGCCGTGTACCGCTTCCTGGATGACCAGGCAAAGCGGCTCGCCAGCTACACCTCCAGCCCGATCTGGTCGGTGGTGGACGGCGCCTGGAAGCTGCGCTCGCTGACCGCGTCCGGCCAGGCCACGTTCATACCGAACCCGACCTACAGCGGTCCGAACAGGCCGCGCCTGGCGCGGTTCGTGGAGCTTCCGTTCACCAGTGAGACAGCGGAGTTCTCAGTGCTGCGGGCAGGCGCATCCAAGGGCAACCAGGGCGGTTCAGCCCCGCAGATCTCAGTCGGCTACGTGCCCGATCCCGATGTCCCCCAGGCCGCGACGCTGCGCGCCCAGGGCTACCGCCTGACCGCCTTCTACCCGTATGGGTTTGACTACTTCGAGCCCAACTTCAACAACCCGACCGTGGGCCCGATCCTGCGCCAGCTCTACTTCCGCCAGGCCTTCCAGCATCTGGTCGACCAGCGTGGCTGGATCCACGCCTACTACCAGGGTTTGGGCGTACCGACCTACAGTCCGGTTCCGGCACAGCCAGCCAACCCGTTTGCGGACACGCTGGCCCGCATCGATCCCTATCCGTTCAACGTCGCCGCCGCCCGCCGGCTCCTTGCCGCCCATGGGTGGAAGGTGATGGCGGCCGGGATCACCAGGTGCATTCGTCCCGGCAACGGCCGTGACCAGTGCGGAGCGGACATCCCGGGCGGCCAGGAGCTGCGTTTCACGCTGATGTATCCCAGCGGCATGTCCTCCACGGACGGCGCCATGGTGGACCTGCAGTCCGTCGCACGCCGGGTCGGCATCCAACTCCAGCTCAGAGAGGTGACCAACGCGACGATCAATGCCGAGATCGAACCCTGCGCGCCGCACACTGCGGCCTGCAACTGGCAGCTGGGTCAATATGGGTCGGCCTGGGTGTTCGCACCGGATCATTACCCAACCGGCGAGGAGATCTTCCAAACGGGTGCGCTCGGCAATGTCGGCAGCTACTCCAACCGGCGCGTGGACAGCCTGATCAAGGCAACCACCACCGCACCCGGCCGGGTCGCCCAGCAGGCGTTGGACGCGTACGCCAACGCCGTGCGGCTGCAGCTCCCGGACTTCTGGCAACCCTCACCGGGCACGCTGCTGAGCTTCCAGTCCAACCTTGCGGGAGCCACGCCGAACGCGTACGGGTATCTGAGCCCGGAGGAGTGGTACTTCGTCCGGTGAGCGTCGCCACGCAGCAGCAGGAGGAGCTGGCCGCAGCACGGCCTCCCGGCGGCCGGGCACGTACGCCGCTGGCAGGTTTTGCGGTCAGACGCCTGGCGCAGGCCGCGGGCGTCCTGCTGGGGGTCACGCTGGTGGTGTTCATGCTCGAGCGGCTGACGCCCGGCAGCATCGCCCACGCGATCCTGGGGCCGCGCGCATCGCCCCGTGCGGTGGCCGCGTTCAACGCCGCTAACGGACTTGACCAGCCACTCCCGATCCAGTACCTGGACTACCTCTGGCGGCTTCTGCACGGCAACCTCAGCTACTCCTACCGACTCAACCAGAGTGTGGGCGCGCTGATCGCCCAAGAGGTTCCAAACGACCTGATCCTGGTCGGCCTGGGGCTCACGCTGGCGCTCATCCTCGCGCTGCCGCTGGGGATCGCTCAGGCGGTTCACCGTGGCCGCGCGTTCGACCGCATCCTCACCACCGTCGGACTGGGACTCTACGCGATGCCGGCCTACTGGCTCGCACTGCTGCTGATCGCGGGCCTCAGCATCGGCGCACGCCTGCTGCCACCGGAGGCGGGGCAGTCCTCCGCCCCTGCGGGCATCCTCGCGGACCCGATGGGATTGGTCCTGCCGGTGCTCACGCTGACGCTCGTCAACGTCGCCTGGTTCAGCCGCTACATGCGCTCGGCGGCCCTGGAGACGTTGGCGCAGGACTACGTGCGACTGGCCCGCGCCAAGGGGCTTCCTGAGCGCCTGGTGCTGGCGCGACACGTGCTGCGCAACTCCCTGCTGGGTGTGGTGACGCTGCTCGGCATGTCCGTGCCGATGCTGCTCACCTCCGGGCTCGTTGTGGAGTACGTGTTCAACGTGCCCGGCGTCGGTCTGAGCTACTGGACCGCCGCTGCCAACGCGGATTACCCGGTGGAACTGGGCGTGACCGTGGTTGTCGCCCTGGCAACCGTGCTGGGCAGCGCGCTGGCCGATATCGCGTACGCCCTGTTGGATCCCCGCGTGCATCTGCGTCAGGAGACGCAATGACCCTCAAGTTGCGCGACCGCCCTGCCGTCGCCACCGGTCTCACCCTCATCCTCCTGCTGCTCTGCTTCTGCTTCCTGGGACCGTTGCTGTACCAGACGGATCAGACCCACGCGAACGTCGCGATCACGAACCTGGGACCCAGCGGGGCGCATCCATTGGGCACCGACGCCAATGGCTATGACGTGCTGGGGCGACTGATGGTGGGAGGCCGCGCTTCCCTGGAGATCGGCCTGGCGGTGGCGCTGCTGGCAACCAGCTTCGGCGCGCTCTGGGGTGCCGTCGCCGGTCTCGCCGGCGGGGCGCTGGACGCGCTCATGATGCGGGCTGTGGACACCCTCCTGGCACTGCCCGCGATCTTCGTGTTGATCTACCTGGCGACGGTCACGCAACCCACCCTGCCGCTGCTGATCGGGGTCATCTCGCTGCTCTCCTGGCTTGGCCCGGCGCGCCTGATCCGGGGTGAGTCGCTCTCGCTTCGGAGCAGGGAGTTTGTTGACGCCGCCCGCGGTATGGGAGCAACATCGGCGCGGATCGTTGTGCGTCATGTGCTGCCCGGCACGCTCGGCACGCTGGTCGTCAACGCGACCTTCCAGGTCGCCGACGCGATCATCCTGCTGGCCACGCTCAGCTTCCTGGGATTCGGCCTGCCGGCGCCCGCGACCAGCTGGGGCGGCATGCTCTATCAGGGCACGTCCTACCTGTTGGACGGCTACTGGTGGGAGGTCTATCCCGCAGGCCTGATGATCATGGTGACCGTGATCGCGTTCAACCTCGTCGGGGACTCGCTGCGGAGCAGCTTCCTGGCCCCTTGATCAGATCAGTTCGGAGGCGGGCAGGTCCGCTGGGATCGGCACGCTCTGTGGCGTGCCCCCCTCCGTCTCGTCCCAATCGTTGAAGGCCTCCGCGTCCCGCGGCTCGTGCTCATGCTCGGCGTCGCCCCCCAGCGCCAGCAGCCGGAGCACACCGGGTCCATGGTTGACGAGCTGGCGCCGGATCTCTGGGGCGACCCGCACAATGTCGCCAACCGCGTATCTGGACGGCTCACGCTCGACGATCAGGGTGAGAGCGCCGTCGAGCACCACGTAGACCTCCTCCTGGCGTGCGTGCCGATGGATGCGGCTGCGCTGGCCAGGCTCGAACGTCAGGACGTTGATGCCAAAGGAGTGCACGCCCAGCGGCCCGCGCAGCCGCGCGAAGCGCTGCTCGGGCGGCTGGTCGAGCCGGGCCGTGGTGACGCCGTCAGACATCGGACGCCCTGATCAGCGCTGCTCGATCGGCACGTAATCGATGCCGCGGCCGCCCGTGTAGATCTGACGCGGACGCGCGATCTTCTGCTCGGAGTCATCGATCATCTCTAGCCACTGCGCGATCCAGCCGCTCGTGCGGCCGATTGCGAACAGCACCGGGAACATCTCGACAGGCATGCCCAGCGCCTCATAGATCAGCCCGGAGTAGAAGTCGACGTTCGGGTAGAGCTTGCGGGAGACGAAGTAGTCGTCCTCCAGCGCGATCTTCTCGAGTTCGGTGGCGATGTGCAGGAGCGGGTTCTTGCCGGTCACCTCGAACACGTCATCAACAGCCTTCTTGATGATCTTGGCGCGTGGATCGAAGTTCTTGTAGACCCGATGACCAAAGCCCATCAGGCGCTCGTTGCCGGCCTTCACGCCCTCAATGAAGCCGGGAATGTTGTCCTGCGTGCCGATCCTGCGCAGCATCCGCAACACAGCCTCGTTGGCGCCGCCGTGCAGCGGTCCGTACAGTGCCGCGACTCCGGCCGTCACAGCGGAGTAGGGATCAACCTGCGATGAGCCGACGCCGCGCACGGCACTTGTGGAGCAGTTCTGCTCGTGGTCAGCGTGCAGGATGAAGAGCACGTCCAGCGCGCGCTCGAGCCGGGGGTCAGGCTGGTACTTGAGCTCCGCGACCTTGTACAGCATCGACAGGAAGTTGCCCGCGTAGCTCAGGTCGTTGTCCGGGTACACGTACGGCATGCCCTTGTTGTGCCGGTAGGCAAAGGCCGCCAACGTCGGCATCTTGGCCACCAGCCGCACGACCTGCATCATGCGCAGCGTCTCGTCCTTGATCTGGTTGGCCTCCGGATAGAAGGTCGAGAGCGCGCCGACGGAGGCCAGCAGCATGCCCATCGGGTGCGCGTCGTAGCGGAACCCCTGCATGAAACCCTTGATGTTCTCGTGCACGAACGTGTGGGTTGTGATCAGGTGCGTCCACTCGTCCAGCTCGGTGCGGCTCGGCAGCCGCCCGTGGATGAGCAGGTAGGCGACCTCCAGGTAGGTGGACTTCTCCGCCAGCTGCTCGATCGGGTAGCCGCGGTACTCGAGGATCCCCTTGTCGCCATCGATGTAGGTGACCGAGGACCGGCACGAGGCCGTGTTCATGTAGGCGGGGTCATAGGTCATGATCCCGAAGTCGTCCTCGTCGACCCTGATCTTGCGCAGCTCCGTGGCACGGATCGTGCCGTCCTCGATCGGAACCTCGTAGGTCTTCCCCGTGCGGTTGTCGACGATCGTGAGCGTGTCGCCGCCCGTCACGCCCGCACCGCCCTGATTCTGTGCCGTTTCGGTGGTCATGCTGTTCCTCTCAAGCTCATCATGTGGTCGCCGTTAGCCAGCTCACCCCGCCTCCGAGAATCGGCCCCAGCTGGGCACGCTCTGGATGGGAATGTAGTACCGAAGCACGCGCTGGCGTCACGCTGCCGTGCCTCCGGCCGCCGCCGGCCCACCCTCGTAGCGGCTCTCTGTGGCCGCCAACTGGCCCTGATAGTGGCTGCCCAGACCGGGGCTGCCGTAGGGCCGCTCAGCCGGCCGGTCCAGCGTCATGAAGGACAGCTGAGCGATGGGCAGATCCGGGTAGAGCCGGATCGGAACACGGGTCAGATTGTTGAGCTCAAGCGTCAGGGTGCCCTCAAACCCGGGATCGCAGAAGCCGGCGGTGGCGTGCACGATCAAGCCCAGACGGCCGAGGCTGGACTTCCCCTCGATCCGGGCGACGATGTCATCCGGAATGCCGACCCATTCCAGCGTGCGGCCCAGGCAGAACTCGCCGGGGTGGATCACAAATGCCTCACCGGGCGCGACCACAACCTCCTCAGTCAGGTTGGCCGGCGGATCACGCAGGTCGATCGCCGTTGCCCGATGGTTGTGGAAGACGCGGAAGGAGTCGCCCAAGCGCAGGTCGATGCTGGCCGGCTGGACCATCTTCGGATCCCACGGGTCGACTCTGATCCGCCCCTCCTGGACGTAGCGCAGGATCGTCGCATCGGAGAGTACGGAGGCGGGTGCGGTCATCGGGGCCCCAGTTTGCCAACTTCGCGGGTTTGCGGTCGGATCTGGCGAACTGGACGCTGCCTCACCCCCGCAGCCGCGCCCCCTCCGGGTCATACAGCGGCTCACGGGTGACCTCGCCGGACACCCACTCGCCAAAGATGTCGATCTCCAGCGAGGCGCCGACATCAACCTCCGGCGGCAGGTAGGCATAGGCGATCGAGCGCTGCACCGCGTAGCCGTAGCCGCCGCTTGTCACCCGGCCAACCACCGCCCCGTCGATCCGCACCGGCTCGTTGCCGAGCGTGACCGCCCGGGGGTCACTGAGCGTGATGCATCGCAACCGCCGCGTGACCGGCCGGTCGCGCAACGTCTCGGAGCCGTTGAACGTCTTGTCCGCTGCGACACAGAACCCGAGGCCGGCCTCATACGGGCTCTCGTCAGGCGTGATGTCAGAGCCCCACGCGCGGTAGCCCTTCTCCAGCCGCAGCGAGTCGATCGCGCGGTAGCCGCCGGCCACCATCCCCGCCGGCTCGCCGGACTCCCACAGTGCGCGCCACAGGTTCAGGCCATATTCACTGGGGCAGTAAAGCTCCCAACCGAACTCACCCACGTAGGTGACCCGCAGCGCACGCACCGGCACGTCGCCCACGGTGATCTCGCGCATGCGCATGTAGCCGAAGTCGAGCGGATCCGGAGTAAGCGGCGCGAGCACGTCACGCGCGCGTGGGCCCCAGAGCCCGAAGCAGGCCCAGCGGGAGGTCACGTCGGACAGGCTCACCGAGCCGTCCGCCGGCAGGTGGCGGCGGATCCAGCTCGCGTCGTGCTGCCCAAAGGCGGTGCCGGTGACGATCTGGAAAAGCTCCTCAGCAACACGGGTCACAGTGAAGTCGCACTCGATCCCGCCGTGACGGTTGAGCATCTGTGTGTAGGTGATCTGACCGACCTCGCGTGCCACGCGGTTGTCGCACAACTGCTCCAGCAACGCCGCCGCTCCCGGTCCGGTCAGCTCCAGCTTGCTGAAGGAGGACTCATCAAACAGCCCCGCGCGCGCTCGCGTGCCTAGTGCCTCGGCGCCGATCGCGGGCGACCAGTGCATCCCCGCCCAGCCACGCGGGCGCAGGCTCGCGTCCCCGGCGGCAGCGTTGCCCTCATACCAGTTGACCCGTTCCCAACCGGACTTCTCGCCAAAGCTCGCGTAGTGCTCAGCGTGCCACTGGTAGGCGGGCGGCAGCCGCAGAGGCCTACCGGCCTGCCGCTCGTGCCCGGGGTAGCGGATGTCGTAATAGGTCTCGTAGACCTCCTTGGTGCGCTTGAGCGTGTAGGCGGGAGAGCGGTACTGCGGGCCGAAGCGGCGGATGTCCATCTCCCAGACGTCAAGCCCCGGCTCGCCGGCGACGATCCACTCCGCCATCAGCTTCCCCATCCCGCCCGCCCCCGCCAGGCCGTGGGCGCAGAAGCCGGCGGCCACGAAGAAGCCGCCAACGTCGCTCTCGCCGAGGCAGAACTCGTTGTCCGGGGTGAACGCCTCCGGTCCGTTGATCAGCCGCGTGACCCTGACGTCCTCCATCGCCGGAACCCGACGCCGGGAGTTCTCGGCGATCTCCTCAAAGCGCGGCCAGTCCTCCTCGAGCAGCCGACCGTTGAAGTCCGCCGGGATGCGGTCGACCAGCTGTGCGTCCAGTGACCACGGTGCGCTGTGACGTTCATAGCCACCCATCACCAGACCGTCCCCCTCCTCACGGAAGTAGATCAGGTTGTCCGGGTCGCGCAGCGTCGGCAGGTGCACGATCTTGCCGTCGGCATCGCGTTCCCGTTCGCGGAATGGTTGCGTCACCAGGTACTCGTGCGCGAATGGCACGATCGGGACCCTGACACCCGCCAGCCGGCCGATCTCCGCTGCATACATGCCGCCGGCGTTGACCACGATCTCCGCCTCAACCGGGCCCCACTCAGTCTCAACGCCGCGCACCCGTCCGCCGCGGACGTCGATCCCGGTCACGCGCGTATGGGTGAAGATCCGCACCCCCTCCGCGCGAGCCTCCTCGGCCAGCGCGTAGGTCAGCTGCGAGGGGTCGAGATATCCGTCGGTGGGCAGGTAGGACCCACAGCGCACGCCGTCGGTGACCATCAGCGGGAACAGCCGCTGAGCCTCCTCGGGCCCGATCAGCTCGAGCGGCAGCCCGAAGGTGCGCGCCCAGGCCACCTGACGCAGCACCTCCTGCTCGCGCTCGGGAGTGCAGGCGAGACGGATGCCACCGCACTCGGTCCAACCGCAGTCCAGCGTCCGGTACAGGGCCACCGAGTCCATCATCATTCGGGTCAGCGAGACGCTGCCACGCAGCTGTCCGACCAGCCCGGCCGAGTGGAACGTCGAGCCACTGGTCAGCTCGTTGCGGTCAAGCAGGATCACATCGCGCTCCCCGAGCTTGGCCAGTTGGTGCGCGATGGCGGTACCGCCAACGCCACCGCCGATGATCACGATCCGGGCACGGTCAGGCAGTTCACGGGGTCGCGGCATTCAGGTATTCCTCCAGTTGTGGGTCGGCGGCAGCTCGGTCGAGCCGCTCAAAGTGCTCATCCGCATAGGCGGCGAAGTCAAACTCCAGCTCGGAGATGAGCTCCTGAGCCACTCCCCACGCGGCCTCCCGGGCATCGGATACAAGGCGGAACAGACGCAGCCGCGCCAGCCGCGCCTGCGCGCTCCCGGCAGGTTCACCGCCGTCAGCGACGCCGAAGTAGGACTCGAGGAGGCGCCGCTCCGCAGCTTCATCAAACTCGTTGTTGACCGCGAGGTTGCCCAGGTCGAAGTAGCGATGCCCAAGCCCCGCGTACTCCCAGTCAACGAGCAGGACGCTCGATCCCGTCTGGATCAGGTTGCCCGCCAGCAGGTCGTTGTGTGAGGGAACGGCATCGTTCAGCGGCAACACGCGCGCAATCCTGTCAACCAGCGCCCGAGCTCGCGTGAAGGCGGGCGGCAAGCCGGCGCCGCGCTCCCGCACCAGCAGCGCGTACTTTTCAAGCAGCTCCGGGATCCAGAAGCGCATCGGCAGTTCCAGGCCGCTGTCATGGAAGGCGCGCAGCGCCCGCCCAACCTGCGCCGGGTCGGCTCGGAGTTGCGCCGGGTCGACCGGCACGCCGGGGACAAACGCGGTGACCAGACAATCCTCGTCCGCGTAGAGCAGTTCCGGTCCGATGCCGAGGCTCGCGGCCCGCTCGGCCGCGAGCCGCTCCGCGACGCGATCGATCCCGAGCAGCGCCGTATCGGCTCCTGGCAGCCGCAGCACGCAGTCATGCGCCCCGAGCCGCATCCGGTAATTGCGGTTGGTGATCCCGCCGCTGAGCGGCAGAGGCGCACCAGAGCTGACCCCGAGTTCACGCTCGAGCCTCGGCAGCAGATCAGCGAGCTCAGTCATCCGCTGATCAAGGTGTGGCGGTTAAGGCGCGACTCATATACCTTCATGGCTGCGCATCACATCGTCGTCAGGCGCATTAGTCAAGGGGAGAGTTGCGGTGGAGCTCGAGGCACTGAGAGCAGGGATCGACGCGGGCGAGATTGAGACCGTCGTACTGGCACTGGCGGACATGCAGGGCCGGCTGCAGGGGAAGCGCCTGACCGGCAGGTATTTCCTGGACGAGGTGCTGCACCACGGCGCTGAGGGCTGCAACTACCTGCTGGCCGTCGATGTGGAGATGAACACGGTCGACGGATACGAGATGGCGTCGTGGCAGAAGGGCTACGGAGATTTCGTGATGCGCCCGGATCTCACGACGCTGCGGATGATGCCGTGGGAGACCGCCACGGTGCTGTGCCTGGCAGACCTCGCCTGGGCCGATGGCACCGATGTGGTGGCCTCACCGCGTCAGGTGCTGCGCGCTCAGCTCGCGCGGCTGGCGGAGCGTGGCTGGACGGCCAACGCGGCCACCGAGCTTGAGTTTCTGGTCTTCCGCGACAGCTACGAGGAGGCGTTCCGCAAGGGCTACCGGGAACTCGAACCGGGCAACCAGTACAACGTCGACTACTCACTGCTTGGCACCTCGCGCGTTGAGCCGCTGATCCGCCGGATCCGCAACTCGATGAGGGCGGCTGAACTGGTCGTGGAGAACTCCAAGGGAGAGTGCAACTACGGGCAGCACGAGATCAACTTCCGCTACGCCGACGCGCTGACGATGGCCGACAACCACGTCGTCTACAAGAACGGCGCGAAGGAGATCGCGGCCCAGGAGGGCATGGCGATCAGCTTCATGGCGAAGTTCAACGAGCGCGAGGGCAACTCGTGCCACATCCACTTCTCACTGGCGGACGCAGAGGGACCGCTGTTCCAGCGTGACCGGCACACCTTCGAGTCGTTCCTCGCCGGGCAGCTCGCCTACGCTCGAGAACTAACGCTGCTGCTTGCTCCCAACATCAACTCTTACAAGCGCTTCGCCGTAGGCTCGTTCGCCCCCACAACGGTCGCGTGGGGCCACGACAATCGCACCTGCGCCTTCAGGGTGGTTGGACACGGCCATTCACTGCGCTTCGAGAACCGCTCCGGAGGAGCGGATCTGAACCCCTACATGGCCCTGGCGGCGCTGATCGCCGCCGGACTGGAGGGTGTGGAGCAGGGGCTCGAGCTCGAGCCGGCGCTTGAGGGAAATGCGTACGTCAGCGAGAGCAGGCCGCGTTTGCCGCCCACGTTGCGGGACGCTCGAGACCTCTTTGCCGCCAGCGACGTGGCTCGCCGTGCCTTTGGCGAGGAGGTAGTGGCGCATTACGTGAACGCCGCGACCGTCGAGCTGACAGCGTTTGACGCCGCCGTGACAGATTGGGAACGGGTACGCGGCTTCGAGCGGCTGTGAGCCCCGAAACGACAGCACGATGACGATCAGCGAGCGCACAGGCACGCTTGACACAGCCACCTCGCTCGATGCGATCTTCGCGCCGGTGCGCTCCCAGACGGCGTTTGAGGAGGCGGTTGACAGGATCGGCACGGCCATCCGCCTGGGACTGCTGCCACCGGGCACGCGGCTGCCCGCCGAACGGGAGCTGTGCGCGAAGCTAGGCATCGCGCGCTCAACGCTGCGCCAGGCGCTGGTCGCGCTCGGCCAGAGCGGGCACCTGCACGCGACCCGTGGTCGTGGCGGCGGCACGTTCGTCGTCGACGAGCTTCCCCCGGCGCCGCCACCGCCGGCTGAGCTGCTCGATCGTTGGCACGAGACCTGGGACTACCGCATCGCGGTCGAGGTGGGTGTCGCAGTACTGGCCTGTCGGCGAGCGCACCCGGAGGCGATCAGCATGCTCTCTGAGTTGGGCCGCGCGATGGACGGAGCAACCGCGGACTTCACCGTCTACCGCCAGCTTGACGTGCGCTTCCATATCGGTCTGGCGGAGGCGACCGGGAATCCACACTGCATCACGACGACCACGGAGGTTCAGGGGAGCGTGACCCGCCTGCTCGCCCTGATCGCGCACCCGGCTGAGGTTCTCGGCTCATCCAACAGCCAGCACCGCCGGCTGCTTGCGGCCGTGGCCAGCGGAGACGAGGGCGCGGCCGCGCGGGAGATGGCGGAACACCTGCGGGGCACCGAGCATGTGCTCGCGGGGCTGTTGCCCCGGACCTGAGCCCGGGTGGGCGTTTCGACCGGCCAGCGGGCCGGTCGAAACAGGGTCACCCGACACGGCGCCTATCCAAATGTATGAAGTTGCGGGATTGGTCTTGACTTCGCAGCCAAGCTTGGGCAGGATCGCGCGCTAAGGGCCGGTCGCCGAACCTTTCGGCGGTTTGCGGGGCCCACCATGAGACTCTAGGAGGGGAGCAAGCATGAGTACGGGGAGCCTGTCCGCCGACGAACAGAAACTGGCGGAACTCGGTTACAAACAGGAGCTCAAGCGCGGCTGGAGTTCGTTCTCGAACTTCGCCATCTCGTTTTCGATCATCTCGGTCCTGGCGGGATGCTTCACCAGCTACGGGCAGGCATTCCTGAACGGCGGTGCGGTGGCGATCTCAATCGGCTGGCCGGTGATCGCGTGCCTGATCCTGTGCGTGGCCTTCTCGATGTCTGAACTGGCCTCGGCGATGCCCACCTCAGGCGGCATCTACTACTGGGCCTCGAAACTCGGTGGCCCCGGCTGGGGCTGGTTCACCGGCTGGTTCAACCTGATCGGTCTGATCGCCTGCGTCGCCTCAGTGGATTACGCGGCCGCCAGCTTCGCTCAGTACCTGCTCGGGCTCTACAACCTGAACTTCATCTTCAACTTCGCCTCCACGAACGTCAAGTACGACGCGCACGTGGTGTTCGTGCTGTTCATGCTGTTCCTGGTGATCCACGGCTTGATCAACGTCTTCTCGAGCCACCTGGTTTCGCTGTTCAACAACATCTCGGTGTGGTGGCACGTGATTGGCGTCGCGGTCATCGCGATCCTGCTGTTCGCGGTTCCGAGCCATCACGCGACCGCCTCGTTCGTGTTCGGCAGCCGCGCGTTCGGCGCCTTCGGGCATCACATGTACTGGTACTACACGCTGCCGCTGGGCTTCCTGCTGACCATGTACACGATCACGGGCTATGACGCCTCAGCGCACATCTCAGAGGAGACGCACGGCGCCGAGAACGCGGCGCCCCGGGGCGTTTGGCGCTCAGTCGCCTACTCCGCCGTGATCGGCTGGATCGTGCTGATGGCTCTGACCTTCGCCGCAACTCCCAATCACCTCAACGCGATCAACAGCGCCGGCTTCCCCGCCCTGGCGATCATCACCAGCGCGCTCGGCAGCGGCACCGCGAAGCTCGTGATCTTCATCTCGACCGTGGGCCAGCTGTTCTGCGGCATGGCCTGCGTCACCAGCTGCTCACGCATGACATTCGCCTTCAGCCGTGACGGTGCCGTCCCCGGCCACCAGCTGTGGCGGCGGCTGGGAGCCAACAAGACGCCCACCTACGCGGTGCTGTTCGTCGTCGCGATGGCGACCCTGATCACCATTCCCGCGCTGTTCCCGAACTCAGCCGGTTACCCGGTCGCGTTCTTTGCGGTCACGTCGATCACGGTCATCGGCCTCTACATCGCCTACACGATCCCGGTATTCCTGCGGTGGCGTATGGGTGACGGTTTCAAGCCGGGCTCGTGGACGCTGGGCGCCAAGTACAAGTGGGTGAATCTGATCGCGGTGGTGTGGGTGAGCCTGTGCGTGATCATCTTCTGCCTGCCGACCTCTCCGGCGGGCGTGTTCTTCAGCAAGGGCTTCAGCTGGAGCTCCGTGAACTACGCACCGATCGTGACGATCGGGATCATGTTGCTGGTGACCGCCTGGTACCTGCTGTCGGCGCGGCGCACCTTCAAGGGACCGATCCGGACGATCGATGACGGCGTCTTCCACGAGCTCGAGGGGCTTGAGGAGATCGCGCCAGGCCCGGCGGCTCCGTGAGCGGTCGCTTCAACGCATTTGCACTGACATAGAAAGGCCACATGACTGATGTGCTGACGGTCCTCGAGCCCGCCACTGAAGGCGTGCTCGAGGAGGTTCCCTGTGCGGGGACGGATGAAGTCGATGAGGCTGTCGCCCAGGCCCGCGCCGCGCTTCCAGCGTGGCGCGGGCTGGCGCCCGCCGCGCGCGCCGCTCAGCTGCGCGCACTGGCCGACAAGGTCGAAGAGCACCTTGAGGAGCTGGCGCTGCTCGAAGCGCGCAACGCCGGCAAGCCGCTTGCCTCGGCACGCGGCGAGATGGGGATGGTCGTGGACACCTTCCGCTATTACGCCGGTGTGCCCGAGCGCCTGCTCGGCGACACCATCCCGGTCGCGGGCGGACAGGCGTTCACGGTTCGCGAGCCACTGGGAGTCGTCGGCCTGATCGTTCCCTGGAACTTCCCACTGACGATCGCTGCGTGGAAGCTCGGACCGGCGCTCGCGGCCGGCAACACCGTGGTGCTGAAGCCCGCAGAGCTGACACCGCTCACCGCGCTGCGCTTTGAACAGCTCGTCCTGGACGCAGGGATCGCTCCCGGCGTCGTGAACGTCGTTGCCGGAACCGGACCGGAGGCGGGGGCGCACCTGGTCGAGCACCCAGACGTGGCAAAGATCGCCTTCACCGGCTCGACCGCTGTGGGCCGGCAGATTGCGGCGGCAGCGGCGCAGACGATCAAGCGCGTGACCCTTGAGCTGGGCGGAAAGTCGGCCAACATCATCTTCGCCGACGCCGACCTGGAGAAGGCCGCCGCAGCCGCTCCGTGGGCCGTATTTGACAACGCCGGCCAGGACTGCTGCGCACGCTCGCGACTGCTCGTAGAGGCATCCGCCGTGGACAAGTTCCTGACGCTGCTCCAACCTCACGTTGAGAGCTTCAAGGTCGGCGATCCGCTTGATCCAGACTCGATGATGGGACCGCTGATCTCCGCCCGGCAGCGCGACCGTGTCGCGTCATTCCTGGATTCTGACGGCGCCGAGATCGCCTTCCGCGGCAGTGCCCCAGAAGGGCCGGGCTTCTGGTTCGCACCGACCGTGCTGGCACCGGTCGCACCAGACTCGCGTGCGGTCCGCGAGGAGATCTTCGGGCCGGTCGTGGCGGTGATTCCGTTCCGCGACGAGGATGAAGCCGTGCGCCTGGCCAACGACACGATCTATGGTCTGTCCGGTTCAATCTGGACTCGTGACGGTGGGCGGGCGCTGCGGGTGGCACGAGCGGTCGAGACGGGCGTGCTGTCGATCAACTCCAACTCTTCGGTCCGCGTGAGCACCCCGTTCGGCGGCTTCAAGCAGTCCGGATACGGACGCGAGCTTGGACCGCATGCGACCGACGCCTATACAGAAATTAAAACCATCTACTACGCAACCACATGAATCGCTTACAAGACAAAGTTGCAGTGATCACCGGCGCCGCCGGAGGGATCGGACTCGCCACCGCGGAGCTCTTCACGGCCGAGGGTGCCCACGTAGTCGGAGTCGACCTGCTTGAGCATCAGGTCGGCGAGCTCTCGCTTCAGGCCGACCTGACCGATGAGCAGGCCGTGATCTCGCTCTACAAGCAGGTGCGGGAGCAGTTCGGCAGGGTCGACGTGCTGTTCAACAATGCCGGCATCTCCCCGACCGACGATGACTCGGTGCTCGTGACCGGACTCGACGCCTGGCAGAGGGTCCAGGATGCGAACCTCAAGAGCGTCTTCCTGTGCTGTAAGTACGGGATTCCGCACCTCCTGGAGACAGGCGGAGGCTCGGTCATCAACACCGCGTCGTTTGTGGCCGTGATGGGCGCTGCGACGTCACAGATCTCCTACACCGCCTCCAAGGGCGGTGTCCTGGCGATGTCGCGTGAGATGGGCGTTGAGTTCGCCAAGAGCGGCGTGCGCGTCAACGCGCTCTGCCCAGGACCTGTGAGTACGCCCTTGCTGATCGAGTTGTTCGCCAAGGATCCCGAGCGGGCCGCTCGGCGGCTGGTGCATGTGCCGATGGGGCGGTTCGGTGAGGCGCATGAGATCGCCAAGGCGGCACTGTTCCTTGCCAGCGATGACTCCTCATTCATGACCGCCTCATCGCTGCTGGTCGATGGCGGCATCAACGGCGCCTACACAACTCCGCTTTAATCAGTCGGCGCGCTGGGCCCTGGCCGGAGCCATAGCGCTGTTGACGCGGTGCCTGCGATCTGGTCGCATGGCTCCGGTCAGCATGCCGGAAGCCACTTCCGGAGATACATCGAAGGACCGCGATCTCCTACTCTGAGATCGCGGTCAGAGCAGCTGAACTCCTCATCCGCCCGCCCGACCCAATGAGCACGACCGCCGCCGCCAGCCCCATGCGCCACCTCGCCCAATGGCGTTTGTACTTCAGGGGCGGACGGCTGTACCTCTGGCTGGCGCTGCTCGCACTCAGCTTCAGCGCGGTCTCGCTCACATACCCCTCAACCCCCAGCTACGACCCGTGGTCGTGGCTGATCTGGGGTCGCGAGATCTTCCACGCACTCACCGGCAGTGGGCCCAGCGTGGATACCGCCCTGCACATAGCAGGCGGCTCCAGCTGGAAGCCGCTGCCCGTCATCTTCACCACGGTCTTTGCTCTGTTCGGCTCGGCGCAACCGAACCTGTGGCTGCTGGTTGCGCGCGCTGGGGCCGGTCTCACAGTCCTGGTGGCCGCGAAGATCACGGTGCGGATGACGCTCGGCCTGGTCGAGCAGACGGGGTCACAATCCCGCCTGTCAGCTCGCGCTCTGAGCGATCGAGCCGTGGCTGTGGCCCCGGCCGTTTTTGCAGGCGCTGCGGTGCTGGTCGTCACAACCTTCACCCCGCACTATGCGGGCAACATGATGCTCGGGTACAGCGAGGGCGTGATGACGGCGGCGTTCCTGATCGCCGTCGAGCGGGCCTGGGATGGTCACCATCGCCAGGCCTTTGCGCTAGGACTGATTCCCTGCCTGGACCGTCCGGAGGTCTGGCCGCTCTGGGGCATCTATGGCCTCTGGCTGATGTGGCGCGATCGCGGCGCTCGGCTGCTCGTGCTGGGACTTGGCGTACTGATGTTGGCGCTCTGGGGAGTCCCACAGAAGCTTGGTGGAGGCTCGCTGATCGGGCTCGGCACACATGCGATGCACAACCACCAGGCGGGCAGCTGCGCCAACGCCTCATTTCCGTTCTCGTGCGAGCTCTCCAATACGCTCTGGCCGCTGGTGCTGGAGCGATTGGAACTGGCCACGCTGGCCCTGATCGTGTTCACCGCCTACCTGCTGATCCGCGCCCGGCGTCAACTCGGCAGCTGGGAAGCCGCCGTCCGGCGCCATGCGGCGGCCACCGCCGCAGCGGCCAGCGGCCTGTTTGGAATGCTCTGGTGGCTTGGGATCGCGGTTGAGACGCAGATCGGCTTTGCCGGCAACCCGCGCTACGCGGTGATCGGGGTGATGCTCATCTGCATCAGCGGCTGTGCCGCCTACGGATGGGCCTGCGTCGGCGTTGCGACCATCACCCTCCGCGGTCTGCGCCGGCTGGCGGCGCGGGTGAGGCCGCTGCAGGGGGTGAGCCGCGCCGCCGGCTGGACGCCGGTGCTGGCCGTGGCGACGCTCGTGATGCTGTTCGTATTCGCACTGGTCCCAAATCGGTTCACGAACCAGATGCCGACCGTCAGCTCGATCCGGTCCGAGCTGAGCTACCAGGCGCAGCTGCGCGAACGCTTCGCGGCACTGATCCAGTCAGGCGGCGGCGTCGACCGTGTGCTGAGCTGTGGCACGAGCGGCGCCGAATCGCGCCCCAACGTGCTGACCAACAACCTTCAGGTGACGATGCTCGCCTGGTACCTCAAGGTTCCGATCTACTATGTGAGCGCGCTGCCACCACGGGAGGACGAGACCGGCCCAGGCCCCAACGTCGTCTTCCAGGATCCCGCCACGCAGGGCGCGATCGACTACCCGCTCACCTCGCAGATGCACGCATGGAACCTGGGGTGGATGCACGCCAACGGCACTCAGTACCGGATCTTCAATGCCCCGCCCGTGACGCTCTACATGAACTGCTCAGTTGCCAACAAAAAACCATGACCGATAGACAGGCAGATGCGCGTGCCAATTCGCTCCGCGGCCAACGGCTGGTTCAGCGGCCAATCCACTACCCTGGCACGCATATGACCCCCCTCAAGGTCGCCGCGGCATGCGGGCTCGTCGCGCTGCTGATCAGCGGCTGCGGGATCCCGCCCAAGCCCGTGGCCGGTACCGCTCAGCTCAGAAAGCACGCAGGCTTCTATGGCCTCAGAGACGATCCGCGCATCCCGCAGGCCAAGTGCCTCAGACGCGACAAGCTGCCGTATCGCGAGTATTACGCTGACGGCGCCGAGCACCTTCCGGCAATTCAGGTCGGCAACGCTCCGCAGGGGCCGACCATCATCTTCTATCCGACGGCAGGCATCGCACAGGGCCTGCAGATCATGGGGAAGGAGTCTGGGGCCGAGGTAATCGGCAGCCTGCTCGTGTACCCCAATCAGGCGCATCACAAGATCCTGACAAAGGTCGAGGACTGCGCCGCGATCGGCGTCCCAGGCTGAGGTCCAGGATTATGGCTGCGACAACGACCACCCGCATCGACCGGACCATCGTCCCGGGAACCAAGGAGTCGGGCTACATCCCGGACTTCGTCTTCCCGCTCCCCGAGCGCCTCAGAAGGCTTCCGGAGTGGGCACGGGTCGCTCTGATCCTGCTCATCCTCGTCGGCGTGTCGCTCGTCATCCGCACGCACTCGGTCGGACAGCAGTTCTGGATGGACGAGGGGATCACCGTCGGTATCTCCTCCCATCCCCTCGCGGCGATCCCCGGCATTCTGCGCCAGGACGGTTCGCCACCGCTCTTCTACCTGCTGCTGCACTTCTGGATGCTGGCGTTTGGCAACGGCATGGCCGCGACCCACTGGCTCTCCGAGATCTGCGCGCTGCTCTGCATACCGGTGGGTTACTGGGGCTCGCTGCGGATCGCCGGCAAGCGCGCCGCGCTTGTGACCGCCACGCTGATGGCCTTCAGCGCGTTCCTGGACTACTACAGCCAGGAAACCCGCATGTACGCGCTGATGACACTGTTCGGGCTGTTCGGCACGATCGGCTTCATCCGCGGCTTCGCGTTCCGGGAACGGCGCTACGTGATCCTCTTCTCGCTGGCCCAGGCGGCGATGCTCTACACCCACAACTGGGCGATCTTCTTCGGAGGCGCGTCGGTGGTGTCGCTCGCGGTCCTTTACCGCATCGGCAGCGATGAGATCCGCCAGAACCTGATCCGCGACGCGATCTACGCCTACCTCGGTGCCGCGATCATGTTTGCGCCGTGGGTCACCACCTTCATCTTCCAGTCCCTGCACACCGCCGCGCCGTGGGACACCTCACCGCGTTTCG
This sequence comes from Actinomycetes bacterium, assembly GCA_021820105.1. GTDB lineage: Bacteria > Actinomycetota > Thermoleophilia > Solirubrobacterales > Solirubrobacteraceae > Palsa-465. Next base: position 10,990 of record JAKAED010000029.1, on the reverse strand, counting down.
GCGCTCCGATTCAGATCGCCCAGAGCGTGTACGGCGGGGCCACGGTGGCGGCGATCCTCGTGATCGGCGCGCTTGTCGGGTATGCGGGCCTGTTCCGCGAGGCACAGCGTGCCAGTCGTCAGGCGAAGATCGCACTGCTTCTGCTCAGCCTCGTGTTCTTCACACTCCTGTTCGGCTGGGTCGCCTCCCAGATCACGCCCGCCTGGAACCCGCGGTACTTTGCGCCGATCATCCCGGCGATCCTGATGCTGACCGCGATCGGGATCGCGCGGGCCGGTGTGGTCGGGGCGCTCACGCTGGCGGTCTCGCTGATCTTCCTTGCGCGACCCAACACATACGGGCCGCAGCACAAGAGCAACATGCAGGACATAGCCGGCGAGATGGGTCCGCTGCTGCACCGCGGAGACCTCGTGATCGTCGGCCAACCCGAGCAGACACCGCTGGCCTACTACTACCTGCCAGGTGGGCTGCGATTCTCAAACACGATCGGCCCCGTGAAGGATCCGAGCTTCGTGAACTGGATCAACGCCATGCAGCGTTACCGTGCCGCACAGCCTGACAAGGTGCTTCCACCGATGCTCAATGGGCTCAAGTCCGGCCAGCAGGTGCTCTACATCCGGCCGCTCACGGAGGGCGCCGCCGGCTGGAAGGCGCCGTGGACCAGGGAGATCCGCACGCGCTCCGCGCAATGGGGCAGCATCCTCGCGAGCGACAAGCAGCTTAAGATGGAGGCGTGGGCGCCCCACAACTATCGAGGCGCCTGCTGCGTCGCGGACTCCGCCATTCTCTACATCAAGAAATAGGTTCAGATAAGTGCCTGAAAGCTCGGACTCAGCGGCCCCGGCCGCAGCGCCCAACTACGGCGCTGACATCACCCAAGACCACCCGGTAGTAGTGCTCGGCGGAGGTCCAGCCGGCCTGACGGCCGCTTACCTGATGGCCAAGCAGAGCAAGCCCGTGGTTGTGCTCGAGTCGACTGACATGCTCGGCGGGATCGCCCGCACCGAGGTCAGGGACGGCTACCGCTTTGACCTGGGCGGGCATCGCTTCTTCACCAAGGTGAAGGAGGTTGATGACCTCTGGCACGAGATCATGAAGGAGGAGTTCCTCAAGCGCCCCCGCCAGAGCCGGATCTACTGGAACGACAAGTTCCTGGAGTACCCGCTGGAGGGCATGGACGTGATCAAGAAGCTCGGCCTGGTTGAGCTCTCGCGCTGCATGATCTCCTACCTGTGGGCGCAGGCAAAGCCCAAGGGCCGCGAGGACACGTTTGAGGACTGGGTGTCCAACCGGTTCGGCAAGCGCCTCTACAACCACTTCTTCAAGACCTACACGGAGAAGCTGTGGGGCGTTCCCACGAGCGAGATCCGTGCCGAGTGGGCTGCCCAGCGGATCAAGGGACTGTCGTTCTTCAGCGCCGCCAAGGCCGCGTTCTTCGGCAACAAGGGCAACAAGATCAAGTCGCTGATCTCGGAGTTCAACTATCCCCGCTTTGGTCCCGGCCAGATGTGGGAGCAGATGGCCAAGGACATCCAGGACCAGGGCGGCGAGATCCGCATGAACTGCCCAGTCACGAAGCTGGTCACCGACGGCACCGGCAGGGTTGTCGAGGTGCACGCGGGTGGGGAGGTGCTGACTCCGTCCCACGTGGTCTCCTCGCTGCCGCTGCGCACGACCGTTGGCATTGCCGATCCGGAGGCGCCGGTGGAGGTGCGTGATGCCGCTCGTGGCCTCCGCTACCGCGAGTTCCTGACGGTGCTGCTGGTGATCGATGGTGATGACCTGTTCCCCGACAACTGGATCTACATCCACCAGCCGGGTGTGCGCGTGCTGCGCATCCAGAACTTCAAGTCCTGGAGCCCATGGATGGTGCCCGAGGGCGAGACGGCGTCATCGATCGGCATGGAGTACTTCTGCTTTGAGGGTGACGAGCTGTGGAACATGGACGATGAGAAGCTGGTGCAGATGGCCGGCCAGGAGATTGAGAAGCTGAATCTCGCCCGCGCGGCCAATGTCAAGTTCGGCTTCGTGGCACGGGTTCACAAGGCCTATCCGATCTACGACGAGAAGTACGCGGAGCGGGTCACGACGATCCGCCGGTGGCTCGAAGCGGACATGACCAACCTCACCCAGGTCGGACGCAACGGGCTGCATCGCTACAACAACTCCGATCACTCGATGCTCACAGCGATGCGCGCGGTCGACAACATCCTGCTGGGTACCCACCACGACATCTGGTCGGTGAACGTGGAGAGCGTGTACCACGAGGAGATCCACGACAACGAGAACCCGTACGCGAATGACCCAGAGCCACCGGCGATGAACAACCCGCTGAACGCCTAGTGATCGTATGCGTCGTGCGCTCGCGCTTCTGACCGCCTCGCTGGTCTGCGGTTGCGCCGCCGGGCTTGCTGCTCCGGCGGCGCTTGCGGCCGGCTCCGGTGGAATCACGATCAGCACCAACGCGGCTGGATCGGGAGCCGTGAATCAGCCTGGCTTCAACCTCTCAAGCGCCCAGCAGCAGGCGTTGCAGTCACAGCTGACAACGACCACATCGGTGCCGGTGAGCACCTCATCAGCTGGTGGCGGACTATCGGGGATAGGCGGGATCATCGTGGCACTGGTGGCGGTGCTTGTGCTTGGCGGGATCGCCTTCTGGGTCTGGTATGACGCTCGTGCGCAGGCCGCGCAGGTTGGCCACGGCGGAGGCCATGATTCGATCTTTGGCGAGCGGGCACACCCCGGATCAAAGGCGCCCCGCAAGCCGCGGAAGCTGAAACCGGCCGAGCGCAAGCGGCGTAAGCGTGGCCGCGCCCGGTAGGTCGCGACAAGAATCCGATCCATTTGTGCGGCTGTGCAAAGTGGCTTCCCTGAGCCGCTTCTCATGCCGGGATTACTCCGCCTTTAGATTCTCCAGCCTAGACTCCTGCGCCGCATGACCACCGGATCTCCGAAGCTTCGCATGGCCCCGCAGCAGGGCGGCGTCGATTGGCGACGCGCCGAGTTCATCCTCACCGGCCTGGCATTTCTGGGTTTCCTCACGATCGGCATCCGGATCACTCGGATCTACGCGAACCTGCCGGCCCACCCGCTGTTTGTCCACGTGCCGGTGGTGTTGATTCCGGTGAGCGTTCTGGGTGCGCTCATTTGCGCGGCCCAGCCGCGCTGGCTGGAGCGCTATGGAATCCCACTGTCGCTGTGCGCGATCGCGGCGATGTCATCCATCTTCCCCGCCATGCAGGCCGGGGCGGCCCTGCGCGTGGTGCTGCACCTGGTCGGGCATCGCGCCCAGCTGATCGCCCAGCACGAGCAGGCCGCTCACATCCTGGCCGTCGTCTTCACGCTGTTCACGGCAACTGTGATCCTCACGTTCTCCGCACACCGCATCTCCGGTGGCATGCCGACCGGGCTCAAACTCGCGGATGACATCCTCGGCTCGCAGCTGATCTACACGGCGCTGCGGATCGCCCTCGTCCTACTGGCCCTGGTGTCGGCCTACTACGTCTTCCGCGTGGGAGACCTCGGCGCGCGGGCCGTCTGGGCAGGGCGCCTCCCGCACCCTTAGCGGACCATTCGAGCTGGCGCTCTACGCGCTCTCCGCCGCTCCCACAAGCCGCTGACGGGCCCGCGTCAACTGACGCGCGACGGTTCGGCAGGTAGTCCCCGTGGCCGCCGCGATCTCCTCATACCCGTAGCCGAGACCGTGGAGCATCACCATCCGGCCCTGACGCTCCGGGAGACGACGGACCTCAGCGAGCCGCTCGAGCAACTCAAGTCCGGAGTCCGGCCCCGGCTGGGAAGCCCGCCAGTCCTCAAGCCGCGCGACCTCTGCCGCCTCGGCCTCGACGGCAAGCTTTCGCTCGCGGCGGATGGTGTTCAAAGCGATGCGGGTTGCCGTCGTTGAGAGCCAGCCCAGCTCGCACCCGGCAGCGACACCATCGGGACGCGCCAGCAGAGCGCTCCAAGCGGTTTGGCAGGCATCCTCCAGGATCCAGTCGGACAACTGCAGGTTGCTGCGCAGGATCCGCAGCAGCTGGGGCTGCAGTTCCCGATACAGGCGATCCACATCGGCAGGATGTTCCATCGACCCTCCTGAACCTATTGACTCTAATTTGACACATTTGAGTCTAGTCTAGTCTGTCTTTTTTCCCTACTGTGGCTCCTGTTCATATCTCAACTGAACAGGAGCGCGTAGATGAGGACACTCTTGGCCGACGTAACCGCCAACCCAAATCCCGCCGGCCTGCCCGGCAGCAACGTCCTGCAGCAGATCGTCAACGGAGCCGACGCGTGGGCTCTGGCGATCACACTGCTGGGTACCTTCATCGGGGCCGCCGTCTGGGCCGTGGCCTCACATACCAACAGCCACCACTACGCCGCCCGCGGCAGGATGGCCGCGCTGGTCTCGGCGGGCTCCGCCCTGGTGATCGGCGCCGGGCCCGGCCTGATCAATTTCTTTGCCCACCTCGGCGCAACTGCCAAGTGAGCATTCTCGGAACACTCGGCGGCTTGGTCGAGTCCAGCCCAATCGGCGGCCTGGTCTCGCAGGCCGTGGGATCCACGGCCAATTTCATGATCACCGCAGTCTCTTCGTGGATCCTGAAGAGCACAGCAGCGGCACTCAAGCAGGTCGCGGACACGATCGGTGCTGCCACCTCGCCGAATCTGACCAGCACCTGGTTCTCCTCCAGCTACTGGCGGATCGCAGCGCTCGCAGCCATGCTCACCATCCCGTTTCTGTGCGCCGCCGCCGTGCAGGCGGTGGCGCACGCGGATCTGGGCCTGCTGCTTCGCGCCGCCTTTGGCTACCTGCCCCTGTCTGTCATCGGCGTCAGCCTGGCCGCGCCGTTGACGATGCTGCTGCTGGCGGCCACGGATCAGATGTCCGCCTTTGTCTCGGGGAGCGCGGCCATGGGTGGTGCGCAGTTCCTGATTCACGCCGCCACCGCGGCCGAGGCGCTGGCGTTGACGCCTGGCGGCTCCCAGTTCTTCGCCGTGTTTGTCGGGCTGCTGACGATCATGGCGGCGCTGGCACTCGCCGTTGAACTGCTGATACGGGAGGCCGCCGTGTACGTCGTGGTGCTGATGCTGCCGCTGGCGTTCGCGGCGCTGGTCTGGCCGGCGCGGCGTGTCTGGGCGGCGCGCATGGTCGAGCTGCTGGTCTCGCTGATCCTCTCCAAGTTTGCGATCGTGGCCGTGCTTTCGCTGGCCACCGGCGCCTTCGCGGCCGGCACACCAGGCATCTCGGAGTTGTTGGTGGCGATGTCGCTGATCGTGCTGTCCACATTCGCGCCGTGGTCGCTGATGCGAATCCTGCCCTTCACGGAAGTTGGTGCCGGGGTTGCGGGCATGCTCCATAACGACATGGCGGCGACACACCGCCAGCTCAGCGCCCACGCCGACCGTTTCGCCGGCTCCAGCTTGGAGCCGAATTCCACGCTGAGCACTCGGCTGCGCACCCACGCCGACGAACTGGCGCCGGTGCCGGGCAGAGAAGCTGACTCGGGCAGAGCATCGGTCGCTGCCGACCCGCCAGGCGCCGCCAACCCGCCAGTCGCTGCCAACCCGCCAGGCGGCGCTGACCTGGCAGGCGGCGGTGATCCGGCAGAGTCACGACCAGTCAGCACGCCCGCGGGGCCCTCAGCAGCAGCAGCAGCAGCAGCGGCCGAGCAAGACAGCAGACCGGCCTTTGTGCTGCCGCCAGACTGGCGCGCCAGCATGCACCCCCCGCTGAGCGCGTCCGGACTTGAGCTGCACGTGCCTGGCGAGTCCGAGCCGAGGCCTGACGATGCGGACTGAACGACGCGGGTACCGCTTTGGCCCTCTGGAACGACGTGGGCTGCTGGGACCGTTGCGGGCTGGTCAGGCGCTCCTGATCAGCGGCGGCCTGGCCGGCGCGGTCGAAGTGCTCGGAAGGATCAGCGGCGGCGGCGGAGTCGTCGGCTCATTGGTCCTACTGATCGGCACGGTGATGCTGGCGACGTTCCCGGTCGGTGGCCGGACGCTCGAGCAGTGGGCGCCCATCAGCCTCGCATTCGGAAGGAGGTCTCTGGGCAGAGGAGGTCGACGTTTCAGCTCACGACTGCCCACGGCCGGGACGCTGGCCGCTGACCAGCATCCACGGGAACTACCGCGCGAGTTGAAGGGGGTCGAACTGGTCCAGATCGAGGCCAATGGGCGCAGCGTCGGTGCGCTGTCAGAGCGACACGGACGGTTGCTCACAGCGGTGATCGCCTGCCAGGCGCTGTCCTTCGCGCTCCTCGACCCGGAGGTCCAGGAGCGACGGCTGGCGCAATGGGGGATGGTCCTGACGGCCGCCGCGAACGGTCCCATCAGACGCCTGCAGTGGGTCGAAAGAACCGCTCCCGCGCAGGGTGATGAGCTGGCACGCTGGCTGCACAGCGCACGCGATCCATCGCTGCCGGCGCGCGGCGTGCCCGTGGTCGAGTCCTACCTGGAGCTGATTGGGCAGAGCACGCAGGTCACGCGCGACCATGAGATCCTCCTGGCGATCCAGCTCGATACCGCCCGCCTGACCGCGCCCGCCCAGCACACCTACGAGTTGGTGATGGAACAGATCGCGCGGATCGCGCGCGGGCTGGAGACGGCGGAGATCCGCGTGCTGGGGGCGCTGGGCAGCGCTCAGCTGGCGAGGGTGTTGCGCACCGCCTATGACCCCTTTGCGCGGACCGATATGACCGCCCTGGAGTTGGGCGGAGGCGGCGAGACAAGCGGCGGTGCCAGCGCCGGTCCCCTCGGCGCTCACGAACACTGGGATTACTACCGCTGTGACGGCGCGCTACACGCCACCTTCTGGATCAGCAACTGGCCGCGGATCGACGTCTCGCCGATGTTCATGGATGCGCTGCTGGCCGACTCGGGCACTGTGCGAACGGTCGCGGTGACATTTGAGCCGATCGCACCGGAGCGGTCGGCACGAGAGGTTGAGGCGGCGATCACCCGAGACCGCGCCGACAGTGAGCTTCGCCGGCGATTCGGACAGTCAGAGACGGCCCGCCACCGTCAGGCTCAGGAGGCCGCCGCCCGACGCGAGGCGGAGCTTGCCGCAGGTCACGGCGAGGTGCGGTTCAGCGGCTTTGTCACGGTCAGCGGCCGAGACGAGAGCGAGCTGCGACGAGCCTGCGCAGAGATTCACCTGCACGCAGCCCGCGGCAGGTTGGAACTGCGGCGGCTCTACGGTCAGCAGGCCGAGTCCTTCAGCTTCACGCTGCCGCTAGCGAGGGGACTGCGATGAACGCCGCCTCGGCCGGCCACCGGGTGACGACCAGACACGCACAGGCGATCTATCCGTTCATGGCGTCCGGCGGTCTCGGGGGTCGTGGGACCTACATCGGGCGCGACGCCAACGGCGGAGCTTTCTGCTTCGACCCGTGGGTGCTCTATGACGACGGTGTCCTTGATGACCCGAACGCGATCGTCATCGGCAAGCTCGGGCAGGGCAAGAGCGCACTGGTGAAGACGCTGCTTTGGAGGATGCTGCTGTTCGGGCGCAGAGCGTTCGTGCTGGACGTCAAACGTGAGTACGGAGCGCTCTGTGCGAGCGTCGGAGTCAAACCGGTGTCACTGACGCCCGGCGGCGGCGTGCGGCTGAACCCGCTATCCGCACGCCCGGAGGAGCATGCACAGATTGAGCTGCTTCGCGCGATCGCCACCACGGCGCTTGGGGAAGCGCTCAATCAGGTTGAATCCTCCGTTCTGCGGGAGGCGTTGCGAACGGTACGGGCTCGGGAGACTGAGCCGACGCTGCCGCTGATCACGGCCGTCATGTTCAACCCGTCGGCCGAAATGGCCGCGCGCCTGCAGACCAGCCAGGAGCAGCTTGCGGCAGATGGCCGGCGTGCGGCCCTGGCATTGCAGGATCTCTGCGAGGGCCCGCTAAAGGGCCTCTTCGACGGTCCGACCAGTCCGGGGATCGACCTTGACTCGCGGCTGCTGGTGCTGGATCTGCACGCGGTCAGGGACTCCCCCGCAGTGGGCATCCTGATGGCCTGTGCCACAGCTTGGATGAGCGCGCAGTTTGCCCGCATGGCTGGGCGTCCAGGTCGAGAGCGCCTGATCAACGTTGCTGACGAGAGCTGGAAGATCATCCAGCACGGTGGACTGGGTGAATGGTTTCAATCGAACTTCAAGCTGGCGCGCCAGTTCGGGGTCATGAACCTGGTCGTGCTGCACAAGCTCGGCGACCTTCAGGCGGCCGGTGACGCGGGCTCACGCGCAGCACGGATCGCTGAGGGGTTGATCGCCGATGCATCCACCCGTGTCATCTACCACCAGGACGAGAGTCAGGTCGGGGCGACACGAGAGCTGCTCGGCCTGTCCGAGACCGAGGCACAGTTGCTGACGGAGCTGAGGCCGGGCCAGGCGCTCTGGCGCGTCGGCTCCAGGTCGTTCATAGTTCAGCACCAACGATCGCGGATCGAGCACGCGCTCACCGACACCGACACCGGGATGCGCATCAATGCCCGGTGAGCTCTGGTCACTGGTTGCGGTGGTGCTCGCCGTGGTTCTGTTCACGCTGTCCCGCGAGGGCCAGCGCCAGCGCCGAGCGGATCCGGGCGCGCGCTGGGCAAAGCACGCTGATCTGACGGAGCTGCGGGCCAGCCCACGGGCGGACGATCAGGGAGGGCGCCTGGCGCTCGGCTACCAGGGGCGCCGGCTGCTGCGAGCCGAGCAACGCCACGCGCTGGTCGCCTTTGGGCCCCCGCAGTCCGGCAAATCGGCTGGTCTCGCGATCCCCGCACTGCTGGAGTGGCAGGGGCCGGCCGTAGCATCGTCGATCAAGACGGACCTGCTGGGCGCCACACTGAACCGTCGCCGGCAACTGGGTGAGGTGCTGGTGTTTGACCCGTTCGAACTCTCCGGCGCAGCTGGACATACCTGGTCACCCCTGCGCGGCGCGCGCACCTGGGACGGTGCGCTGGAGGTTGCCTGGAGGCTGGCGGCAGCGGGAGAACTGGATCAACGCGGCGTTGAGGGTGGCGACTTCTGGGCCGTCGCAGCCGAGCAGCGGCTGGCACCGCTGCTCTATGTGGCCGCCAACTCAGGAGCGCGAATCGAGCAGGTCGTGACGTGGGCTTATGGTCAGGGCCAACGCACGCTCCAGGAGGAGCTCGACCGGCTGCTCACAGGCGCCGCCACCGAGCCGCAGCGACTGGACGCACGTTCGGCCTACGACGCGGTGCGCGCGTTTGACGCGCAGGCCGACAGAACCCGGACCTCCATCGAGGCCACAGCCCAGACCCTGCTGCGTGCTTACCGCTTCACGCGAGTCGCGCGTTCCGCCCACGGCTGTGAGATCACCGCGCAGCGTCTGCTGCGGTCAAGCGCCACGCTCTACCTGATCGGGGACGCAAAGGCATCAAAGCTCCTGCGGCCAATCTTCCTGGCACTGCTCTCAGAGATCGTCGACGCCGCGTACGAGCTGGCGAACCTGAGGGGTGGCCGGCTTGCGCTGCCGTTGCTCGTCTGCCTGGACGAGGCCGGAAACGTCGCGCCGCTGCCGAATCTGGCGGAGATCGCCTCAACGGCCCCCAGCCACAACATCCAGCTGATCTCGATCTTCCACGACCTGGCGCAGGCCCGCAGCCGCTACCGCGGCCAGGCGGAGACCGTGGTCAACAGTCACCGCGCGCGGATGCTGCTGCCCGGCGTGGCGGATCTGGAGACGCTGCGCTACTTCTCAGGACTGGTCGGCGAGGAGGAGCGCAGGGAGCTCACCCGCACGACCGGACGTAGCGGAGGCACACGCTCATACACCCACCGGCGGGCGCCGCTGATCTCGCCGGAAGCGCTGCGCCAACTTCCGGAGGGGCACGCGCTGCTGCTCTACGGCCGTCTGGCACCGGTGAGGGTACGCCTGCGGACATGGTTCGGGAACCGTCAACTGCGCAGGCTCGCAGCCGCCCGTCGCGCGATCGCAAGCGATCACCGGAAGGGCCGCCGAGATGGTTGCCGTGGGAGGTCCGGCGGTGTCTGACCGGTTGCGGGATCTGAGACCGCCACTTGAGGATCCCGCTCTGTGCCGGGTCTGGTTCGAGGATCTCTGGCTCGACACCTGCAGGCTGCGCCGGCGCTACCTCCTGCCGATCCGCACGGGATGGTGGGAGAACCCAGTGCAGGTGGAGGCGCTGGCCGCGCTGGCCGCCTGGGCGGAGCGCTACGACAGCGGTGAGTGGGACGACCCACCCGGCAAGCTCGCGCTGCTCTACGACCTGGAGCGAGTGGCGGCGCTGCTGCGGGATGGCAACGATCCGTTCTCTCCCGACAGCGATCGGGCCTCGTTCCGCCGCTTCCTGGATGAGCTCGCGCAACGGAGCTGAGCAGGGCGTTCGGTCGCATACGGCGGAGGTGACTCGGCCGCCAGGACCGAACGGTAGGATGCCGAGCACATCCACGCTTCGTGTCAGGAGAGCAATGGCACTGTCCAAACACCGGGCAAACGGGCATCACCGCCAACAGCTGGCAGCACCGGTGCACCAGCAGCACCCGGAAGCGCTGATGCCGCTCAGGGCGTTGCCCGAGCAGGGCCTGGGCGAGCAGATGAGCTACGAGCTGATCAGCAGTGAACTGCTGCTGGACGGACAGGCCCGCCTCAACCTGGCGACGTTCGTCACCACCTGGATGCCGTCATTGGCCGCCAGGTTGATGGACGAGACCGCCGACAAGAACATCATCGACAAGGACGAGTATCCGCAGACGGCCGAGATCGAGGCACGCTGCGTGAACATGATCGCGGAGCTCTGGCACGCCGATGCGACTGAGCAGGCCACGGGCTGCTCAACGACCGGGTCCAGTGAGGCGGCGATGCTCTGCGGGCTGGCCCTGAAGTGGCGCTGGCGCGAACGGATGCGCGCGGCCGGCAGGCCGACCGATCGGCCGAACCTGGTGACGGGCATCAACGTGCAGGTCTGCTGGGAGAAGTTCATGCGCTACTGGGACATCGAGCCCCGCCTGGTACCGATGGAGATCG
>JAKAED010000028.1 GCA_021820105.1 Actinomycetes bacterium | reverse complement strand
ATCGATCAGATCAAGCTCTACGGCGATGCGGTCAAGTGGTTCGTTGAACTGGGAGTGCCGGAGGCCTCACCCGAGCGGATGCGGTGGGTCAGAGCGCTCGCCTGCCGGGCCTACTGGACGGCCGTGTACGGATGCCCCGGCCCGGTGCACATCAACGTACCGTTGCGTGAGCCGCTGGTGCTGGATCAGCCGCTGCCCGACGAGGAGCCGGGCGGTGGTGGCCGTCAAGACGGGAAACCATGGGTACGCCAGCAGCGTGCCTCGCTGGTCGCCGCGGAGTCGTTACCTCGCAGAGATCCCGATCGCCGGACGGTGCTCGTCGCCGGCAACCTCGGACCCGATCCCGAACTGGGGCGCCGCCTGGCTGACTTTGCCGCCCGCGCCCGGATCCCATTGCTTGCCGATCCCCTCTCAGGGGCGCGCAGTGGCCCCGCCGCGATCGCCCACTTCGACCTGATCCTGCGGGCTCCTGACACGGCCGCCGCACTGCGACCGGAGGTTGTGTGGCGCTTCGGTGACCTCCCCACCTCCAAACCTCTGCGCACCTGGCTCGCCGACCTTCACGACGCCGAGCACGTCCAGTTCACGCCCGACGACCGCTGGCTTGACCCGATCTCTCGTACGGAGCGTCGGGTCGTGTGCCCGCTGCCGGAGCTCCTCGACCTGATCACGGATGGTCAGATCCTCACCGATGACAGTGATTGGCTCGACCGCTGGACGCGCGCTGATAGCAGCGTGGCTCATGCGATTGCCGAACCACTCATGGCGGCGGGGCTCTCAGAACCAGCTGTTATCACAGCGCTGGCACAGTTCCTGCCACCGAGCACAACTCTGTTCGTGGGGGCGTCGATGCCGATCCGCGACGTTGAGGAGTTCTTCCCCGCCCTCAACGAACCGCCTCGGGTGATGGCCAACCGTGGCGCAAATGGCATCGATGGCACCGTCTCCACCGCCTTCGGCGTCGCGGCCGCGACCGAAGGTGAGGTCGTGCTCGTTCTGGGAGACGTCACCCTCGCTCACGACCTCGGCGGACTGCTCGCCGCCAGCCGCCTGGGCCTCAAGCTCACGATCGTGCTGCTCAACAACAACGGCGGCGGCATCTTCAACTTCCTGCCGGTCTCCTCGCAGGGCGAACCGTTTGAGAGGCATGTGGCAACGCCCACCGGACTCGACTTTGCTCAAGCAGCGGTCCTATACGGTCTGGACCACACGCGTCCGACCAGCTTCGATGAGTTGATCGCTGCGCTCATGTCGGCACTCACCAGTCGTGGAGCGTCGATCATCGAGGTTCAGACAAACCGAAGCCAGAACCGAAGCCTTCACGAGGACGTCGCGACGGTCGCTCTGACACACATGCGGACGTGAACCCCCGCGGCAGCTCTATCCAGAGAGAACTGGAAGTAGCGCCTGCAGCTTGACCTCGGTTTCACTGAGTTCTGACTCAGGGTCTGAGTCGGCGACGATGCCGCATCCGGCGTAGCAGGAGGCGAGGTTGCCGCGCAGGAGGGCGCAGCGGAGTGTGACGCAGAATTCACCGTCACCAGCGGTATCGGTCCAGCCGAGTGTTCCGGCATACCATCCGCGATCGAGGCCCTCAAGCGCGGGAATCACACGTTTCGCGACAACGTCGGGTTCCCCGCCTACGGCTGGTGTGGGGTGCAGGGCTCCGGCCAGCGCAAGCGCCCCGACCGCCTCCTTGAGCTGCGCCCGAATCGGCGCGGCCAGGTGTTGGATGTTGGCGACCCTGATCACGACCGGCTCGGGGGCCACCGTGACCCAGACCGAATGCGGGGTGAGCGCCTTGGCGATGCGCTCGGCCACGACCTGGTTCTCATGGCGGTTCTTGGCGCTGCGCAGGAGGCTCTCACCCAGGTGGTCATCAACAGCAGGATCAGCGCTGCGCCGAATGGATCCGGCCAAGGCGACCGTGCTGGCCCGCATTCCCTCACGTCGCACCAACAGCTCCGGGGTCGCGCCGATGAAGGTGCCATCGCCACGACCCACCGCATAGACGAAGCACTCTGGGAAACCCTGCCGAAGCACGTCAAACACGGCCCCTGGGTCGTAGGGTTGTGGAGCCCTGACCTGGACCTCCCTGGCCAACACAACCTTCTCAAGCTCGCCGGCCCTGATTCGCTCAACCGCCCGTGCGACCGCCTCCTCGTAGTGGGAGGGCGGCATCGGGCTGTGAACGGAGAACTGGCCGACCGGAGCGGGGTCAAGCAGCGGCAGCTGGCGCTCGGTCAGTCGGGAGAGCCTCCCGTTCAGACTGCTGAGCAGCGCCTCAGGATCGTCGTGCTGGTTGCTCACAAGGACGTTGCAGGTGATCCAGGTGACATCGCCGCGCCGCACGAGCCAGAGCTCAGGCACCATCAGAGAGGCAGCCCCGAAGCCGCTCCAAGCGGGGCTGTTGGCCCCATCGTCCGCAAACGCGAAACCGGCCACGGCCACGAGTCCGGCGCCCGGCGGAGCGTCAGGCGTGTCAGCGACGGCGCGCTCACTCAGACGCCTCCACCCCCGCTCGAGCTCGCTGAAGCGATCGCTGCCTGACGCCTCCAGCTTCAGCACCGACCCCAGGCCGGCGTGAGCCTGACGCACGCGCGCCGGCTGCTCAAGACAGAACCATGGCTCCCCCGCCTCCTTGGAGAACAGGATCACCGCAGAGGGGTCATGCTCCCCGGCCAGCGGTTCGGTGACGCTGACCAGGATCGGCGCCCCAGCTCGGACGCGCCGGATGGCGGCCGCGAGCCGCGCCCGCAGGCGCGACTCGGCCGCATCCGATAGCCAGACGGAGCAGCGTGCTGAGGTACTCCGGGAGTCCGGGACCGCACGCCGCATCCGCATTGCCTCTGGCTCCTCAGGTCTCCGTGCGTCCGCGCGCGATGGCGATCTCACCGGTGCGTGCCATCTCCACCAGTCCGAACGGTCGCACGAGACGCTCAAACGCGTCGATCTTCTCCTGCGTGCCCGTGACCTCGGCAACGAGCGTCCGCTTGCTCACATCAACGATCTTTGCGCGGAAGATCTCACAGATCTGCATGACCTCCGCACGGGCGGCGCCATCAGCCGAGATCTTGAAGAGTGCAAGCTCCCTGGCCATCGTCTCCGTCGGCTCAAGGTCGCGAATCTTCAGAACGTTGACCAGCTTGTGCAGCTGCTTGGTGACCTGGTCAATCGACTGCACCGCACCATCCAACGTGAGCGTGATCCTTGAGATCGTCTCGTCGTCGGTGGGGCCGACAGCGAGCGTGTCGATGTTGAATCCCCGCCGCGCGAACAGCCCGGTGATCCGGGTCAGTACGCCAGGCTTGTTCTCCACGAGAATCGAGACGATGTGCTTGCGCCCGGTGCGGAAGCTGCCTGCGGCCTCAAGCTCCTCAAGCGAGAGAAGCTCCTTTGTTCCTGGCTCACCCATGATGCTCTCCTAACCGACCATGTCACGCGCGGCCTGGCCCGGCGCGATCATCGGGAACACGTTCTCCTCGGGCGCGACGCGCACATCCGCCACGACCGTTCCCGGCGTCTCGAGTGCCTCCTTCATCTGATCAACGAGCGTGTGCTTGTCGGTCAGACGCATACCCGTGGCGCCATAGGCCTCCGCCAACTTGACGAAGTCAGGGAACTGGCCTGTGTCGACCTGGCTGTAGCGCCTGTCCCAGAAGAGCTCTTGCCACTGACGAACCATTCCGAGGTATCCGTTGTTCATGATGAAGACCTTCACATCGATTCCATTCTGGGCGCAGGTTGCAAGCTCCTGCGCGTTCATCTGGATCGACCCGTCACCCGTCACGCAGACCACGGTGTCATCGGGGCAACCGACCTTTGCGCCCATGGCGGCCGGCAACCCGAAACCCATGGTCCCGAGACCACCTGAGTTGATCCAGCGACGTGGCTTGTCGAAGTGATAGTGCTGCGCCGCCCACATCTGGTGCTGGCCGACGTCACTGCAGACGATCGCGTCCCCCTCAGTTGCCTGGTACAGCGCCTGAATCATGTATTGGGGCTTGATCTCGGCATCAGGACTGTCGTCGTAGCTCAGCGGATAGCGCTCCTGCCAGGAGTTGATCCGATGCCACCACTCCTCCAGGCGGCCAGGATCCGGCTCCAGCGCTCGATACTCCGCTGTCAGCTTCGGCAGGATGTTCTTCGCATACCCCACGATCGGGATGTGTGCCGGCACGTTCTTTGAGATCTCGGCCGGGTCCACGTCGATATGCACGAACTTTGCGTGCGGCGCGAACTCAGAGAGCTTCGCGGTGACGCGGTCATCAAAGCGGGCGCCGATTGCGACGATGAGATCGGCCTCATCCATCGCGTAGTTGGCGGTGCGAGTACCGTGCATGCCGAGCATCCCGAGCCACTGCGGGTGGCTTGCAGGGAACGCGCCGAGTCCCATCACCGTGCAGGTGACGGGAAGCCTGTCCGAGGTTGCCAGTTCAGTCAGCTCGCCAGACGCGCCGATGCTTCCACCGCCGGCATAGATGACCGGCCGGCGCGCGTTGGCAAGCGCTTTGGCAGCCAGTCGGATCTGTTTCTGGTTGCCGTCTGTGGTGGGCTGGTAACCCGGCAGGTGGACGTCGGTGATGGGCTCATACGGGATGTCGGCCCGGCTGAGATCGGTCGGGATGTCCACCACGACCGGCCCTGGCCGACCGGTCCGAGCTATGTGAAACGCCTCATGCACCGCCCGTGGCAACTCCAGCGGATGCTGGATCAGGACGCTGTGTTTGACGATCGGCATCGTGATGCCGATCGTGTCCGCCTCCTGGAAACCGTCGGTACCGAGCAGTTCGGTACGAACCTGCCCGGTCAGGAAAACCACCGGGACGGAGTCCATCATCGCGTCGCAGATCGGTGTGACCAGATTCGTCGCGCCTGGCCCGCTGGTGCCCATGGCGACTCCGACCTTGCCCGTGGCCTTGGCATAGCCCTCAGCGGCGTGTCCGCCGCCGGCCTCGTGGCGCACGAGGATGTGGCGGATGCCGGCGTCATAAAAGGCGTCGTACGTGGGGAGGTTCGCGCCGCCCGGCAGGCCGAATACGACCTCGACACCCTCTGCCTTGAGACATTCCATCAGTGCGTCGACTGCACGCATAGCGCTCTCCTCCTTTCGAAGTACGTGGTTTCTGCAGCGGACGATCGCTGCAGGGACTCTCGAGTCTAATGGCTCGGGGCACTTTCGCCCCCTGCGACGGCTTGCCGTCAGGGCATGCGCTGCACGACGCGCGCCTCCGGCGCGATGGCGGTGTCCGGGAAGTCAAGCTCGCAGCCGCAGCGCATGCACACGGCGTCATAGAGCTTCACGACCCGATGGCAGCGAGGACACTCGCGGCGCAGCTCTCTGTTGTCGTAGCGGTAGAGCACCGCTGTCAGCAGCCCGATGAACGGAATGCAGGAGGAGATCAGGAACCAGACCGTGAACGAGCTGCCCTTGACCCGGCCGACGTAGCCGCCAGCCAGGCCGAAGAAGAGACAGATGACGAGCAGTCCCAGCCCGTAACCGGACATGCCTGATCAGAACAGCTCGTTTGCAGCCCAGACAATCGCCGCGAGGACAGCCACCACGGCGATGATCCAGAACACCGTCACGATCAATCCGGCGATGAAGTGGAAGACCAGCACGCCGGCGGCGACCAGGATCAGGGCAGCCACGGCTCTGCGCAGGATCGGCGGACGGGACCGGCTCGGTTCGATCTGTCGTGCCATGCCTTAAAGCCTAGCGCCGTCCGGCACCGGCATTTGGCCCAGCTCTCCGAGCACCCGGATTCGCTCTCTGTTGCTACGCGGCTCAGCCGCGAGGAGTCCGCGTGCCGCGGAGGACCGGCGCACCAGGCCGCGCGTCCAAGCGAAGACGAGCGAGTCGATACCGGCGCACCGGCACCGCCAGTTCGCCGCTCCGGCTTGGGCGGCCACCGGCAACGAGCATCAATCTGTTGGTGGTGGGTCGTGAGGTCATGGCGTGAATGCTCCTGTTCAGAGGCCGGCTGTGCACTGGCCCGGCGTACAAAACTGCGGCATCCCTCCCCGTCCATAGGTCGAGGTCTTGCATCAGGCCCCCTTTCAGGTCTCCGTGAGACATCCGTCCCCGTATTGCTTATTGGCGCCCGCGCGCCCCCACTAACTCGTACTTCCGTCCATCCTCACCGCCATACAAGCGTCCAACTTTCTGGTGCACCGGTGGCAGCCGACTAGAGCCGCCCCGATCCCAAGGGCATGTCGCAAAACCGCAGCCGTCTGGTGCGCATCGCCGTCGCTCTCAGCGCAGCAGCTCTCACCCTCAGCGTTCAGACCGGCTCTGGAATCGCAGCAAAGGTCCACCACCATGCCAACCGACCCACCCACACGGGGGTCAGGCGCCGAGCGCACAGCAACAACCCGTTGCCACCTGAAGGCATCTTCGACAGTTGCCAGCTCAGCACGAGCCTGAGCACCTGTGAGCAGGATCTTCTGCAGATGCATCAGGCCGGTTTCCAGGTGGCCGTTACGAGTGCACAGTGGGCGTCCCTGGACACCCTGAGCACCTACGCCTCCTACGCGCAGAGCATCGGCATGTCTGTTATGTGGGAGCTCAACGACCCTGGGTTCTGGGGAGGCGCGTGGATCGGGTCCAGCGCTGCCGGCGACTGGCCGGGCTTCAGCAGCGCCTGCGGCTGCACGGACACGGCACAGGTTCTTGGCTACATGATCCACTGGCTGTCGGCCCTCCCGTCCACCTACGGCTACTACGCCGCCGACGACTGGACGCTCACACGCAGTCAGGTCGGCGGGCTCACCCAGTACGTCAACGAGATCAAGGCCGCAGATCCGACACACCTGGTGATGGTGGGCTCAACGCAGGGTGATGGCACCACCTATTACGCCAGTGGCGCCACCATGGGCAACGAGATCTACCCCGAGACGACACAGTCACTCATGCCCTACGGCCGCAACCTCGCGACGTGGGATGCAGTCCAGCAGAGCATCACACAGGACCAGCGCGCTGCCACGACAGCGGGTACGTCCTCAGCCTTCATCCTGCAGGCATTCACGTTCGGCGACAACATCTGGGACGGTGAGGCTGTGGGAGTCTGTACGCCGCAGATGACCGCGGCCCAGTGCGCCAGCCGGCTTCAGTACCCCTCGGCGAGCGTCCAGTTGCGGCTCCGCAACGAGGTGCTCCAGTATGCGCATCCATCGCTGATCCTCTGGTACACCTTCAGCGAGGCCAGCCAGGGCAGCCGGTGGTCAGCACTGAGCAGTGTGCTGAGCGCGCCCTATCCAGCGGCCGCATCCGCTGCCCGCGCCAAGCGCGTGCGCAAGGCAAAGGCCAGGAACCGTCGCCGTGTGCACCGCCGTTCCTCCGTGAGAGTCCACCGTCGCGGACCTGCACCGAAGGTTCACGGGCTCAGCGCTCAGGCCTAGGGCTCGATCCAGACGGCCGTGCCGATCCCGACCAGGGATTTCAGTTTCAGGATGTCCGGGTTCTTGAGGCGGACGCAGCCGTGTGAAGGATCGCCTGGGATAAGCCACGGCTCGTTGGTGCCGTGGATCCCGACGATCGAGCCGTCTGGGAACTCGGTATCGGAGGCGTAATCGGTTGTTCCGAAGGCCCAGGGGCCATAGAACGGGTCCGTTGACGCGAAGGCCTCTGCGATCCAGAAGTGACCGGTCGGGGTGCTGGTCGTGGTCCCGTACGAACCGGAGGTGTTGCCGACGCCGACCGGTGCGCTGAATATCTCCCGGCCGCGCCGGTACACAAACAGCTGCTCCCGGCTCTCGCTGACCACGATCAGCGTGTTGGACGTCTGGACCGCGCCAAGCCACGACCGCTTCACCCAGCCGGTTTGCCCATTGGGACGCATCGGCACGGCGATCTTCTCCCAGAGTGTCCGGCCGATCCGCCTCGAGGTCAGAAACCGGTAGGTCTGCAGGGCCTCACTGTCAGGCGTGTAGTAGGCGAGCTTCCTCAGCACGGGCGCGTGCGTCGACGGCTGACGATAGACAGGCATCGCCACCTGCGCGACAGCAAAGCGCGTCAGTACGTTGTACTGGGATGCGCTGGCACGGCTGGTTGACTGACCACGGCCCTTGGCCGAGGCGACCGCAGTGGCACCAAACCCGGCGAAACTCAGTGCGGCTGTCAGGGCAAGCGTGAGGGTCGCGCGCCTTCGCGCGCGACCCTCACGAACCTCGACAGCGCCTTGTCCTAACGGCGCAGACAGCATCCTCAGCCGGTGAACACGGGGGTCGCGACGCAGACGGAGAACCGCAGCGTCTGGTTGCTCGACCGCCCCTTCACGTCGGTCACCGTCACGCTCACGCTGTGGCCACCTGAGTGGAGACCGAGCGTCGAGACCTCCAGAGACTTCAGCGAGAAGCTCGTGGGCCCAACGCCCTTGAACGTGATGGTCCGCAGCGTCTTGGCACCCTCACGGATCTGGATCCGCCGGATGCCGGCAGCAGAGGTGAGGTTGACGACCGGGAGCTTCGCGTGGCTACCGGTGTTGACGCACTTGGGACTGACCGGCACGTGCCTGATGTTCGGTGCCGTGGCGCACGCCGAGATCTGCAGCGTCTTACTCGTCGATCTGCCTCTTACGTCGGTCACCCTGACGCTGACCGGCGAGCCCGAGTGAAGCCTGAGGCTGGAGACGATCACGCCCTGCAGCACGTACTGGGTGCGTCCGCGGCCCTTGAAGCTGATCGTCCTGATCGTGCGGCCGCCCTGCTTGATCTGGATGCGACGGATCCCCGAGTTCGACGTGAACGTGATGGTGGGAAGCCGGTAAGGACTGAGCGAGAGGCAGCTGACCTTGCCGCTCTTGATCCTCGGCTTAGTGCACGCCGGTGTGTACTTGGTCCCGCAGCGCTTGTGTGTGACGTTCGGTCGCGCGGCCGACGCGACGCTTGACGCCCCAGCTACAAACGCACACGTGACCACAAACGCCGAGATGGCTTTGCGCAATTTCAACATCCCCCTGCGATGGAGTTCACAACGCTTATAGAACCTGCAGCTAGCAGGGCTCGGGGCACTCTACCATCCTGGGCTGCCGCATAGCGCCGGATTCTGTGCATGACCGAGGCAGTTACACCCACCAGCCCCCCAAGCCGGCATCACGCAGATCTGCGGCATTTGCGTCAAACGCACCTCGGCTCCGCCTTGGCGTGGCTGCTGGCGACGCTGCTCGCCGTCTACCTGGGTCTATCAGGCGGGGGCTACGACATCATCGTCCGCAGCGAGATCGGGCTAATCGTCTGGTGGTTTGTGCTGCTAGGCGTACTGATCGGAGTGCTGCCCCGGGCTCATCTGGCCCGCGCGGGCTGGATCGCTGTAGCGCTACTGGGCGGCTTTTTGCTCTGGACCTGGTTGAGCGCTTCATGGTCCAGCAGCCGGGAATTGACGCTGGCTGAGGCCTGCCGCATCTCCACCTACCTCGGGGTCTTCCTGCTTGGTATCTGCGCGCTCACGCCGGACACCGCGCGCTCAATGATCCATGGGCTCGCGTCAGGAATCGCGACGGTCAGCGCGATCGCTGTGCTCTCCAAGCTCGCCCCCAGCCTGTTCCCGGCCGACAGTGCACGCAGCTTCTACGCGACCGCCCGGCTGAGCTACCCATTTGACTACGCGGACGGTGTCGGTGAATACGCAGCGCTGGGGCTGCCGCTGATGCTCTACATGGCGACGAGCGCCCGCACGGTCTGGGGCCGCGCGCTGGCAACCGCGGCGCTCCAGCCCGTTCTGCTCTGTCTGGCGATGACCGTCTCGCGCGGAGGCATCCTGGCCGCAGCAGTTGGACTGACCGCATTCATCGCGCTGGCGCCCAACCGGCTGCCGCGGTTGCCGACCCTCGCGATCACCGCCGCAGGAACCTCCGGTCTGATGGTCGCCCTGCTACGCCGGCCTGCCCTACGGGATTCAATCACGGCTGCACCAGCGACTCAACGGCACTCCATGCTGGTTCTGATCTGCGTGGTTGCGGCTGCCACCGGACTACTGCAGGTGCTGGTGGCTCTGGCCGAGCGCCGCATCACGCGCCCACGCTGGACGATGGTCTCGCGCCGCGCGGCCCAGGCGCTGACCGGCCTTGTGCTCGCCGGCGCCCTGGGTGCGGTGGCCGTGGGCTTCGCGAGCGGAGCAGCCGCCCAGCTCTGGCACAACTTCAAGCTGTGGGAGCCAACGACCCAATCAAATCAATACTTCCGGTTGCTGTCGGTGGCCGGCAGCCACCGCTACCAGTACTGGCAGGTCGCCTGGAGCGCATTCCAGAGCTCTCCCCTACACGGGATCGGCGCCGGCACCTTCCGTTACTACTGGGAGCAGCACACGACTCACGCGGAGTACATCGTCAACGCTCACTCGCTCTGGTTCGAGACGCTCGCAGAGACCGGGATCGTCGGATGGACGCTGCTCGCCGGCTTCTTCGGCCTGAGCGTGATTGGCGGCGCTGTGCGGGCGCTCCGTGCCGAGGGCAGCAAGCGCGCGCTGGTTGCTGCCGCAACGGCGGGTGTCTGCTCCTTCTGCGCGTCAGCGTCATTTGACTGGGTGTGGCAGATCGGGGTCGTACCGATGGTCACGATGCTGCTCGTGGCAGTGACCCTGATGCCGACCCGGAGAGAGACAGGGCAGCCCGCGGTCAGCGGACCGCGGGCGCGGTGGAAACCAGTGGCGTACCGCTCCCTCCCGGTTCTTGGTGCCCTGGTCGCGATTTTCCTGATCGCGGTCCCGCTCGCAAGTACCGTGGCGCTACGGGACAGCCAGACCGCAGCCGCAAACGGTCGTCTCACACAGGCGCTGCATGACGCCAACACGGCCCGGGCCGTCGAACCAGGAGCCGCTTCCCCATACCTCCAGCGTGCGCTGATTCTCGAGCAGGGCGATCAGATCGCCGCTGCGGCCAGCGCGATCAGAGCAGCGATCGCCCGCGAACCGCGCAACTACCAGCTTTGGCTGATCGCATCGCGCATCGCCACCGAGTCGAACCTGCCACGCCTGGCACTGGCCGACTACCGAAGGGCCCGAGCGCTCTACCCCACATCAACTGTCTTCCTCGGATGAACCGCTGCGCATATCATCGGGTTGTGCGCAGGACACTCGTGTTGCTTGCCGTGCTCGCCGGTTCAGCTTGGACCGCCGGTGCCGCAACAGCAGGCGAGAAGATCTACGCGCCGCCCGGCAAGGCCGGAAGCAGCCAGTATGCGGAGGTGATCCCGAGCTCCGGCGGGAACGTCTCCACGCCAGCGCTCGGCGGTGGCGGCAACACAACCCCCACCCAGATCTCGGCGCTCGGAGCTGGCAGGATCGGCGTCAAGCGATTGTCGAAGCTCGGGAAGGCCGGCGCCGGAGCCGCGCAGTTTGCGCAGGTCACGGCTCCCGTCCGCCTTCCCGCGGCACGCGCGACCCCGCGGCGAGGGGTCCAGGGGACCACATCGACTTTGGGCAATGGAACCGCTGGTTCCGCCCTCACTGCCCTGACAGATCTCCTTGGTGGCTCAGACGCAGGCGGGATCGGAGTGCTGCTGCCGCTGCTGTTGGCATTTGCGGCAGGGGCAGCGATCACCGCCGGCGTGCAGCGCGCGCGACGCGGCCAGCCGCCGGCCTGAGCCAGGACAGCAGCGTGTGCGCCGCAACCGCGGCGTATTGAGCCGTCGCAATCAGGGGAAGGACCCTGGGCAGCCATCCTGGTCCCCCGAAGTCAGACCTGAGCCGCGCGCGGACCGTGCGGTCGCTTGAGAGCAGGCCCAATGGCGTGCTGAACCGATCGAGGTTTGACCCGAGCCGCCGGTGGTAGAGCCAGCCCGGCTCCTCACTCCAGCCCACCGGACCCCGAAACAGCAGCGCGGCCCCGAGCGAACGTGCATCACCATTGTCGACATCAGCGTGACCACCGACCTCTCTGGCGACGCCCGTGCGAATCAGCACCGGACCGGTGATCGGGTAGATCGCCCAGACCGCGTTGATCAGAGCCATCAGGGTCGGGAAGCGGGTGAGCGTCGCGACCCACGGACGTGGCCATCGGTGGCGCTGGCCCGTTTCGGCATCAACAAAGGCGCAAGCGAAGGCGACCAGTTCCGGCCTTGAATCGAGGGCCCCCTGCAGGCGTCTGATCGTCCCCGGCAGCATGATGTCGTCCGCATCGGCAAAGACCACGGTCTCAGTCTCCACATGCTCCAGACCAAGGTTGCGCGCTGCGCCAAGTGAGATCCGCTGTTCTGTCCTCAGGACGAGCCTGATCCCAGGGAGATCCGGAAGCGGCAGGTGCGAAGCGTTATCCACCACCACCACGTCAACCTCCACTTCCTGCGAGAGGATGCTCTCAAGCGCCTCGCTGAAGCGCAGCGCTACGTAGCGATCCCAGACCGGGATCACTACGGTGGTGCGCGGCAGGTCACGGTCCGTCACGGTCGTGCAGTATCAAGCAGCAAGATGACGACTGGAGCCAAACCGATCAGGGTCATGCGGATCATCGCCCGCCTGAACATCGGCGGTCCTGCGATTCAAGCGATCACCTTGACCCAGGAGCTGGAGCGCTACGGGTACAGCACCCGCCTCGTGCGCGGGGTTGAGGACGCGGCTGAGGGGAACATGGACTACCTGGCCCAGGCGCGAGGTGTGAGCCCCACCCTGATCCCGACCATGCGGCGGGACCCCGGTCGAGGCGACATTGCGGCACTGCTGCGGATGATCCTGCTGATGTGGCGCGACCGCCCCGCGATCGTCCACACGCACGCGGCCAAGGGAGGGACGCTCGGCCGCATAGCCGCGTTGCTGGCGTTTCCGCTCAGGCGTTGGCGTCCGAGGATCATTCACACCTACCATGGACACTCGCTGACGGGCTACTTTGCGGGACGCACAGCCCGGTTCTACCTGCAGGTCGAGAGGGTGCTCGCGCGCTTCACTGATGTGCTGCTGGCGGTCTCTGACGAGGTGCGTGACGACCTTGTTGGTTTGGGTGTCGCTCCCGCCTCCAAGTTCCGCGTGATGCCGCTTGGCTTTGACCTGACTCCGTTCAGCGCGGACAGTGATCGCGAGCAGCGCCGGAGGGCGGTGCGGGAGAGCTGGGGAGTTGATGAGAGCGAGGTGCTCATCACCCTGATCGCGCGGCTGGTGCCGATCAAGCGTGTGGACCGCTTCCTGGCGGTGGCGCAACGCGTGGGTGCGCTTCCCGGCGTGCGATTCGCGATCGTTGGAGACGGGGAACTCCGCGACCGACTGACGAGCTCCGCGAACGCGACGGCCTTGGGCGATCAGCTGGTTTGGGCCGGCTTCCGACGCGACATTCCCGACGTCTGCTTCGCCAGCGATGTGGTGATGCTGACCTCCGATAACGAGGGCACGCCGGTGAGTCTGATCGAGGCGCAGGCGGCGGCCGTGCCGGTCGTGGCCACGGACGTGGGCGGAATGCGATCGGTGGTCAGAGATGGGGAGAGCGGATTTGTCGCCGCTCCAGAAGCCGTTGACGAACTGGCCGCGAGGCTCCGACAGTTGGTTGAGGAGCCCGAGCTGCGTCGGCAGATGGGCGAGCTCGGTCGTGCTCACGCCACCGCGCGATTCACCCTGACGCGTCTGGCATCCGATCACGCTGAGCTGTACGGTGAGCTCTCCGCCAGGCGGTGATGCGTCCTCACGCGCACGCTAATCTCCGGCCCTTGTCCGGAAGCGGGGAATCACTAAAGGCGAGCCTCGTGAACATCCGATACCAGCAGCAATGACGATTCCAGCCTGGGATCCGGCAGCCGGGATCATCATCACCCTTCTGCTCGTAGGCGTTGTCCTGATCTACGCCGTGCAGCGCCTGGGTCGCACGCGCTCCGGCTTCACAGCGATCAGCCGGGCGCTCATGGTCGCCTACGGAATCCGGCTCCTGGCGATACTCGCCGTCAACGCCACGGGCATCGGCTCGTCACTGCGCGGCGGTGACGAGAACACCTTCCTCTACCTGGCAGAACAGCTGGCCGCAAGTCCTTTGGGGACTGGGGATCTGCCTCACGGTGCCTACCAGCTCCAGACCGTCCTGTTTGATCTCCAGATCAGACTCGGTTTCATCAACGTGACCGGCATCCGGATCGACCAGGTTGGGATCGCGCTGCTCGGCTACGTCTTCATGCTCGCGGCCACGTACGACCTGGGCGGACCAAGGGCAACACGCATAGCAGCCTGGTGTCTGGCGTTTGAGCCGTCCAACATCTTCTTCAACTCCGAGATCCACAAGGAGCCACTGATGGAACTCGCTGCCGGTCTGGCGGCATTCGGTGGAGTCTGGCTGTGGAAGCGACTTGACATCCGCGGGCTCTTCATCTGCGGGTTGGGGTGCCTGATCGGCATTGAGACGCGCTCATACGCCGGCTGGTTCCTACTGGGTGGCTGCGTGATGATCGTCCTGCACGCGTCGCTGCGCAACATGGAGCGCAAGGGTCTAGCGGTGAGCCTGATCTACGCGGTGGTGATCGGTGGGATGCTTGCGGCGCCGACAGTCTTGGCCGCCACCAGCGGCAGCAACCTCAAAATACTCCAGGCATCGCAGGCCGCGAACGCGACAGGCACCACACAGGGCGGCACCGGTGGCCCAAACGGCGCGAACCTCGCGCTGGAGTCAGTGAACGTCTCCTCTCGCGGTGCCGTGATCACCAGCCTGCCGACGAAGATCCGGGAGCTTCTCCTGCAGCCCTACCCCTGGCAACTGCATGACATAAATCAGCTGTTTGGTTCGTTCGGAACCCTGGTTGCCTATGCGGTTCTGCTGCTTTTCATACGGTATGCCTGGATCAACCGCGGGAACGTCTTCGGACGCGCCGGCCCACTGCTCTACCCTCTGCTCTTCGAAATGGTGGCCTACGCCGTAACGGTTGGCAACGCCGGCACCGGCTTCCGATACAGGTCGCACCTGGTCACGCTCGGCATGTGCGCCACAGCAATACTCTGGACAGCCGCACGCGAGAAACCGGAACCGCCTCAAGGACTCGCCGAAGCGCAGGCTCAACCCGGCCCACACGAACTCCCAGAACCGATCACCGCTTAAGCTCACCGATGCCACTGCCGATCAATTCCCGGATGTCCTCCGCCCGACAAGGAACCTTCTGATGCCCGAATTCACTGGCCATAGGGACATTCGCTCCTATCTCCGTACGGTCTGGCGCTGGAAGCTGCTGATCCTTGTCCTTGTGGTCGGAGCCCCGGGGGTGGCCTACCTGCTCGAGCGTGGAAAGCCCAAGGTCTACGCTGCAAGCACCCTCCTGGCCTTCACCGCGCCCGGTTCGAACGGCAACTTCACGGTCTCGACCGGCGACTCCGTCTACGCCACAGGCAATATCACCGCGATCGCACAGCTGATCACAACCAGTCCGATCGCGACGATCGCCGGCAATCTGATGCATCCACCGGTTGACGGCGGGAGCATCGTCGGTGACGTGACGGCAAGCGCGGACCCCAGCACCAACTTCATCACGATCAGCACATCTGCCGGCAGTCCGACAGAGGCGGCAGCGATCGCCAACGCGTTTGCCCAGGCCCTGAATGTGAACGAGAATGACGTCACCAGAGGCGACATCCAGCGTGCGATCACTTCCTATAGGCATCAGCTCGCGAGGTTGACGCCGACCAATCCCGACTACGCATCGCTGCGGCAACAGTTGCTCGCGGCTGAAGCAGCGCTGAACACGCCGGTCAACGGGATCACGCAGCTGCAGAAGGCCACGCCGAACTACACACCGACTGGACCCCACCTGCGACGCACGGTGGAGTTAGGGCTCGTAGTCGGCATCCTGCTCGCCGTCGCGGCCGTGATGCTGCTGGACAGTGCCGATAGAAGGCTCCGCTCACCGGATGATCTGGAGCATTTCACAAAGCTCCCGCTGCTGTCTGCGATCGCGCCCAGTGCGTTCACAGGCGGTCTCGATGCCTCGCCGGCTGACGCTGAGGCATTCCAGACGCTGCGCACGTCACTCACATACTTCTCAGTCGACAGGCCGGTCAAGAGCGTGTTGATCACCAGCCCTGGCGAGCAGGAGGGCAAGAGCACGGTGTCGGTAAGTCTCGCGTTGGCCTGCGCTCACGCTGGGCTGGATGTGATCCTGGTCGATGCAGACCTCCGCCGTGCAGGAGCGACCGCCAAACTCGGGCTGCGACCGCAGGTCGGCCTCGGGCTCGTCCTCGCGGAGCAGCGTCCTCCGGAGACGGCACTGATCGACTGGCAGCTCGGACCTGCCGACACTGGCCGTCTCCGCGTGCTCGCGGCCGGTTCGCCACCACCCAACCCATCGGCACTGATCAGCTCGGGGCAGATGCGCGATCTCATCACCACGCTGGAGAGCCGCTCCGACCTGGTGATCATCGACACTCCGGCTGCACTTGCGGTCAGCGATGCAGTGCCGCTGATGCAGAGTGTCTCAGGAGTCGTACTGATCGCCCGCGTCAACCGATCGACCCGCGACACCGTCCGGCGACTGCAGAAGATCATCGTCTCTGCCCATGGCCATCTGCTCGGTGCAGTTGCAACCGGAGTCACATCAGGACCCGGCTACCAGAAGTATTCGCACTCCTACTACTCCGCTTCGAACGGCGGCCGCTCGCGCGGCCGGCGCCGCAAGCGCGGTGTTCAGGACGGGGCACCGACGTCCGCCGGTGACCGGGAGGCAGCCTCATCTGGCACCGAGCCGGTGCCCAGCCTGCAGCTCGCGTCCGACGGGCCCGCTGCCGTCGAAGAGTAAGCACTTGCCCTGGCTGCCGGCGGGATGGCGACAGTCGCGTTTCAGTTGGAAAGCAGCCTCTGGTAGATCGCGGCGTAGCTGCGGCTTCCCTGTTCCACGTCAAATAGTTCCCGCGCGACCGCTCGGCAGCGGTCGCTGAGCGCTTCGTCCAACAACAGTTCAGCCAACTCGCGCGCAGCCGAAGCCGCAGATGCAGCGTCCTCACCGCGCAGCACAACACCGACGCGGTGCTGCTCCACGATTGCGACAAGATCACCGATTCCCGGATTGACCAGGACGGGCATTCCGGCGGCCAGGTATTCAGCGAAGCGCGTGGGCGCCGATGCTGTCTTTGAGAAGGTGCCGACGCAGAGGCTGAGGCCCACGTCGCCGGCATGTAGAGCCAGTGGAACCTTCTCAGGCTCCAGCGACCTGATGTTCGCCGGCAGCGATCCCAAGATATCTCTCGCTATGTCCGGTTGACGGGTTATCACCTCAAGCGGAAGTCCTGTGCTCTTGATCAGCGCTGGTACCAGGTCAAAGCGATACCAGGTGCCGATGGATCCACACCAGGTGAGGGTCGGACCGTCATCCCTCGGCTCCGTCATCGAGAAACGGTCCAGGTCCACGCACGTAGGGATGACCGTCACGTCCAGTCCAGTTCGGTGCACACGATTCCTGATCCACGCAACCGATGCGTGGGTCAGGGTCACCACCGCGGCAGCTCGTTGGAAGAAACGTGACTCACACCACTTGCCGACCCGGTAGAGAAGCCTGTAGGGAAGCCGGTCGGCTGGCCAGATTCCGCCCTCCACCCGCTCATCAACCCAGAAGCCTCTGATATCGAACAGCAGATTGTCAGTGGTCCAACGCCGCGCCCAGAGCGCCATGAGCGCAGGCACGTAGCTGCGCACGTGCACGACGTCCGGTCGCTGACGCCGAGCCTCCCTGACAATGGCAAAGCAACCGCGGCTGGCGTCGAGCAGTGTGGAGATCACGGGTGGCCGCTTGTGATAGCTGAGCGGCCGCCACCGGATTCCGCGGTCACGAAGCTCGGACGCCAAAGCATCACGGTCAGCGCCAGGCTTCTCAAAGGAGAACAGGGTTATGTCGTAGTCGGACGCGAGCCTGAACAGGTAAGCCAGCACCTGCGAGCGGCCGAGCGGCTCGCCCATGCCGTCGTAGGAGACGTAGAAGACACGCGGCCGGCCTGCTGATCCCGATCCCATCCCACTGCTAGCCTGCGACGCCACGTTGAGTACCTCTGTTCCGCTCCGTATCCAAGGTGCGACAGCCTATCCGCTGTCGGCCGCCAGCGCTCGTGTGCGGATCGGCAACCACATCCCGTTCCTGCGCGAGCACGGGGTTGAGCTGAGACACACTCCAACGCTGTCGACAGAGGAATACGGACTGCTCATCTCACCCGTGAGTGCCGCGACCAAGGCTCGGATCCTGACGCGTAGCGCTATACGAGCGGCCCGCCAAACCAATCATGGCGAACTGCTGCTTGTTCACCGACTGCTCACGCTGACACCGACACCGATGATCGACCCACCACGTCGGCTCGATGTCTACGACTTTGACGACGCTCTGCTCGTTGGCTCTGCCGCGGCCTCCAACCGCCGCTTCCAATGGACCAAGCAGGAGGCGCGTCGGGCCAGGCTCTGCATGAGCCGCGCCCGGCTCGTGCTCGCGGCCAACGCAACGCTCGCAGCGCAGGCGCGTCAGTTTGCTCGCCGCGTCGAGGTCGTGCCCAGCTGTGTCGATCCAGAGGCGCAGCCGATCCATGAGCATGCCCATGACGGACCGTGCGTGATCGGCTGGATCGGCTCTCACACAACGCTCCCCTACCTCAGCCCCCTGCTGCCGGTGATCCAGCGACTGCACGCGACAGGCTCTCCGGTAAAGCTGGTGGTCGTCGGCGGGGACACCGGACTGCGCGGGGACTGGATCGAGCATCGCCCCTGGTCGTTGGAGACGCAGGCTACGGACCTGGCGGAGTTCGACATCGGCGTGATGCCCATGCCTGACAGCCCATGGACCCGTGGGAAGTCCGGCTACAAGGTGCTGCAGTACTTTGCAGCGGGCGTGCCGGCGATCGCCTCACCAGTCGGCCTCAATGCGGAGTTGCTAGCGGACGGCAGCGGCATCCCGGCCGCCACCGAACATGACTGGGAGTCGGCGCTGCTCGAGCTCATCCCAGATGCCGATGCGCGGCGTGAGCGAGGACACGCGGCCAGAGCCTTTGTTGAACGGCATTACTCCTACCAGCGCTGGGCACCGGAGCTTGCTCAGCTCCTGCATTCCGTGCGATGAGTTTCGTTGACAAAGCAGGTTCACGGGGACACGCGGATGAACCATGCCTTCAGCGTATCTCCCAATCTCGACATCGTCAGCGCATCGTTGGTCAGCCGCTTGGCCGCAGGCATCACAGCCCCGCGCTCGGTCGCAGCACGTAGCCGGTCATCCAGATCCCTGACAGCTGCTGCGCCACCTGCTGCCGCTGGCTCACCTGGATCCGATGGACCAACTGGCCGGGTGCGCATTACGCGCCTCAGCTCTCCCGGGCTGATGCCCGTGACCTCAAGCCGCGCGAGCCTGAAGCCGAAGGGTCGCAGCCAACTCGCCAGCGTGGCAGCGGTGAAATAGATCAGATGCTCCGGGTAGGAAATCACGCGCCAGCGCGGTCCGAGCAGCCGCCTGGTGAGGGAGTCGAAGTTGGGGGTGGTGCAATAGAAGACGCCGCCGGGGCGCACGAGCCGTCGGAGAAGCGCTCCCTCGACGGCAGGATCGCGCAGGTGCTCGACAACCTCGAAAGCGGCGGCCACATCGAAGTGAGCGGACGGAAAGACATCACCAGCGGTATCGGCCGCTACGACGTTCAGTCCCTTAGATCGACACAGCTCGAGTGAGGCTGCCCCGACGGTTGAGCCGTGCGGGTCCCATCCGGCCCTGGCCGCCTCCTCCAGGAAGTAACCGGCTCCACAACCCATCTCGAAGATCCGGCCGTTTGAGCGGTAGGAGGCGAGGCGGGCAAGCACCTCGCGGTAGCGCAAACGGGTCACCTCGGAGTCTGGCCAGTCGCCGTATCCACTGTAGTGGGCGTCTAGCTCCTGGTCACTCGGCCTCAGCGAGGAGAACCTCAGGCCGCAGCTCTCGCACTGAATCACGTGAGCGGCTCGATACCTGGCGAGTGGTCTCAGGCGGTTTGCTCCGCAGGCGACGCAGCTGGTGCGCGGAGCACCATCACGCTCTTCCAAGGAACTCACCAGTCATGCTTTCGCAGGAATACTTCGAGCGTCAGGAGCGTCCAGAGTGCGTGGCCATGCGCGGCACGCCCGCTGCGGTGCTCAGCCAGCAGCGCATCCAGCGCATCCGATCGCACGTGCGAGCGCAGACGAGCCCCCTCGCCGAGCATGGCGTACGTGTAGTCCTGAAGATCCTCTCGAAACCATCGGTCGAGCGGGACGCCGAACCCGCGCTTTGGGCGGTCCAGGATCTCCGGGGGAAGGAGGTCACCAACGGCGCGCTTCAGCACCCGCTTTAGAGACAAACCTCGCGCCTTCAACGACGGCTTGAGTCTTACCGCGAACTCGACGAGCTCCGTGTCCAGGAACGGTGAGCGCACCTCCAGACCGTGAGCCATGCTCGTGCGATCCATCTTGACGAGCAGATCGTCAACCAGATAGGTGTCCATGTTGAGCCTGAGCAACCTGTCGAGCGTGCTGGCTCCCTGAGTCCTCCCCCACCGATCGGCGTAGTCGTCACGCGCCCAGTCATCTGAGCTGATCAGGAGCCGGCGCCGCCAGGCTTCCGGGACGTAGCTGATCCACTCCAGATACGCATCAGGCATTCCCAGTTCCACCTTGGCCGCGAAGCGCTGTGCCCGCCCAACCCGTCCGCGCAGAGCTCCGGCAGGAGCACGATCGAGCAGATCGCGCATCGTCGCGCGCAGGGCCGACGGCGTGGCCAGGACCCCTCCGACCGCAACGCCTGCCGCAAACCGCTCATAACCGGCGAAGAGCCCATCTCCGCCGTCACCGGACAGCGCGACCGTGACGTGTTTGCGGGCCGCCTCATTGAGCAGAAACGTCGGCACGGCGCTCGAGTCGCCGAATGGTTGGTCATGGTGGTCGACCAGCCGCTCAACCAGCTCGACTGCCTCCGGGTGCACGACCTCCGCGTGATGCTCCGTGCCAAATCGTTCGGCCACCTCCTGCGCGAACGGTCGCTCGTCGAAGCCATCGCTGTCTTCGAAGCCGATGGTGAAGGTCTTGACAGGCTCCCCGATGGAGCCGGCCATCAGCGCGACAATTGCGCTCGAGTCGATCCCACCGCTCAAGAACGCTCCAAGCGGGACGTCGGCGATGAGTCGCCTCCGGATCGCGGCCAGAAGCAGCCTGCGCACCTCTGCGGAGGCCTCATCGATCCCGATGTCCAGCGTCTGGGCTCCCGCGTCCACACCGGGCAGCGGCACGCTCCAATAGCGCTCCAGCCTGGGGGTGCCGCCGGGCTCGTAGGTCAACACGTGTCCCGGTGGGAGGCTGCAGATGCCCTCGAAGAAGGTCTCCGGCGTCGGCACGTAACCGAAGGTCAGGTACGCGGACAGCGCTCGCGGGTTCAACTCGCGGGGCACCGAAGGATGGGCGAGCACCCCCTTGATCTCGCTGGCGAAGACCAACGTTCCACCGCCCTGCCAGTAGTACAGCGGCTTCTTGCCCATTCTGTCTCGCCCCAGGAGCAGGCGTTCCCTCTCACCGTCCCAGATCGCAAAGGCAAACATCCCATCGACTCTCCGCGCGATGCCTACTGCGTCTGTCGTTTCCGCGAGGTGTGCGAGCACCTCAGTGTCGCCCTGCGAGGAGAGCCGGTGCCCCTGCCCGATGAGCTCAGCGCGAAGGCGCTGAAAGTTGTACAGCTCTCCGTTCAAGACGGCGCCGATGTGACCGTCCTCACTGGTCATCGGCGGATCGCCGGTTTCCAGGTCGATGATCGAGAGGCGGTTCTGAGCGATCACCCCGCAACCGCGGTCAAACCATCCCTGTGCGTCGGGTCCACGATGGTGCTGCGTTGCCAGCTGGGCCTTGACCGCCGCCACCAGCTCATTGGGTCGCGCCTCGACGGCGCCGCAGATCCCGCACATACTTGGACGATACCGGTGGGACTTGCCCTAACTCGCGCCGAGCGACATGTGACAGGTCTCAGTTGCAGCTACCGACAGGTCGGCTAAGTTCGCGCCCCTGGAGTTGCGACCGGTAGGAGCTTACGGCGGCCCGGTAGACACTTTCGCGCAGTTCTTGCCGCACGGGGCGGGAAGTCGTCGATCTCTTCGTACAGGCTGGCACCGACCGTTTCACCACGTTTGTGACGGGGCAGTCGGTGACAAGGCCGATTATCGACAGGCCGTTCGGCGCGGCCACGCCCGGCCGCCGCGGAAGTAGCCAGGGCGTCAGGCCCGCGGTGGGGCTGGCACGGGATCTTGCATCCACCGATCGCGTAACGGCGACGCTTGCCTGAACCGAGCTGGACATGATGCAACAGCCGCGTATCAGCCAACGATGGTGTCGAACAGCCCTGCCAGCTCTGCCGTCCGGGCTCTCCGACTCAAGTCCGAGCCGTCCCGCTGATGAACGCCTCCGGCCACAGCGGCTTGCAAAGCGCGTATCGCGCCCTCGACGTCGCCGAACGGAACAATGTGGCAGCCTGGGTATCTGCTGAGCATGCGCGCGGCCTCGCCGGCCTGACGACCCACATAGATGATCGGCACACCGGATGCCACGTACTCAGGCAGCTTGGCCGGAACCCAGCCCAAGCTGAGCGGCGTGGTGTCCACGAAATCGCAGGCGACCAGCGCCGACGCCCCGGACATCAGGCGCAGCGCCTCAGGCTGGGAAACGAATCCCGTCAGCTCGAGGATGTCCAACAGGCCGTGGCGCTCCAACTCGGCACGCGCCTCATCGGGGAAGGAGCCCGCGCACCGAAGCCGTGGAATCGCATAGCCGCGTCGGCGCATCTCAGCAAGCGCCGACCACAACGTCTCCAAGCTCTGGCGTGCAGGGTTGTAGGTCCCGATGTGCGCCAGCACCGGCGGGTTTGGTCGCTCCACGGGGGACCGGAACGCAACGTCGGAGCCAGGCCCGATCACTGCAGCCTCGACGCCCCAGCGCCGTGCATAGTGATCTGCCCATGTCTGGTAGGGCAGGACTACGGCGTCGGACTTCGTTGAGATCGCCCGCTCAAGCCGAAGGGCTGGAGCCGAAACGACTCGAAAGTCCGGATCATCGCTCCAAGGGTCCCGAAACTCGGCCACCCACGGCAGGGCTGATCTCTGCTTCAGCGTCCAGGCGACGAGATGACTCGTGATCGGAAAGGCGGACGAGAAGATGAGGTCAAACGCTCCCTCTCGGAGTGCCCGGAGCCCGCCTGCTGCCGCCGCCGGATACCAGCCTATCTGGGGGTCGGGAAAGACCGCCTGCTTCAACAGGCGCCGGAGCCGTTGCGCCGGTGCGGACCGGACGACCGGCTGATGCGGAGCTGTCGTGCCCGCGTCACCCCCACCCGCCGCCGGTCGCCGCCCAATGCGACTGAGCTCCAGCGAACGTGTACGCACCACTCTGACACCGTCGACATCTAGAGATGGGTCCAGTGAGTGCGGTGTGTCCGCGGGTGCAAGCACTGTCGCCCGCCACCCGAATTCCGGCAGGTGTTTCGCGAACGACGCCGCCCGAATGCTGCCAATACCGCCGATGGGCGGAAAGTAATAGGCGACGATCAGTACCTGCCTCACACGCAATCGTCCTGGGCTACCTGATCAAGTACCGGCGGTATGCGCCGTACAGGAACTCGAGGAACTTCTCGTTGTTCGGGTAGTCTCTGTGCGTCCGCGGAGGTGTCGCCAGAATCGCGTCCATCTCCTCGATTGAGATACCGAACTTCTTCGCGACGTACACCGTCTCCTCCGCCACGCGCGAGGCGTCAAATGGGGGCGTCCTCAGGATCTCAAGCGCCTCTTCGCGGCTGATCTCTCCAGCGCAGATCTGGCTGGACAGCGTCGCCCGCCGGTAATCGATCTGGAACTTGACAGGCAGCAGATACGACTGCACGAACCCGGTGATCGTCGACTCATGGTGCTTGCCTCCGTAGTACTCCCACCCGAGTTCCTGCAGCTTCGTCAACGCGTCACGCTTCGAGTACGGGACGAGGTTGAGCACATACACGAGCCGGATGCCTTTAACGTACTTGTAGGAGATCTCCTTGACGAAGCCAAAGGTCGGGAAGGTTCGAAGCTTTCCGCTCCCGAACCGCCGCTGGACCGCCCTGAGGAACCGTACGTCCTTGGCGTTGTAGTGCCAAGCTCGGGGCAAGATGCCCTCAGTCGCGAAGTTTCCGCCCATCAGGATGAACTTGACACCGTTGTCCGCCGCCACTCTGTGAAGGGTCGCGGGAATGGCGATGTCCGTAGGCGTTTCGATCTCAGGCACGGACGCTCTGAGGAACGCTAGCTGGAGGTCTCTGAACTCCTCCCAGTCGAGCACGACACTCTGGTAGTCGACCCCAAGGGTCTGGGTCACGTGCTTGATGTTCCTAGCCGCCGTGTCGGAGTCCCAGCCGTTGTCCATGTGCACCGCCAAAGGGCGCAGACCGAGGCTCTTGGCCACGTACACTGCGTAACAGCTGTCGATCCCGCCGCTGATGCCCATGACACAGTCGTATTCTTTCCCGCGACCCGCAGCCCTGATCCGCTCGACAATTGCCGTCAGCTTTGGCCCACTCGTTGCCTCATCGTAGGTGAGTTTGGAGAGCCGCGCGAAGTAGTCGGTGCAATGGTTACAGCGGCCCTCTGCGTCGAAGGTGATGTCTGGATCCGTGGTGGACATGACGCAGCGCGTACAGACCTGTGTGCTGCTGTCGTGCCACTCCAAGGGCTGGGTCGGTTGCGTGGCGTCCATGTCTTCAGACTGCGAGCTTGAGTTCAGTGATCTCAGCTCGATCGGGGTAGTTGATCAAGACGCCTCGCTTGGGTCCATGGAAGACAAACATACTTCCGGCAGCGAGGCCGCTCGCATGTGTCTCATGATAGGCCCGTCTTAGGTCGTCGAGCCTCCCGGCGCCACCAAGCGCGACGACCGGAATGCTGACCGCCTCTGAGACCCTAGTGATCAGGTCGAGGTCGTACCCCTCCATCGTGCCGTCACGCAGAATCGATTGAACGATGATCTCTCCCGCCCCCATCTGCTCCGCGAGTCGGGCGAACTCCTCTGGAGCGTACGCCGTGGCACGAGTACCCCCCGCAGTCCACGTCCGGAGGCCGCCGAAGCGCTTCTGCCGCACGTCGATGCAGACGGTGATCGTGGAGGAACCGAAGGAGTCAGCCGCGTGCGCAATGAAGTCCGGGTTCTCGGCGGCGACCGAGTTCAGCACTACCTTCTCAGCGCCCGCCGATAGGATCTTCCGGATGTCCAGAAGGGAGCGGATTCCGCCTCCCACTGCAAAAGGCATATTGGCTTCTTCGCCGACGTTGCGCACGAACTCCAGAGGTATCAGCCGACCCTCGCGAGTCGCAAGGATATCGAGGAACACCAGTTCGTCCGCACGGTGGTCGTTGAAAATCCGCACTGCATTAATCGGATCCCCGATGTAGCGCGGCTTGCCGAAGCCCTCAGTCTTCACGAGGCCCCCGCGGCGCAGTAGCAACACCGGGATGACACGCGGCCTGAACACGACCTAAGTGTAGAGGAAGTTCCTCAGCAGGGCTTCGCCTGAATCATGGCTCTTCTCGGGATGGAACTGGACGCCATACACGTTTCCCCGGTGCACCACCGAGGCGAACGGGTACCCGTACTCAGTCTCGCAAATCACGTCCCCGACATCGCGGCAGACCATGTGGTATGCGTGCACGAAATAAAACTCCGTCTGTTCCGTTACCCCGTCGAGCAATTCACTAGGTCGAGCTACGTGAAGGCTGTTCCAGCCCATGTGTGGCACCTTGAGCCGGCGGTCGCCGATTGCGAAGCGGACTACGTCAGCATCTATCCACCCTAACCCCTCTGCACTACCCTCTTCGCTCCGGCTGGCGAATAGCTGCATCCCGAGGCAGATGCCGAGAATTGGCGTCCCCCTGACCAACACGGCCTCGTGCAGTGCTGGCGCCAGCCCCATCCCGACCAGATGCTCCATCGCCTTCCCGAAGTGACCAACCCCTGGGAGGATGAGCTTGTCGGCTTGGAGCAGCTCGCCCGGATCGGACGTGACCTGTGAGTGAACTCCCATTCTCTCGAACTTCCGACTGACCGAGTGCAGGTTACCCATCCCATAGTCGACGATCGCCACGCGCGGCGCCATCTCGTTCGCAACATTGGCCCTGGCGACCATGGCCAGAGAGGATAACCGAGCTGCTCGGCGACCGTGAGCTGGAGGGGCGGCTGATCGACTGCCAGTTGCCTCGAGCCAGAACGGGTGCGGGCGAGCGGTCTATGGGAGGGTTCTGTACATACCAGAGATAGATTGCGAACAGCTAGGAATGCGGCGACGCCGCGCGGCGACTGGCGAGTCGGCACGTCCGGGCTGCCCTGGGGGCTGTGGACCGTGCGCGTTCGTGCGGGCCCACGAGGTTGAGTGTCGCGGCGCTGCGGCTGGCCTTCTCAGATGAGGGGCGCCGCCGAATCGGTGGCGGCGGTCGGGCCGCCAACCAGCGTGCTCGCCGACACGTGGAGGCTTCGTGCTCTCGGCCAGTGCGTGGGTGCTGCACACAACCAGGATGGCGCCACCATGACCCGCCCATCCCTGCGACTTCGTGTCTCAGGCGCTACCTCGTACGCGGTACTCCACCTGCCGCTGAGGCCTCACAACCCAAGCCCGTCCGGGCCAGGACCCGCTGAGATTGGTCCATCCGGTGTGAGAGCTTCGATGACCAGGGAGAATGGGTTCATGTCAAGGCCGGTTCAGTGTCATCGTCGTCGGGACGGTGCCGTACGGTGGGAGCGGTAGCCCCGGGCCCCGTCAACCGTGCGTACCCACCACCAAACCGAGGCCGCTGTCATCGGTTTCAAGACAACGGTCACGGGAGGTTGCGGTGGTATCCATGAACAGATAAGAAGCGTGGCAACGCCTCGACTGAGCGGATACCGGTAGACCTTGTAACCACGGGTCCAGTTCGCAGCAGCGGCTCTCGAGACACCGACCTCTCTAGCGGCACCACGAATGCTCCAACCCTGAGCACGAAGCTCCATGAACCTCTGCCGCTTATGCGACAGAGGCCTGCGCCCAGGACCTTTCTTCACACGACGACTCGACGACAACACGACCTCCTCGAAAGATCGGAAGTGTTGCGACGTTCGCTAGAACCCAACCCGGCAGAACTGGCCTACTTTTCGACCGGCCTTGATAGACCGCTGCCTTTCCGATTCAACTTCAGGATGTTCCGTGGCCATATCGCTCCCGTCGTTCCAAAGTAGAGGCGGATCTGCGCCTGGAGCAGCGCCGCTTGGGCCGGCGCGACCAGAATACGTTCTGGTCGCGCCTGCAAGCTACTGTGCGGCCACACGTTCAATGCGCTGGGCCATCAGCTACGCTTTAGGTGCTTCGTGACAACTGCAGATCCTGATCACCAAGACGACCCCCAGGACGACGTCACCGTCCCGCGGTTGTCCGTGATCGTCGTTAGCTGGAACACGCTTGAGCTTACGCGAGCCGCTCTGCAGTCGGTCGACACTCATCTGGCTTCCGTGGCGCATGAAATTATCGTCGTGGACAATGCTTCTACGGACGGAACACAGGAGATGATCGAGGCGGAGTTTCCACGTGTCCGTTTGATCCGCAACGCGGATAATCGCGGTTTCGGCAAGGCAAACAACCAGGGAATGGCGATCGCTCGTGGCGAGTGGTTGCTTCTGCTCAACAGCGACGCCGAACTGATGGACGACTCTGTGGCGCGACTGTTCGCCCGCGTGCAGGATGACCACACAATTGGCGTAGCGCATTGCCGTCTAATCTCGCCCGACGGGACTACTCAGTACTCCACCTACCGCTTACCCAGCGCGAAGATAGCTCTCCTGGACAACCTCGGACTGAGCCGTTTCATGCCAAACGACTCACGTGCAGACTTGTTGGGTGGCTATTGGGATCAATCCTTCGAGCGCGACGTCGAGGCAGTAGCTGGGGCTTTTATGTTGTTGCCTCGCCTCGCTTACCAGCAGACCGGTGGGTTCGACGAGCGAATTTTTATGTACGGCGAGGACTTGGAGTGGTGTCAGCGCATCGGACGGATGGGGTTCCGCATTCGGTATTTCCCTGATGCCACGGTGATGCACCATCACCACGCAAGCTCAGCCAAACTGCTCGGCGATCATCGGCGGATCACGGCCTCGCTCGCCACACAGACTCAGATCGTGCGGGAGCGCGACGGAGTGATCGCAGCCGGGCTGTATGTGCTCCTGTTGGGCGTCGGCGCGTCGATGCGACTTGCTTACTACCTGGTCAGAGGACGCAGCAAATCCGCTGATGGGGAGCGCTTCCGTTCGATGATCCGGCCACAGTTGGCGGTTCTCAGAGCTCTACTCGCACTGCGGAGTGGAGCTGTGCGCGGCTGAATCTTCCCGCCGCTAAGGGGCATGCAACGCCGACCAGTTTGCTTGCAGAGCCAGTGTTCCGCACCCCTTGACCTCACGCGCTAGACACCATGACCATCAGTACGCTCCTCATAGGGCCAACGGGCCACGGAGGCGAGGGTGTTTACGTAAACACCATTCACCAAAACCCTCCAGAAGGTGTCAATTACGAAGTTGCGGCTGGCTTTCATACCTCTTCCGCTGGTGCTGCCTGCCTGCTACCTGTCGAGGTAGCCCTGAACAGGCTTGTAGTGCCGTACACGATCCCTGACATTGGTATCCGCGCAATGCGCCTGCGTAGACGCTTTGACCTAGTACATGCCCACGCGCACCCAGTGTGGTTGTCTGGCCTCAGCGGCACTCCGATGATCATGAGCGAGGGCTCATCCGTCGCCGTATATCTCGGCGCCTACTTGGGGTGGAGCGACCAGCGTATGTCCCAGGGCTTCGCGCGGGCACGACGGGCTTACTCCTCATTCGGAATCCACCACCGTTTGCTGAACATGGAGCGTGCGGCAAAGGTCTACCTGTTCTCGGAGTGGGCACGTGAGGTCAATCTGCGCTGGGGCGCCGACCCGTCGAAGCTGGAGGTCATCTATCCTGGCTTCCCAACTCCGACACTCAGTCGATCTGAAACTCGCGACACGTTCACGTTTCTCTTCGTGGGAAGAGACTTCGAACGGAAGGGTGGCTATGACGTCATAGAAGCCTTCCGCCTGCTCTCGCGCGACCGGCCCGAAGCTCGGCTGGTGATCGCAGGGTCGGACCCCGACTTCCGCAATCCCGACCTTTTGATTCATTCGTGGGTATCAGCAGAGCGTCGTCAGCGTTTGGAGGCTGACCTCGAGTCCCTGATTCGTCGAGGGGTCGCGGTGAGGCTGCCAGCGATGTCTCACACTCGACTGCGCGATGAGGT
This sequence comes from Actinomycetes bacterium, assembly GCA_021820105.1. Lineage (GTDB taxonomy): Bacteria > Actinomycetota > Thermoleophilia > Solirubrobacterales > Solirubrobacteraceae > Palsa-465. The sequence goes on along the minus strand of JAKAED010000028.1, from coordinate 3,092 downwards.
CTTCACAATGGCCGATGCCTTCGTCATGCCGACCAACGCGGAGGGCTTCGGCTTCACCAACGTTGAGGCGATGTCGTTCGGTCTACCCGTAGTAACCTCGACTGTTGGCCCGGCGACCGAGGTGGTCAGCCACCGCGAAACTGGCATCCTGGTTCCTCCGGCTGATGTTTGTGCACTCGTGCAGGCGATGGACGAACTGATCTCCGCCCCTGCCAGAGCGGCGGCCATGGGCGCCGCCGGACGGACTCTGTTTGAGCAACGATTTACGGTTGATCACTTTCGAGAAAATCTCGGAGGGCTCTATGCCAAGGTAGTCAACGGCAGGTGAGACGCGTCCTTTTTGTGGCGCTCCTGACGTTTCCGTGGGTCGAGTGAGCGGGTGAGGAAGCGGCGCACGCCGCGCGCTGCCTAGGGTTTCTGGCCTCTTCACGGCTGGATTCCTCAGGAGGCGACACGACGTGCGCGGTATCAGGGTATGGGCGCGGCTGCTCGGGCTGCAACGGACGGTGGTCGAGCACGTCACGTCAGGCGGCGAGGGAGAGGTGATCGTCGCGGTCCGCCCGGGCTGGCGGGAGCGAGATCGATGCGGGGTATGCCGCCGGCGGTGCGGTCGCTATGACAGCGGCGTGGGCCGTCGCCGCTGGCGGGCGCTGGACATCTCGGCGACGCTCTGCTTCTTGGAGGCCGATCACCGCCGCGACGTTTCTTGCGCAGATCGGGACCGCCAACGGTGACATCAACCGGTTCAGCACGCCCCGCAAGCTGATCGGATACCTCGGCCTTGACCCCAAAGTCCGCCAATCCGGCAACGGACCCGCCTACACCGGCCGGATCTCAAAGGAAGGCGCAGCCCAGGTCCGGCACGTCCTGGTCGAATCAGCGACCACCGCCATCCGGTCTCCAGGCCCGATCCGCGCGTTCTACGAACGGATCCGCAACCGGCGTGGACACCCGATCGCGATCGTCGCGACCGCCCGCAAGATGGCGAAGCTGTTCTGGCACCTGCTCACCAACGACCAGGACTACGCCGACAACCTCCCGACCCCACACGCGAAGAAGATCCGCACGATCGAGCTCAAAGCCGGCCACGCACGACGGGCACCCGCCGGCCGGCCCGCCATGAACCGTGAGCAACGCCGAATCATCGAACGCCAACTCGCGCACCAAGCGCAGGTCGCCTACGAACGCATGATCACCGACTGGCAGCAAGCCGCAAAGACAACAACGGCACCCGCCCGGGCTTGACTTTCATCCGTCCCTTCGACAGCTCCTTCAAGCCCTGGATGTCCAACGCCTGATCGGCGACGATCCGTTTGAGCCGCTGGTTCTCCGCCTCGAGCTCCTTCAGCCGCTTGACATCGTCGGTCTTCATCCCGCCGAACTGATTGCGCCACCGGTGATAGGTCGCCTCCGAAACCTCCAACTGCTTCCACACCTCCGGCAACTCCATCCCCTCGCCGAGCAGCCGATCGGCCTCCCTCAACTTGCGGACGACCTGCTCCGGGGTGTGCCTGCGTCGCGACATCCGATAGCTCCTTCGACCCATTCTCCAGGGTCAACGAAGCTCTCACAACGACCGGACCGATCCAGGGGGAGCCGGCCAACCGGGTTCCTTCCAACTTTAGGCCGTTTGTACCTTGGTGAAAGCTCATCCCTGGAGCCTTGGCGCCACCGCGAGCGATTCAGTCACCGGCCGTGGACGCACAAGTGCAGCAACGAAAATCGAGGCTGCTCCGGCGGCCGCCATCAGCGTCCAGAGCGTCCAGCCAAGTGGAGGATTCCATACCGGATGCTGATCCGCCATCGCAGTGCCTTGAGCTCCTGTCGCGTCGTGCGCGTTGACTACCCACGCGGCAAACTCTAAAGCCGCAAGCAAACCCAGCCCGCCCACCTCGGCTGTCAGGACGCTCCGCATGCGGAGGCGCCGACGGTTCCGATACACGATTTCGCCGGCTAACAGCGGTACGAGCAGAAGTACCGGCATCACTTGGCGTGCCTGCAGCGCAAATCCGCTGTGACGATATATCCAGGCGTTTGCCAGCACAGGGAAGGCGAACGCCACACAAATTGTGGCTGCAAGCACAACACGTTCGCGCGCTGTAGCGAGCATCCCAGCACCAATCACCAAACTGAGTACCACGAGTAACCACGGCAGACGCACAGCAGCTGGCAGCGCGACTGATAGCGCACCGAACACCCCGATCGCCTCGTAGAGAACCACGTGCATCTGCGCGATCGCAGCCTTCAGTGACTGCACCACAGGGCTTACGCCGAACTGAGCGTGCGCGATACCGGAGCTCTGCGAGTAGACAAGCCAAGCGAACGCGGCGACTAGCAGGACCGAGCCCGCAGCAATACTGCGGTACCGGTTGGAAACGCACAGTTGCCGCGCACGGCTCCAGCCGAGGAGCCCGAAACCGAGGAGCAGGTCAAAGATTGCGAACGCAGGACCAGCTTGGAACGACAGCAGGACCGTCGCGCCACTTCCTGCCAGCACCACCCAAACCCAGCGTGGGGAGGCACCATTCTCTCGTGCTATGCGGAGTGATGCGGCAGCAAGTGAGAGCGAGGCACAGATTTCAAGTCCACTCGGATTGACCACCGACGCTGTGAAGAACACCATCGGCGTTAGTGACGCTGATAGCCCGATGACGGACAAGGCCGATTGATCCCAGAGGAGAAGCACTGCAAGTACAAGCATCAGCGCGCACGGGAGCACCGACGCGATGCGCGCAAGCCAGAGGCCGGTACTCGCGCTGCCCGCAGCCCTGATGGCCACAGCCGGAAGCAGGTAGGGCAGCGGGTAGTAGTCCCCCGTGGCGGTGGCTTCGACGCACGCCGCTCTATCTCGATGGCCGCTAAGACATTGAAAGCCGGGGGGCGACATGACGGCGGGCACGCGCACGCCGCGAGTGTCATGAGCCGCGAACGCGACTTGGCTGGACGTCTCGGCTGCGTTTCTGTAAGGCACCCGAGGGCCGAGCAGTTGGCCGTTGGCGATGCTGAGCGCCCTCAAGTAATGCTCTCCTTCGTCCGGCCCTGAAAATGCCGGGCTCGACATTGCCCAGGACATCACTAGCAGCGAGACTCCG
>JAKAED010000027.1 GCA_021820105.1 Actinomycetes bacterium | reverse complement strand
CGGTTGGCCCTGATCATGACCGACTTGGAGGGACGCTTGAGCGTGATCACCAGCTTGCCGCCCGCGATCCGGACCGACTTGACCTTGCCGCCGGAGACGTGGATGAGCTTCCCGAGCCGCTTGGACTTCATGAACCTCAGGCCGTGGGGCAGCACGACCGAGAACGACCTGAACGCCTTGCCCGTCTTGATCCTGAGGTGCAGGGTCGGATTGCCGCCCATCAGGCCGCCGGCGCCTCCGGTCAGCGTGTTCTTGACCGGCGGCTTGCTGGTGGTGTTCACCGGAGTCACACAGTTGTTGGTGACCGCCGTCGGGGTGGAGGCCAGCGTCACTGCTGTCGGCGTGCCCGTCAGGCTGGTCAGGCCGTCAGTGGTGTCGCCGAACATCAGGGCGAGGTTCGCCACCTCGTCAGTGGCGGTGCCGCCCACCGTGCCCAGGTCGGTGCAGCTCTGCGCTTTGACCGGTGAGGTCGCGGCCGGGAAGCTGACGGCGAGGGTTGAGAACGGCAGCGGCGTGACTGCCGGACCGAAGCTCAGCGTCAGCGGGAATGCGAGCGTGCTGGGAAACGAGCCGAGCTCATAGACACCCTGGTTGAACCACAGCTCCAGGTAGGGCTGGGTGACCGAACCCTGCCCGCTGGTGGCGCCCGTCTGGACCGCGTAGACCTTGCCGGTCAGCTGATTGTTGGAACCTCCGTAGGCATCGGCAAGCGGCGAGGTGACGGTCACGGTGCCGATCGCGGTGCCCTGCGGGTTGGCCTCAATCGCCGCAATCGCAGCGGCTGAGGTGCCGTTGGCGGCGGCGTTGATCTCGTCACTGACCAGGCCCGTGTTGATGCCCAGGTTGCCGGGGAAGGTGAGCGTGAACGCGCTCGGCAGGATGTAGCCGCCGGTCGGGGCGCTCACGGTGATGCTGTAGGCGATCGGCTGCGTGGTGGACACCACGGTGCCCGCCGAGGAGACGCTCGCGCTGTCCGCGGAGTTAAGCACGCTGCTAACCGAGCCGAGGTTGCTGAGCAGACTGCTCAGCTGGCCCCAGCTCGTGCCGGCACTGGCGATCTGGGGCGCGTCCGTGGCGAAGTTCGGATCACCGCCGCCCTGGAGGGCGGTCGAATACGCGGTGCTGGAGGGCGCTGTCTTGTTGATCGTCTGTCCGGTGAAGTCAGCCGCGATCTGCTCAGCCTGGGCAGTCGTGAGCGCACTCTCGATGGGCATCGGATTGGGGACCGCCGGGTCGTGAAGCGCGGCCACCAACGTGGCATCAGCGTTGCTCAGAGCTGCGTAGGAGGCATTCAGCAGCGAGTACACGCTGCTCGGGGCTCCGGTGCCGGAGTACGCCGGATCGGTCACCTTGCCCATCGGGATCTGTACGGCGGACGCGGAGCTGGCGATCGCCAGCGCGCTGCCGAGGGTGGCCGCGGCGATCAGTGATCGCCGCCGTGCACGAAGAGACAAATCAGTACCTCTCTCCTAGATTCGTGGTGGCGGCCACCCAGCATCGACTGCAGGCCCTCCCCGGCCGGAAGTGGACTGGAAAATCCTCGGATGGCGCGCCCGTTTGATTCGTGAGTCTACTGCTGTTGTGAAGTGCCACCGGGTGCAAAGCTCCCGCTCAGGTGTGCGTTTGAGGTCGTGCAACCTGTGCGACCGAACCGTGACGGCAACTACGTACTCGCTAGCCTGATGGCGATGCGATACGTCAAGTGGCTCCACCGGGGACGCCCCGCATGGCGGATCTGACCGAGCGATCCGCGATCAACCTCGCCGAGGCCATCCGCCGGCGTGAGCTGAGCGCGCTGGAAGTGATGGAAGCCCACATCGAGCTGCTTGAGCGGACGGCCCCCCGCCTGAACGCGATTGTCGCCAACCGCTTTGCCCAGGCCCGCGAGCAGGCGCAGGAGATCGAACAGCGGATCAACGCCGCCCACTTCCGCGGCAGCGGCGTAACGGAACTGCCGCCACTGCTGGGCGTGCCCTTCACCGTCAAGGAGTCAATCGCGCTTGAGGGCATGCCCCACAGCGCCGGGGTGCGCGCCCGCCGCGACCACCGTGCCTCCCGCTCCGCCACCGTGGTGGAACGCCTGGTCGACGCCGGTGCGATCCCGCTCGGCGTCACCAACATCTCGGAGCTCACCCTCTGGATCGAGTCCGACAACGGTCTGTACGGGCGGACCAACAACCCCTACGACCCGTCCCGGACCGCCGGTGGTTCATCGGGAGGTGAGGGAGCCGTTGTGGGCTCGGGTGGTTCCCCGTTTGGCGTTGCCGCTGATATCGGTGGCTCGATCCGCATCCCCGCCCTGTACTGCGGCGTCTTTGGGCACAAGCCATCCGCGGGGCTGATCCCGCACACCGGCATGTGGCCCGAGGTCAGCGGTGAGGCGGCCAACCTGCTCGCGCTGGGGCCGATCACCCGCCGGGCTGAGGACCTGCTCCCGCTGCTCAAGATCATGGCGGGCCCCGACGGAATCGACCCGCTGGTCAAACCGCTGGCCCTGGGCGATGTCACATCCGTCTCTCTCGATGGTCTGCCCGTCACAGTCATTGAGGACAGCTCGATCCGGCCGATGTCGCGCGGGATGCGCGATGCCCGGGAGCGCGCCGTCGGGGCGCTGGTATCAGCCGGCGCCAGCGTACGCACCGTCAGCCTCCCCAGCTGGCGCCACGCGCTGATCCCGTTCCTGGCGGCGCTGCAGAGCAGCGGCCCCGGCGCCCCGGCGCTGAGCGCACTGCTGACGGACGGTCAGGAATCCTCCGGCCTGGGCTTGCTCAAGCTGCTGTTCGGCCCCGGCCACACCCTCCCAACGAAGCTCACGCTGCTGGCCGACGCCCTGCCCACGCGGGAGCCGCTGCGCGAGCAGTTGCGCACCCGCAGCCACGACCTTGCCGAGGAGCTGATTGAGGTGATCGGTGGTGGGGTGCTGCTGCACCCGGCACAGCTGTCCGTCGCCCCGCATCACCGCCGCACTTATGGACGTCCCTGGTTGACGACGCCCACGGCGATCTTCAACCTCGCCGGGGTGCCCGTCACCGAGGTCCCAATGGGCCTCTCCCCAGAGGGCCTGCCGCTGGGCATCCAGGTTGCCGCCGCGCACGGCCAGGACCACCTGGCAATTGCGATCGCGGTGGAGCTGGAGGCGGTCTTTGGCGGCTGGGTGCCACCGACGCTCTGAAGCCGAACCGGCTTCAGCTGATCAGCTTTGGGCGCGCCCCGCTTGGGCACGCCCAAAGACAGAGCGAGGACCCAATTCAGGATCCTCGCTCGGTCGCTTCTCGGCGCCGTTCCCACGGCCGGGTTGGGTCGGGCGCCTTGAAGTGATTGCAACCGTTTAAGCACTCCGCGGGGAGAAAAGTTGCGCGACCGCGAAAATGCGCGCCGCTTGCCATACTGAGCGGAGCCCAAAGGGGGCGTAGCTCAGTTGGTTAGAGCGCCGGCCTGTCACGCCGGAGGTCGCGGGTTCGAGCCCCGTCGCTCCCGTTTCATTAGAAATCCCGTCCGCGCTCGACAAAAAGCTGCTGCCGTTGGAGCGGCCGTCTGCATCCTCGAGCAGCGCTTGGACCTCTTCGGGGGTACGAACGTTATGCGCCAGCTCAATGCCGGGAGCGCCGTGCCCGCCGAGCGCCGTCCAGAGACCGAAGACCATCCCGCCAGCCTGGAAGAAACAGACCTCGTCATCGGGCTGATTTGCTCCAGACCATCCAAGCGCCTCATAGAAGCGGCGCGCCCGGGCCAGGTCGCCGACGCCGAGAGTCACACAGCTGATGCGCTGTTCCACGCCAAGAGCATCTCACAAGGTCGCATCGCACTGTGCTCCCACCAGCTGGTGAGATCCGCGCTCAGCAGGTGATTCGTTGCGGCTCGCGAGATGCTGGCCGGGAAGCGGAAGCGGGACTGGCGCTCGGGTGCTAACGGGATTACGGGAAGCGCCCATGCAGACGCCGGTGTGCTCGCTCATACACGGTCCGCACGCCCGGTCTTGGGTGACGCGGCCCGAAAGCGACAAACACCCACAGCAGCTCCTGCTGCCCGCCCCGGGCGAGCTGCACAACCATCCCGAACGGTCGCTGAGACGCAGGTCCCTGCCCGAGCGGCAGATAGACCTTCGCGCAGCCGGCAAGCAGCGTGCCATCGGCACCCTGCGCCTCACATGCGAGAGCCTCGGCCAACGCCAGGCCGTCGAGCTCAAGTCGCTTGCGGGTGCTGACGGCAACCTCAAGCGCACGCCCGGAGAACCCGCGTAGCGCCTCCTGCCAGACACGCTCATCGAACCTGACGGGCAGGCGACGAGCACCAGCGGCGGCAGGCACCGCCTCAGCCTTCGTCGTCGGGTGAACCCAACTCGCCCGAGAGCGCTGAGAAATCCTCGCTGCTTGCCGGTGTGGTGCCGAGCCGCGCATGCACCGCATCCCACGATTCCGGCGCCGTGATCTCAAGCAGCTGGGACGCCAAGCGGTCCACCCGCTCCGCGACCCGCTCAGCCTGCTGCGCGCTCAACGCCCCAACCGTCGACATCGACCGCTCAACCACCTCAAGTTCCCGCTCCAGCTGGCTCACTGTGTCATCGGCGGGCATGACGTAAAAGTAGCTCCCGGAGACGACATCACCCAAGCCTGCCGGGGACCGGCCAGCTCATCTGCACGAGTTCCGCGCAAAGGGCAACTCAGCACCGCGCGTGCAAGATGCGTGTGGGGACGGTGAAGCAGGGCCCACACGGCCGCTTTACCGGGTGGTAAACTGGTAAAGGATGAGCAAGGTGTCCAGCAAGCATCAGGTGACGCTGCCTGTCCGGGTGCTTGAGGATGCGGGCCTTGAGGCCGGCGATGAGGTCGTGATCCGCGTTGTCGGGCGTGGCCGCATCGAGGTCGAGCGCGCCGAAGACGTAATCGACCGGTACGCCGGGAGCCTCCCGGCCGGGACCTACCCACCCGGCTACCTTCACCAGCTCCGGGACGAGTGGCGCGCGTAGCGCTCGATGCGGATCTGCTGATCGCGTTCCTCGATCCCGGGGACGCACAGCACGAGCGCGCGATAGAAGAGCTCCGCCCGCGACTGACCGCCGGTGACGAGTTACTGATCGGCGCGACGGTCTACGCCGAGGTGATCGTTCGACCGCTGCAGCAAGGAAACGCAGCGACCGTAGATGGCTTCCTTGACGCCGCTGGTGTCCGGTTCGTCATTGTGGACCGAGCGGTAGCTCGCCGAGCGGCGGAACTCCGTGCCGAGCACTCGTCGCTGCGACTGCCCGACGCTATGTCACTCGCCACAGCGCTCGTCAGCGACGCGGACCTCCTCACACTCGACAAGAAGCTCAAGCGGATCAGCAGGCAAGTGCAGCGCAGCGGCTGATCGGCCAACCACCGGTGGTGCCCTCCGCGCATTCCGCGTCTGAGTCGACCGCGACCGAGAGGCGCGCCATGGCATCGAAGCAGGTGCCCGCCCAGTTACGTTTGCGTCGGCGTGCGTCCTCGATCACCCCGGCCTTAACCCTGGCACCACCGTCGGTCCGCGCGAGTGGTAGATCGTCCGTCGGCATGGGCGAGCTAGGAAGCGTTGGCGATCATCTGCTGAAGATCGTTGCGTGTATAGCCCTGCTCGCGAGCGAGCTGAAGGAGCTCGGCGACTTTGCTGCGCAGCTCGCTCTGGGCGGGGGTGCCGACGACTCGGATACCGCGGCGGGGTGCCATCTCAAGCAGCCCCTCATCGCGTAGCGCGCGCAGCGCACGCAGCACCGTGTTGGTGTTCACACCCATCACTGCGGCAAGGTGCCGCGCGGGCGGGAGACGGTCACCTGAGCTGGCCTCACCGTCGGCGATTGCGCGACGGATCTCCGCCGCCACCTGTTCGTGGAGGTGAGCCGGATCTTCACGGTCAAGCTTGACTTCAAGCAATGTGCCACCTAGGCTAGCACATTGGCATGGCGGTTCAGTCACCCCCGACCCCACCCGAGACACCGACGCAAGCTGAGCCTGGCATCGACGCTGGGGTCATCGAGGAGGCACGCCGCCGGCAGCTTCGACATCGCGTCCTGGGCGCTGCCCTGTCCGTCACGGTGCTCATCGTTGGGGGGCTGATCCTCGGTTCCTCAGGCTCGGGCGGCAGTGGTAGCGGGGGAGGTCGTCACGGCGTCGTTCAGGCGCCCGCCCCGGGCTCGATCCCCGGGCATTCAGCCAGCCAGTTGTTCCCGGGCGCACCGGCCAGTCAGCCAAACCCAGGCGGCATCGCGCATGACGCGTGTTTCCTGGCCCCGCCGAATCGGTATCTGCCGCCGCGGTCTGGATGCGTCACCGTACGACGCGCGGATCTCACCGGCAACGGCCAAACCTACCTGGTGCTGCTCTACTCGCGGCTCAGCCACACCCACTTCAGCTCCCCTGGCGCGCCAGCCAGCCTGAGCAAGGAATTCATGGCAACGCGAGCCGAGTTGCGTGTCATCGCCCCCAACGGCGTGCGCACCACCACGGTTCTCAAAGGCGGCCCCGGCGCGGCGGCGCTACTCGGGATCGCGAACATCGGCAAGGGTGAGAGCGAGAAGATCTTCATTCAGGTGAACGAGATCTCAAGCGGCTCGACCGCCAACGTGTACAGCCTCTATCACCATCGGCTGACCTCCGCTGGCATCTCGCTCGGGTACGGCGGAGACTCAGGCGTACAGGCCGGGTTCAGCTGCCTGCCGCGAGCTCGCGTGATCCAACGGGTGTTCATCCCCCTCGGCAATCTGCTGAAAGCACCCTGGAAGGAAACCGCCTCAACGTTCACCTGGCACGGACCGCGACTAGTCAAGACCGCGCAGCACAACTACACCCACCAAGGACCGCCCCCACCCGGCGACACCAGAGCCGGAACCGGCTGCTTCAACCACGCCACCACGAGCATCTCCGGCTGAATAGCAACCGAAACCACCGACAGCCGCGACCAAGCCACCCCCGGACGCTCCCCGCCGAGCACAATCCTCGCAGCGAACCGAAGCGGGTCTCTCCGGACACCTTCACGAGAGCCCTACTCCTCGCCAGGACACGACTGCGGTCGTACGCAGGTCTGGTCACCGGCCACCGCAGCCCTGCAGGCCGCGCATTCCACGTGTTTCGGGGCGCGGCGGGAGATGCCCGTCGGAGCGGAAGAGCGGGTGCGGCTGGAGTTGCCTTTGCGTGGCCGTGCGGTCACTTGCCGCTTGGCCGAGGCGAAGGCGACTATCGACGTTTTGCCCGCAATACGCGATACATACGTCGATAGTCCGCAGTTGGCGCCGACGCCCAAGGACACCCTCTTATTAGCCACATGCACGCAACCCGCGCGTTGCGTGCATCTCGATCCGGACCACGGGTTGCGCGTCGCGACGCTGAAGCTGGACCCTGCGAGAAACACCGCCCGACGCAGTATGACCTGGTTATACTCGGTGGTGTGAAGACCGCGATTTCTCTGCCAGACGAGACCTTCGAGCGTGTCGAGCGCGCCGCTGCCCAGCTGGGTGTGTCCCGCAGCGAGTTCTTCGCGCGCGCCGCTGAGCGCTGGTTGCACGACCTCGACGACAACCAGACCACCGACGCGATCAACGAAGCGCTTGCCGGGATTGAGCAAGACACGGCATTCACCGACGCCGCGGCAGCCGTCCTAGCTCAGCGCGCCGACCGAGCGTGATCGCCCGCGGAGAGGTTTGGTGGGCTGATCTCGGTCTGCCGCGCGGATCAGCGCCCGCCCTTCGCAGACCTGTTCTGGTCATCAGCGCCGATCAATACAACCGCTCACGGCTTCAGACCGTCACGGTCGCGGTCATCACCACCACACAGCAACTGGCAGGGCTACCCGGCAATGTGATCGTTCCCGCAGACGTGAGCGGATTGGAGGACGACTCGGTACTGAACGTCACCCAGATCGCCACCATCGACCGCGGCGCGCTCGAGGAAAAGAAAGGCGCTCTCCCAGACTGGCTGATGGCGCAGACCGATGCCGGCCTTGTACGCGCGCTCAGGCTCAACCGAGCCTGAACCCACACAAGCCGGTGCGCAAGTTCCGCGCGCAGCAGGGGAGTGGTGAGCTGTGGCCAGATGCCTGGCGCGACATCAAGGCAGGACTGGGTGGCTTCAGTTGAGATGCACCACTCTACTGATAGAATCTGTCCAGTCTGTCCAGAACGTTCGAGGTAGATCATGGCCTGGCAGCTTCAGACAGCCAAACAGCACTTCAGTGAGCTCGTCGAACGGGCACGCAATGAGGGCCCACAGGTCGTCACCAAACACGGCAAGGACGCAGTCGTGGTCGTCTCAGCAGAGGACTACCGACGGCTCAGCGGCGGCGAACCGAGTTTGGTTGATTTCATCCGGTCGGCCCCGGACTTCGAGTTGCTCGATCTCCGCCGTGCCGGCGATACCGGCCGCGACGTCGAGCTTTGAGCTTTCTGCTGGACACCAACGCGGTCTCTGAGATCAGGCGCGGCCGTGACCCTAACGTGCGCGCATGGGCCGACACCGTTGATGGCTCCGAGCTGTACCTGAGCGTCCTGACCCTCGGTGAGATCAGGACCGGGATCGATCGCCTGCAACGACGAGACCCTGTCCAGGCAGATGTGTTCACCCGCTGGCTAGGGGAGCTGCGGACCCGGTTCGCAGGACGAATCCTCCCCGTCGACTCGCGTGTCGCCGACCAGTGGGGACTACTCAACGCTGTCGCTAGCCGAAACACCGTAGACAGCCTCATCGCGGCAACAGCCCACGTTCACGAACTCACGGTCGTCACCCGGAACACCAAAGACTTCCAGGGGTGCCACGTGCGGCTGCTCAACCCCTGGGACTCCACGCCACCGCAAAGCTGAGCAGCCGCACAGCCTCACAGCGCGCTAGCGCTGGGCTCTCGACTACCGCGCAACTGAGATCAGACGGGTCCGGCGCTGATAGTTGCACCGGCGCGTGGATGCAAGTCTCGGCGTGGTGCGGTGTCACGGTAATGCGGGCAGCGGGGCTCCGCGCTCTGACCGTGGGGGCCTCGGTGGTATCGCTTGGTTACGCAAGCTTCGCTGGCGAGTGCCCTCGACTGCTCGAAGAGGTCCAGCGTTCGTCGGATAAGGGCGGGCAATTCGCCGGACGGGAGCCCGCGCTCTCGAACCGCCAGGAACTCCAGGCCACGGATGTGCTCGTGAGAGTCGGTGTCGACGATCACGCCGGCGTCGGTGACCTGAGTTGGTCCGACACCGTCCGGATTCTCGTCGAGCGTGACGTACACGGCGTTCGCTGCTGGGTCGAAGGACACCAGGATCTGGCGCTGCGGGAGCCCCCAGGCGTTCTGCCCGAGTAACGGCGGCGGCTTACCGGCCGAACGGACGGCCGCGGCTATTAGCGAGTCCCACCGGTCTAGGTCCGCGTCTGGTAGCTCATCCTCGCTCATCCGCTGCGGCCATTGGCCCCCAACTTCTCGAATGAGTGCCAGCGCGGTCGATCGTGATCCGGTCTCAACTCATAGAAGTCGGTGATGTCGGCCCACAGGATGTATAGGCGGGACGCCAGTTCCGACTCTTCCATGACGTCGGAGACGCATCCCACGACGCTGAGCGCGAGGTCGTAGGCATCCTCAGCATCCGGAATGGCTGCGATCAACTCATCCAGGCGCTGGCGCACCATGCGCGGCAGATCGTCAATCGTCAAACGCGAACGCTACCGATCTGACCACGACCCACGGGCAGACGCTGCTTTGCCACTGAGTGAGAGCTTCCTACCGAGATCGGTCCGGTCGGGTCGATGGAGTTGGGTCCTCGGGCGGCGACGAATCGCGGGCACTCGTCAGCCCAGCTGTCCGCGCGAAGCGGGGTGTCTCGCATAACGCGAGACAACCGCGTGCCGGGATCAAAGCGAGACCGGTCAGGCTGCAGCTAACTCAGCCAGGAGGGGTCGGTCGGTGACGCCTGATCCGTCGGGTCGTCGCGACCAGCAGCCCGCAGCACAGGCCGAGCATCCAGCCCGCTATCCCTAAGGGCACCGGGACATATTGGGGACATGTCCCTGATAGCCAGGCAACAAGTAAATCGCGATTACCTGGAATTTTCAGTGCCGGCGCTGGGACTCGAACCCAGGCGCTTCGGATTAAAAGTCCGCTGCTCTACCAACTGAGCTACGCCGGCGCGTCACTGATGATGGCAGCAGCGCGACCGATGTGAGCGGACCTGGTGTTGCCGCAGATCCGGCCGCATCAGCCGAGACCAATCCGGTGGGGAGCGTGGGCTGCAGCCCACGCTCCCCACCATGGGGTCAGTGCGTTACGACAGTCGCGTGCCCCACGAAGGTGCAATCAGCGCCGTTGAAGTCGGTTGCGACGCCAGCGAACGTGTTCACGAACGTGTGGCCATCCCCGGAGATCTGGCTATCCGACCCGTCATACGGACCGACCCAGTGCGGCCCCGCGACGTTCTGCTGGATGAAATTGTCCGATGCGTAGCCGACGGTGATCGGCGCCGTCGAAGGACCAAAGGAGACAATCGAGGAGCTATTGGTGTATCCATTTACGTCGGCGTAGCTGTCAGCCATTGAGTTCGCCTGGCTGGTGGACACATAGGTCTGCGCGTGCGGATTGCCCGAGACAGTCGTGCATTGACCGGTGTACGTGAACGGGCCAACGGTCAGCAACGTCACCGTCTGACCGACCGAAGCGGTCGCGTACCAGGTCTTGATGTCATTGGTGTTGACCGAATTGGTCGCGTTGGTCGCGTTCGTCGCGTTGGTCGCGTTGGTCGCATTCGTCGCGTTGGTGGCATTGGTCGCCGAGTCCGCGACGGTCGCGTGCTGAGCGTTGGGCACAACCAGCCCATTGGTGTTGATCTTGGAGGCGGTCACCGCACCGTTCTTGAGCTTGCTGGTAACCACGGCCCCGTTCTTGAGCTTGCTCGTGACCACGGCCCCGTTGCGGAGCTGCTTGGTGCCGACGCTGTTGCGACCCAGCGTGACTCCGGCGTACGCCGTGCCGCCCAGTGCGGCGACCATCGCGATGATCGCGACCAACATGGACGGGCTGGGCCGCCTCGCTACAAAACGCTTCATGCAAAACCTCGTTTAGGAATATTCCCCGAGCGAGGCCCGGCATCAGACGCCCGCACCCCGGCCGGGCGATCGACAGCTTTATACGGGGTCACCCCGGAGAATCCTTCCGAGGCGGGTGCTCGCCCGGTCGCGGGTCCACCGCGTTGTGATGACAGGCGGGCAGTCGGGCGAGGCTCAGGCGCGATACGCGACGAGCTCAATCTCCACGAGCATCCGTGGATCGATCAGCCGTCCCACCTCCACCATCGAGGTCACCGGACCGCCGCCCTCAACACCGCCAAAGACCTCCCCGTGCGCCCGACCGACCTCTCCACCACGGGAGATATCGGTCACGTACATGCGGGTCTGTACCACCTCTGCGGCCGTCAGACCGACCCGAGACAGCTCATGGAGGAGCTTGCGGAAGATCTCGGCGGCCTGCTCGTAAGGCGTGGTGCCGACCACGTACCCGGTCTGGTCGATTGAGGTGGTCCCGCCGACCAGCACCCAGGGTCCCGCGCTGACCACACGGCTGTAGGCGAACTCGCCCTCCCAAGGAGAGGGTGGATCTCCCGCCAGACGCCGGATCGGCTGCCCGGCAGCACCGCCGGACCCGGCAGCACCGGCAGCACCAGCGGCCCCAGCTGGTTCGTGGGAGCGGTGGGGAGGTTCAGCGGACATGAGAACAGAGCTCCCCAGGCGACCAGTCGACAATCAGTGGCGGAAGTGCCGACGCCCGGTGAACACCATCGCGCCGCCCGCGCGATCAACGGCTTCAACCACCTCATGATCACGGATCGAGCCGCCCGGCTGGATGATCGCCGTGATCCCCTGCTCAAGGGCGATCTCCGGCCCGTCCGGGAATGGGAAGAACGCATCTGAGGCCAGCACAGCACCCGAAACCGGAGCCTGTGCCTTGTCGATTGCCATCCGCACCGCATCGACCCGGCTCATCTGACCGGCACCGATTCCGAGCGTCGCGCCGCCGTGCGCCAGCACGATCGCGTTTGACTTCACGTGCTTGCAGACGCGCCAGGCGAACAGCAGCTCCGACCACTCCTCCTCCGTCGGACGGCGCTCCGAAACCACCTCCATCACATCCCGGTCCTCATTGGAGATGTCACGGTCCTGGACCAGCAGGCCCCCGATCACCTGTCGGATCGCCGGCTCGTAGATCACGTCCAGTCGCCGCTCGCGGTCATCCAGCAGCCGGAGGTTGGGCTTGTCGGCAAAGACCTCAAGCGCCTCATCGTCGTAGCCGCGAGCGAGCACGATCTCCGCAAACTGATCATGGATCGCTCGCGCTGTCTGCTCATCCACGCGACGGTTCACAACGATGACCCCGCCGAACGCAGAGGTGGGGTCACACGCAAACGCGCGCTGGTAGGCCTCCAGCGTGGTGGCGCCGACCGCCACCCCGCAGGGGTTGTTGTGCTTGACGATCACGCAGGCCGGAACGACAAACTCCGAAAGCAGCTGCCTGGCCGCGTCCAGGTCGAGCAGGTTGTTGAAGGACAGGTCCTTCCCGCCCAGTTGCGCGACCTGCGAGAGCACGTGTGTGCGCGCTCCGATCTGGGTGTAGAACGCGGCGCGCTGGTGCGGGTTCTCACCGTAGGGGAGTTCCAGCTCGCGCTCAAACGCCCGCACCATCAGCGGCGGGAAGTCCTCGTTCTTCTCCTGGAACCAGCGCGTGATGGCAGTGTCGTAGCGAGCCGTGTAGGCAAATGCCTCAGCCGCCAGGCTCTCACGGGTCTGCAGCGACAGGCGCCGATCAGATGCCCGCAGCTCCTCCAGAACCGCGTCATAGCTCGCAGGCGACACAACCGGCACGGAGAACTTGAAGTTCTTGGCAGCGGCGCGGATCATTGTCGGGCCGCCGATGTCGATGTTCTCAATGACCTCTGCGTCGGTCACCCCGCGGGTCGCGGCGGTGCGCTCAAACGGATAGAGATTGACGCAGACCAGGTCAACAGCCTCCACCGCGTGAGCGACCGCCGCCTCAACGTGAGCGGCGTCGTCGCGAACTGCCAGGAGGCTGGCGTAAAGCTTTGGATGCAGTGTCTTGACGCGGCCGTCCATGATCTCCGGAAAGCCCGTGAGATCGGTGATCGTCCGGACCCGCAGGCCGGCGTCGGACAGCTCGCGCGCGGTTCCACCGGTCGAGACGATCTCAATCCCGAGGTCCGCGAGTCCGCGGGCGAACTCAACGATCCCAGCCTTATCGGATACGGACAGCAGCGCCCGCCCCACCTGCACCTCACCGGGTGCCGCGGGTTGAAGCAGTTGATCGGAATTGGTTCCGGTGGCCATAGGCGCGACTCTACCGCTCCAGCGGCTCTGCCAGTGGCTCGATCAACACACGCCTGGGATGCGTGGAGGAGATCCGCACGGCACCGCGCCCAAACAGGCGAACCACCTCAGGCAGCATCTGATGCTCCAAGGCGTGGATGTGGGGCAGCACATCGTCGGGCACGCGCGCATCCGGAAGCGCGATCGCCCGCTGCATGATCACCGGCCCGCTGTCCAAGCCGGCGTCCGCGAAGTGAACAGTCACCCCAAATACCTTGACCCCGTAGGCAAGCGCCTGCCCCACCGCGTCAAGTCCAGGGAAGGCCGGCAGCAGAGAGGGATGGAGGTTGATGACCGCATCCGGGAAGCGGTCGAGAAACTGCTCTGAAACGAGCTGCATGTAGCCGGCCATCACCACCAGTTGGGCGCCACGCTCACGGAGCCAGTCGGCCATTGCACGGTCGCGGGCGATCCGATCCCCGCCAAACCGCGAGCGCTCAAAGGCAGCGGTCGGCACCATGGCTGCCCGCGCCCGCTCGAGCGCATAGGCCTCAGGATTGTCGGAGGCGACCGCAACGACCTCGATCCCGTCACGGCCATGGAGTTGATCAAGCAGCGCCTGCAGGTTGGTGCCGGAGCCGGATGCCAACACGGCGAATCTGAACGGTTGACCTGAGCTCATGGACGCCGACCCCGGGATCGGGCCGCCAGATCAGGAGACAAGTGGCAGCTCGGCGCGCTCAAGCGCGAACTTGCCACCGGAGGTCTCGGTGCCGGCGAGCGGATACTCGCCGCTGAAACACGCGTCACAGTGCATCGAACGCTGGCCCTCCACCGCCTCATAGACGCCCTCCAGGGAGAGGTAATGCAGCGAGTCGGCACCGATCACCTGGCAGACCTCGGCGACGCTGCGCCGGTGCGCCACCATCTCCTCCCGCGCGGACATGTCAATCCCGTAGTGGCAGGGATGCTTGATCGGCGGTGAGGAGATCCGCAGGTGGATCTCCCGGGCACCGGCGTCACGCAGCATCTGCACTATCTGCGGCATCGTGTTGCCCCGCACGATCGAGTCGTCAACGACGATCAGCCGCTTGCCGGCCACCACCTCCGGCAACGGGTTGAACTTCAGCCGCAGGCCGTGCTTGCGCAACTGCTGACCGGGCTGGATGAAGGTGCGAGCCACGTAGCGGTTCTTGATGAAACCGTCATCCTGAGGGATCCCCGCGGCCCGGGCGAGGCCCCGTGCCGCGGCGTTGCCGGAGTCCGGGATCGCAATCACAAGGTCGGCCTCGACCGGCGCCTCGCGCCAGAGGATCTCCCCCATGCGCGCCCGCGACACCTGCAACCTACGGCCGTTCATCAGTGAGTCCGGGCGCGCGAAGTAGATGTACTCAAACAGGCAGAAGGCGCGACGCTCCCCGCCGGCAACAAGCTGCGAGTGGAGCCCCTGGGCATCGAGCGTCACGACCTCACCGGGCTCGACCTCGCGCAGGTAGCGGGCACCGATCAGGTCAAACGCACATGACTCACTGGCCACGCAGTGGACCTCAAGGCCCGTCTCCTCGTCACGGATCACGCCGAGCGCGAGTGGCCGCAGCCCGTGCGGGTCACGGAAGGCAACGATCCGGTCCTCGGTCATCACCACGGTTGAGAACGCGCCCTGCAGCTTCGGCAGCACCTCGACCACAGCCTGCTCAAGGCTGTCGGCAGGGTGTGCGGCCAACAGCGCGGCGATGATCTCCGAGTCAGATGTCGAACGGAACGGAACGCCGCGGCTGCGCAGTTCGCTGTGGAGCTCCACGGCGTTGATCAGGTTGCCGTTGTGAGCAAGCGCGATGGTCCGGTGGTCGTCGCGGACGATCGGCTGGGCGTTCTCCCACTCGGAGGAACCGGTGGTGGAATAGCGCACGTGCCCAATCGCGAGATCGCCCACCAACGACCGCAGCATGTGTTCGTCAAAGACCTGCGAGACGAGCCCCTGCTCACGGGTACCCATGATCGAGCCGCCGAGCTGCGCAACGGCTATCCCGGCTGACTCCTGCCCGCGATGCTGCAACGCGTACAGGGCAAAGTACGCAAGACGGGCGACATCACTGCCAGGCGAGAAGATGCCGAACACACCGCACTCGTCGCGCGGTCCGTCACGATGGTCTAGAGGATTGGACACGGGCGGCTGTTCCCCACCACGAGCTTAGCTCAGCAGCGTGGACAGACCCGCGGCGTGCAGGTCGGCAAGTTCGGAAAGTGGCACGTTAAGCAGCCCCTGGACGTTCAGTTCGCGGCCGCCCACCGCGCCGATGATCGTCAGGCCATCAAGGCCCTCCGTGGGACCGCTCACGATGAAGGCGGTACCCAAGTCCTCACCGAATGGGTCAAGACCGGCCGGCAGATTGATGATCGCGCCAACGCCGCCGGCGATGCAGCACTCCGCTATGGCGACGAGGATCCCGCCCTCAGCGATGTCGTGCGCGCTGCTGAACTCTCTGTCGCGCACACCCTGGCGCACCCGGTCGTGTGCAGCGCGGATCGCTGAGACGTCCTTGTCAGGCAGTGCGCCAGCGGGCGCACTGCCGTGAAGTTTCGCCAGTTCCGAGCCGTCGCGGCTGGGGTTGAAGCTGCCGACCAGCGCGATCCGATCGCCCGGATTGGCAAAACCGATGCGCCCGGCGCGGCGCACGTCCGGCAGCCGGCCGACCATGCCGATCACGGGCGTCGGCAGAATCGGCCCGTCCGGTGACTCGTTGTAAAGCGACACGTTTCCGCCGACGACGGGGACGTCCAGGTCGCGACAGGCCTGCGCGAGCCCGTCAATCGCCTCACTCAGCTGCCAGGCCACATGTGGCTTCTCCGGGTTGCCGAAGTTCAGGCAGTTGGTGAGCCCGAGCGGCTCAGCGCCGGTGCAGGCGAGATTGGCTGCACATTCATAGACCACCTCGGCAGCGCCGGCGCGAGGATCGACAGCGACCCGGCGGCCGTTGCCGTCGATCGAGACGGCGATGCCGGGGATGGGCGCACCACCGGCACCGGTGCCTGCCGCCAGGACCGGCAGCGCCAGCACAGCGGCGTCGGCCTGCTCAGGGCGACATACGGTGCGTGACTGCACGACCGGGTCGTACTGCTCAAAGACGACACGGCGCGAGGCGATGTTCGCGCTCTGCAGCAACGCGCGGAGCGTCGTGGCCGGATCCGCGTCGGTGGCGACTTGCTGTTCGCCACCGACGTACAGCGTCGTGGCCGGCGCCTCCGGCTCAAGGTCGTAGAGCGGGCAGTCGTCAACGAGCAGCGGAACCGGGAGCTCACCCACAAGCTCACCGTTCTTGAAGACGCGGAAGCTGTGCGTGTCGGTGACCTTGCCGATCACGGTGGCGGTCACCTCCCACTTCTCACAGACGGCCAGCACCTGGTCGGCCAGGTGCGGCTCGACCACGCAGAGCATCCGCTCCTGCGACTCCGAGACCATGATCTCGAACGGCTCCATGTCGGCCTCGCGCAGTGGCACCTTGCCGACGTCCAGATCGAGCCCGACGTCGCCCTTGGATGCCATCTCGGACGCGGAGGAGGTCAGCCCGGCCGCGCCCAGATCCTGCAGGGAGGCGAGCAGACCCGCGTCCAGCAGTTCCAGGCTGCACTCGAGCAGCTTCTTCTCCGCAAACGGGTCACCGATCTGCACCGTCGGGCGTTTGCTGTCGTCGGCGTCCGTCAACTCGGCGCTGGCCAGCACCGAGGCGCCGCCGATGCCGTCGCGTCCGGTCAGGGCGCCGAACAGGATTAGGAGGTTCCCCGGACCCGCGGCCGCGGCGCTGGTGAGCCGCGCATGCGGGGCCAGGCCCACCGCCATGGCGTTGATCAGGCAGTTCTGCTCGTAGCTGGGCTCGAAGTAGATCTCGCCCCCGATCGTGGGCACGCCGATCGAGTTGCCGTAGTGGCCGATGCCGGCAACGGCGTGCTCAAGCAGATAGCGGGAGCGCTGAGAGGTGGCGACCTCGCCAAAGCGGAGACTGTCGAGGACGGCGATGGGGCGCGCGCCCACGGCAAAGATGTCTCGCAGGATGCCGCCGACACCGGTGGCGGCGCCCTGGAAGGGCTCGACCGCACTTGGGTGGTTGTGCGACTCAACCTTGAAGGCGATCGCCATGCCGTCGCCCACGTCCACCGCGCCGGCGTTCTCCCCCGGGCCGACAAGCACGTGCCGGCCGGTGGTCGGCAGGCGGCTCAGCAGCTTCTTGGAGTGCTTGTAGGCACAGTGTTCAGACCACATGAGCGACAACATCGCGAGCTCCACATCGCCTGGCTCGCGCCCGAGCCCGGTTACGATCAGCTCGTACTCATGGTCTGTGAGGCCCAGTTCGCGGTAGCGGGGCTGTGCGTCGGTGCTGCTCATCTGCCGGTCCCTGTCAGTCAAGCTACCGGTATGCGCTCACTGACGGCTGCGCGGATCGACTCAAAGATCGCCAGGCCGTCAGTTGAGCCGGTCAGGGCATCGACAGCATGCTCGGGATGTGGCATCAGACCGAACACGTTGCCGGCGTTGTTCACGACCCCGGCGATGTCGTCCTGCGAGCCGTTGGGGTTATGGCCCGGTGCGTACCTGAGGACCACCTGCACTGGCTCCGGCGCGTAGTAGCGCCCGGTTGTGTGCTTGACCGGGATTGAGAGAGTCGGCGGGCAGGTCCGGGTGAAGGGCGTGTTGTGGTCGACGACATCAAGCTGAACCTGCCGGAAGACGAACTTCAGGTGGTTGTTGACCAGGAGCGCGCCCGGCAGCAGTCCCGACTCACAGAGGATCTGAAAGCCGTTGCAGATTCCGAGCACCAGCCCGCCTTCACGCGCAAATTCGACAACCGACTCCATCACCGGTGCGAAGCGCGCAATCGCGCCGGCGCGAAGGTAATCCCCGTAGGAGAACCCGCCGGGGACGATCACGGCGTCCACGCCCTTGAGGTCGCGGTCCCGGTGCCAGAGCAGCTCAGCCTCGCCAACCCTGGCTGCGGCAAGCTGCGCGTCGACGTCGTCGCAGGTCCCCGGGAAACGGATAACGCCGAATTTCACGCCTGCTCGATGATCTCGTAGTCCTCGATGAGCGGGTTCGCCAGCAGGCGCTCGCACATCGCGGGGAGCTGTTCAGGATCCTCAACGTCGAGCTCCACCAGACGTCCGACATGGACGTTCGCCACCCCGTCGAATCCAAGTGCAGGCAGTGCGCGTTGCACAGCCTGGCCCTGCGGGTCGAGGATTCCGGCTTTGGGACGAATCAGCACTTGGGCGCGCAAGCTCAAACCTCACTCTCTTCCAGGCCGCCACGGGTCCGCGCGAGCCAATCAGCAAAGGGGGTGCCGGTGATCCGCTCGTACGCCTCGATGTATTTCTCGCGCGTGCGGGCGACCACATCAGGCGGGAGGGCCGGCGCCGGTGGTGCCTTGTCCCAGCCGGTGCCCGCGGCCCAGTCCCGCACGAACTGCTTGTCAAAGCTGGGCTGGCCGCGACCCGGCGCGTAGGTTTCAGCGGGCCAGAATCGCGACGAGTCGGGGGTGCAGAACTCGTCGGCCAGGGTCAGGTTGCCATCGCCGTCAAGGCCAAATTCGAACTTGGTGTCGGCGAGGATGATCCCGCGGCCACGCGCGTGGCTCGCTGCGAACTGGTAGAGCGCGACCGAGACGTCGCGCAGGCGCTCCGTCAGTTCGGGATCACCGACAAGCTCCACGGCCGCGTCAAAGTCAATCGACTCGTCGTGTCCTGTGTCGGCCTTGGTGGAAGGCGTGAAGATCGGTTCCGGCAGCTGATCTGACTCCTGCAGGCCGTCGGGCAGCTGGATGCCGGAGACGGACCCCGTCTGTTGGTAGTCCTTCCACCCCGAGCCGGTGATGTACCCGCGCACAATCGCCTCGACCGGGAGCATCCTGAGCTTCTTGACCACCATGCCTCGGCCGCGAACGCCCTCAGGGACGCCATCTGTCACAGAGATCATGTGGTTGGGGATCAGGGCGCCGGTCTGCTCGAACCAGAAGGTGGAGATGGCGGTCAGCACCGAACCCTTGTCCGGAATCGGGTTGGGGTGGACCACGTCGTAGGTGGAGATCCGGTCCGACGCGACGAGCAGGAGCTCATCACCGAGGTCGTAGATGTCACGGACCTTGCCGGAGGCGACAAGGGCCAGATCTTCAATGGCGACCATCCGCCGATCCTAGCGGTTGTGGCGGTTACTGGGCGGGTGTGTCGGCGGGTACAGGAGCGCTCGGCAGCACCAGCTGCGCAGGCGTTTCCGGTAGAGGCGAGCCGGTCGTGACGGGGCCCTGAGGTGGGGGTGGCTCGTACGCCGTGACCGCCTGGGGCGGGGGCGGGTCGTAGCGGGGTGGTTCGCCGTACAGGCCCGGTTGTTGTGGTGACGCGATCGGCTGGTGGTGGGGGGGAAGGGGCGGAGGGTCTGTTGGTGTGGTCGGCAGAGCGGCCGGTTGTGTGGCTCCTGGCTGCGGGGCTCCTGGCTGCGGGGCTCCTGGCTGCGGTTGGAGGGAGACCGGATGAGGTGGAAGAGGGTTTGGTTGGAGCACCGCCGACGGTTGGCCAGCTTGCTGCGCCTGGGCAAGGACAGGCTGCGGCGGCAGCGGTTCCGCATAGGAAGGATGCGTGTACGGCTGGGCGTAGGGCTGCGCCTGCGTATAGGCCTGGCCCTGCGTGGAGGGCTGGCCCTGCGTGTGAGGCTGGCCCTGTGCATAGACCTGGTCGGTTTGCGGAGACCGCTGGGGCGCACCCTGCGGAACGGAGGGTGGGGCGGCGACTGTCTGTTCCTGGCGCGGGCGGGCAAACGGAAGGTGCATGATGTGAGCAGCCACCGCCTGAACCTCCGCGCGCAGATCCAATATGGGCCCGGCCCACACCAGCGCGTACTCCAGCCCAAAGCGCAGACCCTCAACGCGACGGATCTCCAGGCGCTGCTCAGGATTGGCCCGCGCCGCCATGATGGAGATCAGAGCGGGCGAGCCGGTCGCCTGCGCCATCGCGATCACGCCGCCGGCGCTGCCAACGGCGGGGATCGGCGGCACGCGCTCTAGACCCAGCCGCTCAAGCGTCGCGGAGACGATTCGGCTTGAGTTGGACCAGGGGTCGCGCTGCACCACGGGGACGGAGGCAAAGTCCGCAGCCGGAACCTCCTCAAGGAACTCCCAGGGATGTCCTGGAGGCACCACGACAACCAGCTCGTCACGCCACACGATGCGTTGTTCAAGTCCGTCTGCGTAGAGCGCATAGGGGTCAACGCTGGCGATGCCCAGATCACTGCGTCCCTCGCGAACAAGCTCTCGCACCAGCTCGGAGTTGGCGGAGATCAGCTCTGCGCTGATTGACCGCTCGCTCAGCGCCAGCTCACTGAGCACCTGCGGTAAGCGAAGTTCGGCGATGGTCGGACTCGAGGCGATACGGACCGGCATCGCCGGCGGCGTCATGATCAGCGCCTGCACCGAGTCGGCGCTGCGCAGCAGCCGACGCGCGGCGCTGTAGAGCTGCACGCCGGCGGGAGTCAGAGTCACCCCTCGGCTCGAGCGCTCGAACAGGGCGGCCCCAGCAACATGCTCAAGCGCGCGCATCCGCTTGGACATGGCCGGCTGGCTGATGCTCATGGAGCGTGCCGCCTCCGCGATGCTCCCCAGTGTCGCCGCTGCGCAGAACGCCCGCAGCTCCGACACCTCAATGTCCCTTACCGGGACGTGGCCTCGGTTGCTGAACTCCCCGGTCTGCGGTCCCGCAGAACCATCTCCCGGCAGCGCCACCATGGCGAAACAACATAAGCCTCAGGGCGGATGCCGAGAGGCTCTAACTGCTCTGCAACGTTTATTGCACAGCTAAATAAAGGTATTTGCGGGATTTGCCGAACAACTGGCATAACGCGGCGACACCAAGGAGCACTCCTGGCGGACGGCCCTAAGGAGCCACCGCGTTAGCCCCAACCATTTAGATGCGGAAACCCATTGCGACTCTCCTTGCGGTTGAGTTCCTGAGAAAGGTCTTGCTAATCGCATGCCGAAGGTTGACGGTGTGCCCTGGCTTCTTGTAGATCCGAACTCGTTATGCCTCGCATAACCGTCCGTTAGACCATGTTCGACCTCAGGCCGTTACGGTCCGCCGGATTCCGTCATCTCGCCACGGCTTACTGGGTCAACGAGTTCGGCAACTGGATCGGTGAGATCGCGCTGACGATCCTCGTGTACGACCGAACACACAGCCCACTTGGAAGCGCCGCGCTGTTCACCGTCCTGCGCTGCGTCCCAGCGTCCCTGGCCCCGCTTGTCGCCACCCGAGTGGAGTCGATGCCGGTCCGATGGGTCTTAACTACGACCTACGTCCTGGAGGCCGGCCTCTTCACCGCAATTGCGGTTCTAACTCGGCACTTCACCTTATCCGTCGTACTGGCGATGGCGGCACTCGACGGGTGCCTGGCAGTAACTGCTAGGGCCCTCACGCGCAGTGCTACAGCCTCAAGCCTTATAAGGGATGGGCTGCTCCGCGAGGGGAACGGGATCATGAACCTGGGAATGATCGTCGCAACCGCCGCTTCCCCGGCCATAGCTGGAGTTCTTATTGCTTCACGGGGCCCAGAATGGGCACTGCTCTTGGATGCCGGGACCTTCCTCGCCACCGCGTTGATCATCGCCTCTGCCCGCGGGATCAAGATCGATAGCGACCGAGACTCTGGGTTCCTTGGGCGCCTACGCAACGGCATGAGCGTCCTCCGCACAAATGACGAAGTCCGAAGCCTCATGGTCGGGATAGCACTCGTGATCCTAATTGGCGGAGTCCCGATACCAATTGAGGTCGTCTTCGTAAGGCAGACGCTACATGCCGGCGACTCGGCTTACGGACTCTTGCTGAGTTCGTGGGGTCTAGGAATGGTCTTAGGTGCAGCAGCATTTGCTGTCCTTCGAAGAGTCAGCCTCACACAGCTGATCGCTTTCGGCACCGTAGTTGCAGCCCTCGGCTACGGTGCTCTGGCTCTATCGCCGACGCTTGCTGTCGCATGCGCAGCCTCAGCACTCGGCGGGCTCGGCAATGGTGGCGCATGGATTGCAGCCGTGACCGCGGTGCAAGAACGCATTCCTCTGTCCAGTCAGAGCGCAATCATGGCCCTGCTCGAAACGCTCGGCCAAGTTATGCCGGCCCTTGGCTTTGTCACGGGCGGCTTGATCACTGCATACACGTCGCCCCGCGCGGCCTATGGGATCGCCTCGCTCGGCGTGCTTTTCGTTGTAGCTGTGATCGCTCTCCGATCGTCAGATAGGAAGCCACACCTCAACCCAGAGGACATGCTGCTTCCCGCTATGGAGTCGTCGCCAAATGCGGGAGAGTCCGGAACTTCCGGACCGAGTGTCGCCACACCAACAACGCTGAGCCGATGACAGCAAGCGCGCAACTCCCAGCGAACGAAACAAACAGTGGCGCGCCCGACCGAAGCCGCTCGCGAGGTGTCGCTGCGGCCCAATTGCTGCTGATCGCCGCTGGAATAGCCACGTGCATACTCACGGCGAACACTGCCACCTGGAACGTGCAGGACATGATCACGCTCGTAGTTCTGGCTGCCGCGAGCGACCTAATGTCTACGCCACTAGTCTCAGGCTTGGGCCACGTCTCGGGGAGCTTTCTCGGGATTACGCTTGCCGCCGTGCTGCTTGGGGGCGCTCCTGGTGCGGTGGTGGGCGTGATGACGATCTTGATCAGTTGGTTCCGTTGGCGATCGCCCGCTCACGGTCTGCGCCAGAACCTTGTGGCGTTCATTTGGTTTCCGCTCCTCAGCGGGCTGCTTTTCCACTGGACTAGCGCCTCGGTCGTGGGATTGCATGGACACAGTCCCAGGAGCGACCCAACCTACTACCTGCTGGTGTTTGGAACCTTCCTGGTAGCCCTAATTCTCAATTCGATCCTAATCATGGGGTATCAGGTCTACCTGACTCGCGCCCCGCTTCTGAGGAGGCTGTACGACGAGGTTAAGCCGGTCATGCCAGCGGAGCTTTCTTCGGCGGTTCTGACGGTTCTCGCGGCCTACTTGAGAAATCAACTGGGCGAGCGGGGGCTGTTGCTATTCGCGATTGTGCTCGTCATTTTCCAGTACCTGGTGGCTGAGCTTCTCCTATCTCAGCGGCGTGGGGAAGAGCTTCAAGCCGTGGCAACCACCGACGACCTCACGGGCCTGGCTAACCGCAAGAAGTTCAACGAACGGATTGATGAGGAGATCGCTGCGCTGAACGTTGATGAGCTGCAGTCCGGCTCTGGGGCGTTTGGCGTGCTGCTGCTGGACCTCGACCACTTCAAGGACATCAATGACACGCTGGGTCATCAGTATGGGGATGACCTGCTGGCCGACCTGGGTCCTCGGCTGGCGAAGCGTGTCGGCGAGAATGGCCTGGTGGCGAGGTTCGGTGGCGATGAGTTCGCGATCCTGCCCGCGGTACGCACAGATCACCCGGCTTCACTGACGGCGATCGTGGAGGACGTGCTGGCCTGCATCCGTGAGCCGGTTGTGTTTGACGACATCACCCTGCAGGTCGACGCGAGCATCGGCGTGGCCCGTTACCCGCATGACGGAGACGACGCGCAGACACTGCTGCGGCGCGCGGACATCGCCATGTACAGCGCCAAGACGGAACGGGATGGCCACCGCTTCTACGCCCACGGCCAGGACCGCCACTCCGTCTCCAGACTCAGCATGGTTGGAGACTTCCGGCGGGCGCTGGAACGCGACGATCAGATCGTTGTCCACTTCCAGCCGATCGTCGATCTGACCACGGCGCAGGTCCATGGAGCCGAGGCATTGGTCCGCTGGCAGCATCCGGAAGCTGGGCTCCTGCAGCCGGCGGCATTCCTGGAGATCGTTGAGCAGACAGGCCTGATCGGCGCGATGACCACCCGCGTGCTGGAAAAGGCGATTGCCGAGTGCGCCGCCTGGCATGCGGCCGGGCGGAACCTGACGGTCTGCGCGAACCTCTCGATCCGCAACCTGCACGATCCGATGCTCTCGACTCAGGTGGCGCAGATGCTTGAGAAGCACTGCCTGCCGCCTGACTCACTGAAACTCGAGATCACGGAGAGCATGATCCTCTCCGACCCGCAGCGAGCGTTGCTGACGGTCGAGGGCCTGACAGAGATCGGCGTGCGCTTTGCGGTGGACGACTTTGGGACCGGCCACTCCTCACTGGCGAACCTGCGCCGGCTACCGGTGCACGAGCTCAAGATTGACCGGTCCTTCGTGACGCCGATGCTCAACGAGGAGTCGGACGGGGTGATAGTCCGCTCCACGATCGACCTTGGGCACGCGCTGGGACTGAAGGTCATTGCGGAGGGCGTGGAGGACGAGACAACGCTCCTGCGCCTGGAGGAGATCGGATGCGATCGCGCCCAGGGGTATTACTTCTCCAAGCCGATCCCACCGATTGAGTTCATGCGCTGGATCAGCCGGTATGAGAGCCGGCTGTCAGCCGCGGCCTGAGCGGCCGGCTGACGGCCGCCGGCCCGCTGCGGGCCCACCGGAGCTGGCCAGCAGCGAATCGAGCGGCCCGTTCAGGACCGCTCGATCAGCTCAATTCGGTAACCATCAGGGTCGCGCACGAAACAGAGCCGCGAGCCACCCTCAGACACCCTGTAGGGAGGCTTCTCAGGCTCGATCTGCTGCTGAGCCAAGCTCGCCAGCGTGCCGTCAAGATCGGGAACGCCTATGGCGATATGCCCGTAGCCGGTGCCGAGGTCATAGCTGCGGCCGTCGTGGTTGAACGTGAGCTCCAGGACAGAGGCACTCTCGCCCAACGAGAAGAAGTAGTTGGTGGCCTCCCGCTCCCCGTTGCGGACGATGTCCAACTCGCGTTCAAAGCGAAAGCCGAGCGCCTCATAGAACGCCCGGCTGCGGTCCGGATCCGTGATCCGGACCATCGTGTGGAGAAACGCTGCGGTCATACCGCAATCGTACGCGGGATCACGCCCGCTCCACCTTGGTGGGGGGGCGTGACCCCGGTGCTACAGGCCGCGGATCAACGAGCGCGGAGCAAACCCGCGCCCGTGCCCTTCGGCACGACGCTGGCGACGCTGCGCGTTGCGCAACTCAGCGCGACGTGCGCGCATGCGAGCCCGACTCATACGTAGAACTGCATCAATCTGCTCCTGAGTGCGAGCTTCCTCGATGAGTACCACAAGGTCGCGATCCTCTTCAGGATTGAAGAGGCTGCTATCCATCACGTTCTGGGTGTCTCTGAAGTTGAACATGACAATACTTTCGGCGATAAACGGACATAAGTCAAAGTCGTAGTTACACGAATAGTCATTGGCTATACCTATAAATCAACAGAAGGGCTGCTGCTTTCTGGAACGGTCGCGACGCCCCAACCCGGGTTGGTGGCAAGCGTGCGCAACCCGCCCCGCAGCCAGCCCCCACAGCCAGACCGCGCCCCGCAAGGCGCGGCGGCCATCCCGACAGGACCTCAGGCGATAGCGTCCAGCCGGCCCACGATCTCCCCCGCAAACCGCACGTAAGGCGCAAAGTCGAAGATCGCGTCCAGATCGAGCCCCGCACCGGCCGGATCCGAGGCCAGCAGCTCCCGCAGGTGCACACGCGTGTCGAGCGCCTGCTGCGCCAGCCGCTGCACGATCCGGTAGGCGTCGTCACGGCTGGAGCCGCGTGCCACGAGCGCCAGCAGCAGTCGCTGGGAGAAGAGCGCCCCGTAGGTGAGGTCCAGGTTCTCCCGCATGCGCGGCGCATCCACCACCAGACCGCGGACCACACCGAGCATCCGCCGTTGCATGTGGTCGAGCAGGATGGTCGCATCCGGCAGCACGATCCGCTCAACGCTTGAGTGGGAGATGTCGCGTTCATGCCACAGCGCAACATCCTCGACCGCGGCGGAGGCGTAGCCGCGCAGCAGGCGTGCCAGCCCAGTGATCTGCTCGGTCTTGATCGGGTTGCGCTTATGCGGCATCGCGCTTGAGCCCTTCTGGCCCGCGGTGAACGGCTCGCGCGCCTCACCGAGCTCGGTCCGCGCCAGATGGCGGATCTCCGTGGCCAGCCGCTCCAGCCCGGCCCCCGCGAGCGCTATCGCCTGGATCAGCTGCGCATGGCGATCACGCGGGATCACCTGCGTGGAGACCGACTCGAGCTCCAGGCCAAGACGCGTCACCACACGCCGCTCAAAGTCGGGCGACGTGGCCGAGTATGTGCCGACGGCGCCTGATAGCGCCCCGACTGACGCCTGCTTGAACGCCGCCTCCAGACGCTCCAGGTTGCGCTGCGCCTCAAACGCGAATCCGGCGAGCTTGATCCCGAAAGTGGTCGGCTCCGCGTGGATTCCGTGGGTGCGCCCGACACAGAGGGTGTTGACGTGCTCACGTGCCTTCACCGCGAGCTCGTGCACGAGCGCGCGTGAATCAGGGAGGATCAGCTCTCCCGCGGCCCTGATCTGGAGCGCCAGCCCGGTGTCCACCACGTCAGAGGACGTGAGGCCGTAGTGGATCCAGCGACCCGCCGGCCCAGCGGAGGCAGCCAGCACATCGACAAAGGCGGCGGTGTCGTGATCTGTCACGCGCTCGCGTTCGTTGACCGCCTCCACCGTGAAGGTCGCAGCACGGATCGCCTCCAGGTCCGCCGCGCCGGGCCCGTCCATCTCCTCGCAGGCCGCGACCTCCACCCGCCGCAGCGCCTCAAAGCGAGCATGATCAGACCAGAGGTCGCCGAGCTCTTGACGGGTGTAGCGCTCGATCACGTCAGCAACCCAGGATCCGTGCCGCCAGGATGGCGGCATTACGAGCATTGTCAACCCCGACGGCGGCCACCGGGACGCCCGGGGGCATCTGCACGACCGACAGCAGCGCGTCCAGCCCGCCCGCGATTGAGGTGGCCGACGTCAGCGGCACGCCGATCACGGGCAGGTCCGTGTGCGCCGCGACCACGCCCGGCAGCGCGGCCGCCAGCCCGGCACCAGCGATGATCACGCGGAGCCCGCGCATGCGCGCATTGCGAGCGTATTCAGCGACCGTCTCCGGATCGCGGTGAGCAGACATCACGCGGAGCTCGGAGCGGATGCCGCGCTCAGCCAGCTCCTGCTCCGCCTGCTCCATTGCCGGCAGGTCGCGCTTGGAAGCGATCACGATCCCAACCCGGGGCGCGTCCACATCAAGGTCGGCAAAGACCGCCTGCTCCTCACTCAGGACCGGCGGCTCGTGCTCAGGCGTGCTCATGCTCAACCACCTGCTCAGCAATATCGCGGCGCAACTGCCGGCCTTCAAAGGCGATCGCTTCGGCCGCTGCGTAGGCGGATCGCCGAGCGCTCACCGTATCGGACCCCAGGGCTGTGACGCTCAGCACGCGGCCGCCCGCGGTCACGACCCGCCCCTGCGGATCAAGGGCGGTTCCGGCGTGAGTCACGTACAGCTCATCACCCGGCGCCGCGCCAAGGGTTTCCAGACCGGTGATCACCTGACCGCTTGAGGCGCTCTGCGGATAGCCGGCGCTGGCCAGCACGACGGTGACGGCGCTGCGCGTATCCCACTCGAGCTTCACCCGCTGCAGCCCCTCGCCTCCGACCGCAGCGGCCGCCAGCAGCTCCACCAGGTCGGTCCGCAGCCGGGGCAGGATCGCCTGTGTCTCCGGATCACCGAAGCGTGCGTTGAACTCCAGCACCCTGGGGCCTGACGCGGTCAGCATCAGCCCCGCGTACAGAACGCCGTGGAAGTCGATCCCGCGGTGGCGCAGCTCATCAAGCACCGGCTGATGCACGAGCGCGACCAGCTCCGCGGCGCGGCTCGCATCGATCGCCGGCACCGGCGAGTAGGAGCCCATCCCGCCGGTGTTGGGACCGCGATCGCCGTCGAAGATGCGCTTGTAGTCCTGTGCAGAAGCGAGCGGAAGCGCTCGCACGCCGTCACAGATCGCCAGCAACGACACCTCCGGCCCCACCAGGTGCTCCTCCACAACTACGCGCTCAGTCCCGAAGCGATGCTCCACCAGCAGCTCCTCAAGTGCCGCTCGTGCCTCGGGCTCAGAGGCGGCGATGATCACGCCCTTGCCGGCGGCCAGGCCATCCGCCTTGATCACCGCCGGGTACGGGGCAGCAGCATCGCTCACCGACAGGATGGCCTCCATCCCCTCCTCAACCGTCTGGACAACCCGGTAGCCGGCGGTTGGCACACCCGCTGCCTCCATCACCGCCTTGCAGAAGGCTTTGGACCCCTCCAGCTGAGCGCCCGCGGCCGATGGGCCAAAGCACGCGATCCCAACCTCCGTCAGCGCGTCCGTGAGACCGGCAACGAGTGGCCCCTCGGGACCGACAACGACCAGGTCAACCTGCTCGTTCAGAGCCAGCTCAACGAGGCCCGGGACATCGTCTGCGGAGATGTCGGCTACGTGCGCCAACTCCGCGATCCCGGCGTTGCCAGGAGCGCACAGCAGCCTGGGGCGTTGCGGCGAGCGAGCCAGCGCCTGCAGGATCGCGTGCTCCCGGGCGCCGCCACCCACGACCAGGAGCTTCGGAGCCGTCGAGTCGGCACCGGCGACGGAGAGTGTGGCCATGGTCGCGCACTCTAACGAGCCAGGCCGACCCTGACTCCGCGCACCCAGCCCGGCCAGCGCGCGCGCCGGCCGCACGAACCCATCAGGCCCGATAGCTTGCAAAGCGGTGGGCAAAGCGCCGAGAATTAGAAGACCTATGACCTACCTGCGACGAGAGCCGCGCGTGCTGGCGATGGTGCTGGCGGGCGGCGAGGGCAAACGTCTGGCACCGCTGACCCTGGACCGCGCCAAACCGGCGGTGCCGTTCGGCGGCAACTACAGGTTGATTGACTTCGCGCTCTCAAACCTGGTCAACGCGGGCTACCGCCGGATCGTGGTGCTCACCCAATACAAGAGCCACTCCCTGGACCGCCACATCTCACAGACCTGGCGGCTATCCAATCTGCTGGGCAACTATGTGGCGAGCGTACCCGCCCAGATGCGCCGCGGACCGCGCTGGTTCGAGGGCTCGGCCGACGCCATCTTCCAGAACCTGAACCTGCTGCGCGACGAGCGGCCGGATCATGTGATCGTCTTTGGCGCCGACCACATCTACCGGATGGACCCAGCGCAGATGGTCGCCCAACACGTCCAGTCCGGTGCTTCGGTGACGGTCGCCGCGATCCGGGTCCCGATCGAGCAGGCCAATCAGTTCGGCGTGATCGAGACCGGAGCCGATGGACTCCAGATCACGGCGTTTCGCGAGAAACCTCAAGACGCCGCCGGTTTGGCGGACGCTCCGGATCAGGTGTACGCATCCATGGGCAACTACGTCTTCAACGCCGAGCGGCTGATTGAGATCGTCAGCGAGGACGCGCGGGACCCAGATTCGGCGCACGACCTGGGTGGGAGCATCATTCCACGGCTGGTGAGCTCCGGTGAGGCAGAGGTCTACGACTTTGCGACCAATGTGGTTCCCGGCGCGACGCCGCGTGACATGGCCTACTGGCGTGATGTCGGCACCCTGGATGCGTTCTACGACGCGCACATGGACCTGATCTCGGTCTCGCCGATCTTCAACCTCTACAACATGGATTGGCCGATCCTGACAACCCAGGAGTCGCTGCCGCCGGCGAAGTTCGTCTTTTCAGAGAACGAGCGCATCGGCCACGCCCTGGATTCGATGGTCGCCTCCGGCGTGATCGTCTCCGGCGCGACCGTGGACCACTCCGTCATCTCCACAAGCGTGCACCTCCATGCGCGCTCGCTGGTGACCGACTCCGTGCTGTTCTCCGGCATCGAGGTGGGCGGTGGCGCGGTCGTCCGCCGGGCGATCATCGACAAGGACGTTGTGATCGAGCCCGGCGCGCGAATCGGGGTTGACCCGGAGCACGACCGGGCGCGGTTCACGATCTCCCCGGGTGGCATTGTGGTCGTGCCCAAGGGGGCCCGCGTCACGGCGGACCACCCGTGAGCCGGCGTCGGGTGGCGCTGCTCACGCGCGAGTACCCGCCGGAGGTCTACGGCGGCGCCGGTGTCCACGTCGAGTATCTGGCGCGCGAGCTGGAGAGCCTCGTTGAGCTGAGCGTTCACTGCTGGGGCGCACCGCGACCGGAGCCGAATGTGCACTCCTACGGCGCCTGGGATGCGCTGGCGGGCAAGGCCCCGGAGCTGGCGGCGCTGCAGGCGGTGTCGATCGACCTGCTGATGGCCGCACGAGTGGGCGACGCGGAACTGGTGCACACGCACACCTGGTACGCCCAATTCGGAGGCCACCTGGCCAAACTGATCCACGGATCGGCACACGTGGCAACGGTTCACTCGTTGGAGCCGCTGCGACCGTGGAAGGCGGAGCAGTTGGGGGGCGGCTACGCGCTGTCCAGCTTCTGCGAGCGCGCCGCCCTGGAGGGGGCCGACGCGGTGATCGCGGTCTCGCAGGGATCCCGGCGCGACATCCTCGAGGCGTACCCGGCGCTCGACCCCGAGCGCGTACAGGTCGTTCTGAACGGCATCGACACTGACGAGTACCGTCCCGACCCGCAGACCGACGTGCTGCAACGCCTGGGCGTCGACCCGACACGCCCGACGGTCGTGTTCGTGGGACGCATCACCCGCCAGAAGGGCGTGACGCACCTGCTGCGCGCGGCCGCCGATTTCCTCCCCGGGGCTCAGCTCGTGCTCTGTGCCGGCGCCCCCGACACGCCGGAGATCGGGGCTGAGATCGCGACGCAGATCGAGGAGCTCAAGCGCTGGCGCGACGGCGTGATCTGGATCGATCAGATGCTCCCCAAGCGCGATGTGATCCAGCTGCTCAGCCATGCCACCGTGTTCGCCTGCCCGTCGATCTACGAGCCGCTGGGCATCGTGAACCTGGAGGCGATGGCCTGCGAAACCGCGGTTGTGGCCAGCGCAACCGGCGGCATCGTCGAGGTTGTGCAGGACGGTGACACCGGGCTGCTGGTCCCGCTTGACCAGCAGCCCGGCTCGATCGATCCGGTCGACCCGGACGGGTTTGCGGCCGTCTTCGCGCAGCGGGTCAACGCGCTGCTGGGCGATCCGGAGCTGGCTCGCCGCATGGGCGAGGCAGGCCGCCGCCGCGCGATCGAGCACTTTGGCTGGGGCGCGATCGCGCAGCAGACCCTCGCGGTCTATGACTACGCGACCGCCAACAGGCGCTGAGCTCCGCGCGGCGCGGGCCGCGCCGCGCGGAGCTGCGGCGACCGCGGTCAGAGGCCACCGAGCAGCTCGGCCAGGGCGGCCTTGTAGCCCTCCAGCGCGGCTCTTCCAAGGTGTGTCAGGGCCACGGCCGTCTGCGAGCCGGCGCCACTGCCGGTCTTGGTGGTGACCACGTAGCCAGCATCCTGGAGCTTCCGGAGATGCGTGATCAGATTTCCGGACGTCAGGCCGATCAGCTCCTGCAGACGGCTGAATGAGAGCGCATCGCGCTCATCCAACTCGGCCAGCGTGACGACGATGCGCAACCGCGCCGGAACGTGGATCAGCGGGTCAAGGGCTTCGACGCTCATCCTCGGCCGAGCCACCACTCCACGGCCGCCTGTGCAGCGAAGATCCCAAACCCGCCGAGCGCGATGGTCTCCCAGACGCCGACGGGACCGGCGAACGTTGCCGCCGGACCCAACAGCAGCAGCCCGGCGCCCACCCCGTACAGCGCCCAATCCTCCTGCATGACCGCGTGGGCGCCGGCGACGGCTCCCAGGACGAGCAGCGGCCCGCCCGCGGCCCATGTCCCAAAGGCGACGCTGCGGCTCACCCCGGCCTGGGCAAGGGCGATCTCCATCAGGAATACGGCAGCGTAACCAACTGCGAGCAGCAGGCCCACCGCGCGCCGCCGCTGGGTCGAGCGCCCGCTCACGCCGGCGACCGAGCGCCTGAGCAGCATGATCGTCGCAACAGCACCAACACCGACAACGCCCATCACACCGACGAGCGCGGCGCCGGTGGGGCTGTGGTACGGGTGCTGCCCCCGGACCGACAGCCAGAGGATCCCATAGGCACCGAGCACGACCCCACCGCGGACCAATGCGAGCGCAGGAGTCCGGACCCGAAGCGCCCGCCGTGCACTCACGCGC
>JAKAED010000026.1:18785-32438 GCA_021820105.1 Actinomycetes bacterium | reverse complement strand
TCCGACATCACGTACTGCTCGAGCGTGATCGTGTAGCCGTCGAGCAGGACCAGCGCTGCGGCTGCCGCGGCTGCCCAGCGGGGCAGCCGCGAGCGGGTCAGCGCAAAGTAGATCGCCGCCCCGGCGCCCAGCCCAGCCAGGTGCTGGCAGGCGACGAGCTCGGCGAGGCTGCGGTTGGGCAGGGTCAGCAGCCTGATCAACACCGAGTAGCCGACCGGGTGCACCGTCGGGAGTCCAACGAACGACCCGCTGAGCCCGGTCGCTATGTATCCCCACGAGTCGGGAAACAACAGCGCCGGCGGGAAGGCCACCATCGTCAGCACGCGTACGCTGAGCCCCACGAGCAGGACGAGCCCGAGCGGCCAGTGCATGCGCAGCCGGTGGCCTGTCACGGTGCCGGATGGCTGCGATTCGAGCAGGGTTGTGGATGCCACCGATGGTCTCCTGTCAGCCCTCGAGCAGGGCGGCCGTCTCCAGCCAGTTTGACTCCGTCCGGTCGCGCTCCGCGACCAGGGCATCCAGCGCTGCCGTCATCTCGGCCAGGCGCGCATGATCGGTCGCGCTTGCGGCCATCTCGGAGTGCAGCTGCTGCTCGCGCGCGGCGAGCTTCTCGAGTTCGCGCTCGAGCCGCTGCAGGTCCTTGCGCGCCTGCCTGATCACGGCGCCCTTCGGCGACTGTGATCCTGCCGGCGCCGCGCCGCTGCTTGGCGTCGGCCCCGCCGCGCCGCCGCTGGTCGCCGGCTCCTGCAGCTCGGCCAGGTACTGGTCGATGCCGCCCGGTAGGTGCCGGATCCCACCGATCGCGTCGAGCGCAAAGACGTTGTCCGCCACCCGCTCTACGAAGTAGCGGTCATGACTGACAACCACCAGCGTGCCGGGCCAGCGGTCGAGCAGATCCTCGAGCGCGGTCAGCGTCTCAATGTCCAGGTCGTTGGTCGGCTCGTCGAGCAGCAGCACGTTGGGCTCCGACATCAGCAGGCGCATCAGGGTCAGACGGCGACGCTCGCCACCGGAGAGGTCACGCACCCGGGTGACGGCTCGCTCACCCCTGAAGCCGAAGCGCTCCGCCAGCCGTCCCGCTGTGAGCTCCTCGCCGCCAGCCAGGGTCGCGCGCCGTTTGACCTCCTCCACGGCTTCAATCACGGTGCACTGCTCCGGGATCTCGGCGGCGCTCTGGGAGAGGTGCGCCAGCCTGACCGTCTCGCCACGCTGAACCCGGCCTTGGGCGGGGTCGAGCTCGCCGGCCAGCAGTTGCAGCAGCGTCGACTTGCCGGAGCCGTTGGCGCCCACCACCGCGACCCGGTCGCCGGGGCCGAGTCGCCAGGTGAGATGGTTGACGATCACCCGCTCTCCGCGGGCGAATGAGATGTCCTCGGCCTCGATCACCTTGTTGCCCAGCCGTGAGCCTGCGAACCGCAGCAGCTCCGTGCGGTCGCGCGCTGGCGGCTCATCGGCAATCAGCGCCGTGGCTGCCTCGATTCGGAAGCGTGGCTTTGAGGTGCGCGCCGGCGGCCCACGGCGCAGCCATGCGAGCTCCTTGCGGATCAGCTGCTGCCGCCGTTCCTCCCGCGCCTGCTCCACGCGGTCACGCTCCGCGCGGGCGAGCACGTAGGCCGCATAGCCGCCCTCATACTGGTGGATTGCGCGTTCCGCCACCTCCCAGGTGCGGGTGCAGACCGCATCCAGGAACCAGCGGTCGTGGGTGACAATCACCATCGCCCCATCGCGGGCAGCCAGGTGCTCACCCAGCCAGGCGATCGCCTCCACGTCCAGATGGTTGGTCGGCTCGTCGAGCAGCAGCAGGTCGGGGTGATCGAGGAGTACGCGCGCCAGCGCGATCCGGCGCCGCTCACCACCGGAGAGGCCGGTGAGCGGGGTGTCGATGCCGTCCGGGAAGCGCGTGAGATCAACCCCTCCCAGCAGGCCGTCCAGGACGCCACGGAACTCACGGCTGCCCGCCCATTCGTGCTCGGCGCGCTCACCCACCAGAACCTCCCGGATCGTGGACCCGGCCGGCAGTCGGTCACTCTGGTCCAGGGTGCCCAACCTGAGCCCGCCGCTGCGGGTGACCTGACCACGGTCCGGTGCCTCGCTGCCGGCGATCAACTCAAGCAGCGTCGATTTACCCTGGCCGTTGCCACCGACCACGCCGATCCGGTCGCGGTCAGCGACCCCGAGCGTGACCTGCTCGAGGATCGTGCGCGCCGCGTACTCCTTGCTGACGGAGCTGAGGTTGACGAGGTTGCGTGCGGCCACGGACATCGGCGGCTAATGATGGCGGTCCGGCGTCGCTGTCGGCTCAGTCGGGGCTTTCGACCAGCGGCCGTTCCTGCGCCTGACCGTGCTCGTTGTGCTCGCGGGAGTCCGCCTGGAACAGCCGTCCATCCTGAAGTTGTTCCAGGGCTTGGCGGGCGGCGACGCGGCCCGCCTCCTGGGCGGCATCAATCTGCTGGAACTCGAGCAATCCCACTCCCTCGGCCCGGGGCCGGATGATCAGGTCAGCGTGGCGGCGCGCTGCCTCGGAGGTGTTGGCGCTGCCCAGCAGCATCACCCGGGCAACCGTTTCCGCGAGGCTCGGCAACCGTGCCTGGGTTTGCGCTCGTGCGGCCATCTCCGGGCGGCGCCCATTGGCCTGCGTGCTGCGCAGGTCGGCCTTCACATCGACCGCGATGATCGGGCCCTCGCGCATGATCGCCATCGGTTCGATCGGGAGGTTGTCCACGAACGAGCCGTCGATGTAGATGTCGCGTCCACTGACCTGTGGCGGTCCGATCACCGGCAGACGGATGGATGGAGCGATCTGCTCCCGCAGACGTCCGTGCCTGGCGATCACCAACCGGCCGCTGCGAAGCTCCGCAAAGCCGCACATGAAGCTCTTGGGCAGCTCCTCAACCAGCGTCTCTCCAAATGTGCGCGCCAGCATCGCCAGGATCCGCTCGCCCCGGATCAGCGAGTGCCGGGGGAGCGTGTAATCACCCAGCGGTCTGCGCTGCACCCACTCCTCAAAGCAGATCGCGTCGATCGTCGGGATATCCAGGCCCATCGCGAACATCCCGCCGATCAGCGAACCCATGCTCACGCCGGCAACCCGGTCAATCTGGATGCCGGCAGCCAGCAGCTCCTCAAGCACGCCGATATGCGAGAAGGCTCGGGCGCCGCCGCCGGAGAGGACTATCCCCACCGAGTTTCCGGTCAGCCTCCGGGCCATCCGCGCCAGATCCTGCTCCAGCGTGCCGGTGCTGAGCGCGTGTGACTCGATCGGGTCGAGCTGTGCGGCGATGCCATCGATCGAGCCGGCTCCTGGAATGACGTCGTAGGTGACCAGGTCACAGCCCTTCAGGTCGTCGCGGTCCAGCTTGAGTCCGGTCGGATACTCGGCGCCGGTGATGACGAGGATGCGGTCGGCCTGGGCCAGACAGAACTCGAGCCATGGG
Source organism: Actinomycetes bacterium (assembly GCA_021820105.1). Classification (GTDB taxonomy): domain Bacteria; phylum Actinomycetota; class Thermoleophilia; order Solirubrobacterales; family Solirubrobacteraceae; genus Palsa-465. Next base: position 29,004 of record JAKAED010000026.1, on the reverse strand, counting down.
CTCGGAGCATCCAGTGAGCCTGCATGCAGCAGCACCAGGCGCGAGCTCGCCTCTGCGCGGTCCAGGATCGGCGCATAGCGAGCCGTGGCCGACTCGTCCGCTCCCAGCTTGGGGACCTGCGCGGGGTCGATCAGTGAGGTCTCGCCGTATCGCTGGCAGGCTTCTCGCAGTCTGTAGGTCAGGGCGACGAGCGGGAGCTCGCCACCGAGCCCGACCAGTGCGACCGTCACCGGCAACGGACGCTCGGGGGTGACCGGCGCCCGCGTGTCACGCAACTGAGCCGCGAGCGTTCGCGCCACGCTCAGCGCCAGGCGCGGAGCCTCGTCCAGCAACGTGTTGAAGCTCTCACGGTCGACCGCCACCAGTTCCGCCGTGCGGACGGCTCGCACACCGGCGGAGCGGGTCGAGCCGGTGAGCAGCGCCAGTTCGCCGATCACATCGCCACGACCCAGCTCGCGGATCGCCACGCCGGAGTCCTCAGCTATGACCTGCAACCTGCCGGACTTCAGAACGAACGTCTCGTCTGCCGTCTCGCCCTGGTGAAAGAGCCACTCTCCGGGGAGCAGCACACGCTCCTGGCAGCGGTCGGCGAGCTGCTCCAGCAGGGTTGGGTCAAGCCCTGCGAACATCGGCACAGCGGCGAGGAATTCGGCGGTCGTCTGTGGGCCATCGCCACGGGAGGCGTCCGGCTGCAGCGCGCGGCGCGCGGTTTCAGCGGCGGGTCGGTCGTCAATCGCCTCGCTGCGACCAGGTGCCAAAGCCGTGGCGTCGTCGGCTGTGATCGGCGGCTGGTCGAGTCGGACGCGGCCGAGCAGCAGGGAACCGATGCCGCAGGCGAGCAGGCAGGCGCCGCCGAAGTACCAGCTGTGATGAAAGGCGCTCAGAACCTGGAGACCGGGCGCACCGCTGAGAATCGCAACCACCACGGCCACGCCCACGGCGGCCCCGAGTTGGCGCGCCACCGAGTTCAAACCGGTTGCTGTGGCGAACCGGTCGCCGGGTGCGGTTGAGACGGCGGTGGCGCTGAGCGTGGGGAAGGAGATGCCCGCCCCGATTCCCAGCAGGACGATCCCCGGCGCCCAGACACTCCAGAGCTCCCGGTGCAGCTGCATGCGGGACGCGAGCCAGAACACGCCGGCGCTCCAGATCATGCAACCGACAAGCATCGTCAGCGCCGGCCCGATTCGCTGGGCGACGCGACTGCTGGGCCGCGCGATCCCCATCGCGATCAGCGGTCCCGGTGTCAGCGCAAGCCCGGCCCCAAGCACGCTGTAATCCCAGACGCGTGTGAGAAACAGCACGTTCGTGAGGGTGTAGGCATAGAAGCCGCCCGCCCCGATCACCATCATCGCGTTGGCCACGCCGACACTGCGGATCCGGATCAGCGCCATATCGATGATCGGGGCGCGGTGGGTTCGGCAGCGCCACGTGAACACCGCCAGGAAGCCCAGCGATGCGGCGAAGCTGCCCAGGATCGCAGGGCTCGCCCATCCCCACTGCTGACCCTGGACGACCGCGAGCACCAGGGCGCCCATCGCAACGACCAGCAGCAGCGCACCGACCAGGTCTGGGATCCGCCTGCGCCCTGCAGCACGGCTCTCCACCAGGCGCCTGCGGGCGAGCCATCCGACGCTGAGCCCGATCGGAAGGTTCACGAGGAACACCAGGCGCCAGTCGTAGGCGTCGATCAGCAACCCTCCGAGTGACGGCCCAAGGCCCGCCGCGCCGGCCGCCACAGCTGAGAGCATGGCCGCCCCATGTGCGCGCCGCTCGGGCTTGAAGGCATGCATCACCAGTGCCAGTGAGGAGGGCGCGACACAGGCGGCCCCAAGCGCCTGGACGCACCTGAAGGCGATCAGCGTGCCGACGGATGGGGCCAGCGCGCAGAGTAGTGAGGCGAACGTGAAGAGTCCCAGGCCGAAGCTGAAGACGCGTCGTCTGCCCACAAGGTCGGCGACCCTGCCGGCGGGCACGATGAACGCAGCAAACAGGATGTTGTAGGCGTTCAGCACCCATGACAGGGTGGAGATCGAGGATGCGTGGAAACTGCGCTCGATGTCCGGGAACGCGATGTTCACGATCGTCGCGTCGATCCAGGTGACGGCCCCTCCCGCCGCGGCGACCGCCAGCACCAGGCCTGGTTTCACCGATTTGCGCACGCGTCCGGGGCTCGGTAACACGTTGGTAGCGTCCCTCTTCGCTACGCCTGCCACCATCATCAGCGTGACGGTACAGGAAGCACACCCGCACTGGATCGAGCTTGAGGGGGCGGTCAACGCGCGCGCGGTTGTGCCGGGCGTGCTGTTGCGTTCGGACAACCTGCAGGCACTGAGCGCCCGTGACATTGAGCACCTGCTGGCGGATCATCGCCTGCAGGTGGTGATCGACCTGCGCACCGAGGTGGAGCTCGTACTGGAGGGGCCCGGGCCACTCACCGCCGATGCCCGGATCAGGATCGAGCACCACTCGCTCTATCCGTCGCACGGCAACACGGACCTTGACGCCGAGACGATCAAGCCGGGCACGAGCCCGTGGGGTCGAGACCAGCACGACGAGTTTCCCGGTGAGCGACCGGTCGTTCGCTCCTACCTGAGCTACATGCACGCAAGACCGGATTCGGTGGTTGCTTCGGTGCGTGAGATCGCGCGCGCGGACGGGGCGGTGCTCGTGCACTGCGCCGCGGGCAAGGATCGCACCGGGACGGTAGTCGCACTGGCGCTCGATGCAGCCGGTGTCTCGCGGGAGGTGATCGTCGCTGATTACCTCGTCAGCACGGAGCGAATCGTCCAGATCATTGAACGACTGCGCAGCTCAGAGACCTATCGCGCCGAACTGGAGGGGCACGATCCTTACGATCACGCCCCCGTGCCGGGCACGATGGAGCGCGTCCTGGAGTACGTCGACAAACACCATGGCGGTGCCGCCGCCTGGCTGCTGCGCCACGGCCTCTCTGAGGACGACCTGGCCCTGCTGCGCGAACGGCTGCGCTAGCCGGTCTGCGCCGCAGTTCGCTTGGCGGGCGCCGCCTCCTAGTAACCCCGTGCGGGCGCCAGCAGGTGGTGGCCCCGCCTGAGCAGGACCGTGTGTCGATGCGGGTGGTAGACGGTGACCCTGATTGCCCCCCGGGGATCATCTCGGGTCCGCTCGACGAAGAAGTAGGTGCCGTCACACTGGTCGCGGGTCAGCCAGGTGGTGCCGAGCACTGCGGCCGCGCCGCCTGAGCCCTTGGTTGTGAAGTTCCCCTTGGCGTTGACCCACAGGCTGCGAACCTTTGAACCCGGCCTGCGCTTGCGCGGCTTCGCCGGCCTCCTTGACCTGGCGGCACCGGCTGTGGGCTTCCGGGTCAGGGTCCGTGTCTGGTGGTCAACGTGGATCTTTGGTGGTCCGAACCTGGGGCAGGACCGGAAACTGCCGCCGCGGAGGGTCGCGCGCACCGCCCCGTTGCGGGACTGCTCGACCTTGAACTCACCGCCCCAGAAGGTGGCGGTCTCAGTCCCGCCTCCCGGCAGCGCAAAGGTGAGCGTCACCCTGCCGTGGCGCGCGTCGATGATCGCGCCGTTGGGGATCTGCGTGAGCGTGTTCAGCGCCACGAAGCTGCTCGAGCTCGGCAGCTGCACGAGCGCGCCGCCCGAGGTGTGCGTGACATTGATCAGGCGAGCCAGGGCGGGCGCTGCGGTTTTGGTGGTTGCCGTTGTGGTTGCTGCCGTCGGGTTGGAGGTCGCGGCGCTCGTTGAGGTCTGCATCTGCGCGTCGCAGCCGGAGGCGCTGGGGGTCGCCGTCACCGTCACCGTGCCCGTCGTGTGGGTTCGGAAGGGAGCGTTCAGGCAGCTCGCGACCACCTGCGGATTCAGATTGCTGTCCAGCTGCTGCCAGATCGCCGCCAGCTCGCCGCTGCTGCTGGACGCCAGCTGGGCGCAGGCATTGTTGGCGCCGGCGGCGCCGTTGGCACACGTCTGGTCGGCGACCGAGCCGGATTCGAGCGCCTGCACCGTGCTGCCGGTGAATGATCCGCTGCTGTCGCTGGTGATCGCCTTGACGGAACTCGCATCGGTCCACAGCATCGTCACCTGACCCTGTGTGGCCGCGGCCGAGCTGATCGCAAGCTGAGGCGGGTAGGGGTCTGCTGACGGCTCCGTCACAACGTTGAGGGGAGGCGTTCCCGCTGGCCCGCTCAGCAGCGCACTCCACCCCTTTGTGTAGTCAGCTGACGGGCGGCTGAACGCCACGACGTTGCCGTTTGTCTTGTCAAACAACGCGATTGCGGTTGTGTCGTCGGCCGCGCTGCCGCTCTCCATCGCTATGGACGGATATGTCTGCGGACCGACGGGAAACAGGCCGGGCACGCTGTCCACGCCCTGGAAGCCGCCACCACTCTGGGCGACGCTCGCGGGCAGATCGCCGCCTCGCACAAAGGCGCCGACCTCCTCCTGAGCCCTCCACGCCACCGCCGCATCACCGTTTCCACTGATGGCAACCACCGGGTCAGAGACGATGAAGGCGGCGTCGTTTTGGCCCAGTGCCGGCGCGCTGAAGCTGTTGCTCTTTGCAATGCTCGCTGAGTAGGAGTAGAAGATGTTGCCTGGGCTGTTGAGGTACACGATCACGGCCTGCCCAGCCGCGTTGACCGCCAGTTGCGCGGCTGGGTTCTGGGTCAGGCTCTGCGTCAACTCCACCGGCTGTGCAAAGCCAGGCGCCCCAGCGGGCTTGAGCGCATAGAAGATCGCGCCGCTGCCTGCACCGTCGAACTGCTCCCAGACTGCCACCGCATCACCGGCGGCGTCCATGCCTACCAGTGGGGACCCGTCTGAGGCTGGGCCCGAGGGGCTGTCCACCGGTGTTGGCAGCGCCGTGAAGCTGCTGCTGAGAGAGCTCTTGGTGGCTGCCATCAGTGCACCGTTATCGGTCCAGACGGCGGTGGCGTCGCCACTGGAGTCCACTGCCACCTGCGGGTAGTCGTGGTTCAAAGCCGCGAGTGGGTCGGCGCTTCCGAGGCTGGACACAGCGCCGAAACCGCTGCCGTTGTCGACGCGGGCGTTCAGCGTTGCGGATCCGAGCGTTGATGCCCCAGATGTCTCAAGCCACAGGGCCGCGATGTCACCGTTGGGACTGACCGCAATTGTGGGCGCCTCCGAGCTCGGGGTGCTGGAGTCCGTGGAAAGGTACACGGGGCTGGGGCTCCAGCCGCTGGCCAGGGCGACAGGGATCGCCACGCCAAGCAGGCCTGTGACGATCGCTATCAGTCCCCGACACACACGGGCCCGCATATTTCCGACCCTGAACAAGGGTCCGGAGACTACCGCACCGGTTTACGGTAATAGGCGCTGGGTTGGGTTCCCGTTCGAGTTACTCGATCGTCAGATGCGGGGCGATGCGCCTGGTGGGAGGCTCCAATAACATGACCGCCGTGCGCACCACTGATTGCCCGCCTGAGGGGGACTGAGTGCGCCGCGCACGCTGGCGCCGCCGCAGGCGCCTGCTGCTGATGATCGCCGCCGTGCTGGCGGCCGGGCTCGGCATCCTCACCCACGCCACTGGCGTGTTCCACCGCCCGGAGCTGCAGACGATTGACACGCGTTTCAGCGTACGCGGTCCGCAGCCACAGCTGCTGAGGAAGTTCGTGGTTGTTGGGATCGACACGCCGACGCTCACCTACTTCGCCAAACAGGGGCCGTACCAGACATCCTGGCCGTTCCCGCGCCACTATGAGGCACGCGTGATCGACAACCTCGTGAAGGCCGGGGCGAAGCACATCGCCATCGATATCCAGTTCACGTTGCCGAGCCCAAAGCCCGCTGACGACTACGCGCTGCTGCGTGCACTTGCACACGCCGGACATGTGGTGCTTGCGACAACCGCGGTGGGACCGCACGGGTCGACGCAGGTCATGGGCGGTAACTCCATCCTGTGGAAGTACGGGGGCCAGTCGGTGCCGGCCGACGCGATCAACTTCCCCGATACGGACGGTGTCTACCGGCGGATGCAATACTCGATCCAGGGCCTTGAGACATTCGGCGTCGCAATCGCCGCCCACACGCTCGGCAGGCCCGTCTCGCCACGGCTGTTCGGTGGCGCCACCAGGACGGTGCCGATCGACTACGCCGGCGGTCCCGGCACCGTTCCCTACCTCTCTTTCAAGAACGTCTTCTTCGGCAGCTTCAAGCCGTCCTCGGTACGTGGCAAGACCGTGATCATCGGCGCGACGGCCGCGATTCTCCAGGATGTCCATCAGACCCCCACCTCCGGCTCGGGGGCCGGAAGCGGGCGTCTGATGGCCGGCACCGAGCTGGTCGCCAACGAGGCCGCCACCGTGCTCCACGGCATCCCGCTGCGCGACGCCGCCGGCTGGGTGAACGTGCTGCTGATCATCCTGCTCGGCGTCGCGACGCCGCTGCTTGGCATGCGCGGTTGGGCGCTGCGGGCCCTGGGCGCCGCCGTGATCATCGGACTGCTCTACGCCGTCGCCGCGCAGTTGGCGTTCAACTCCGGCGCCATCATCACGGTTGTTGATCCGGAGTTCGCGCTGCTGGTCGGCATCGTCGCGACCCTCACGATCGTCTATCTGGGGGAGGCGTTTGAGCGCCAGTACGCGCGCTCCACGTTTGCGCGCTTCGTCCCTCCCGGCGTGGTTGACCAGGTGCTGGCCTCCAGTGACGACGATCTGCGACTGGCCGCCGTTGAACGCGTTTGCACGGTGATGTTCAGCGACCTGCGGGGCTTCACCCGTTTCTCCGAGCACCAGCCGGTGGAGAAGGTGATCGCTGTGGTCAACCACTACCTAAACGAGATGACCGAGGCGATCCTGGACGCCGGTGGCACGCTGATCGCCTACATGGGCGATGGGATCATGGCCACGTTCGGGGCGCCGATCGAGCAGGATGACCACGCCGACCGCGCCCTGCGGGCCGCGCGGGAGATGATCGGCCCCCGCCTCAGCGCCTTCAACGCCTGGCTGGCCGAGCAGGACTATCCGTCCGGCTTCCGAATGGGTGTGGGACTCAACACCGGCCCCGTGATGTGCGGCAACGTTGGTGCTGAGCAGCGCGTCGAGTACACCACCATCGGCGACACCACCAACACCGCGTCTCGGCTCGAGGGCATGACCAAGGGGACCGACCACATGCTGTTCATCGCCGAGTCGACGATTGAGATGCTCAGCGAGCGCCCTGAGGATCTGCTGTTTGTCGATGAGTTCGAGGTGCGTGGACGTCAGGCGAAGATGCGGATCTACTCGATCCCGGACCCGGAGGGCGCACCGACGCTCGCCCAGGAGGCCGCACGGTGATCTGGGCCAAGGTCTTTGTCGTCTTTTTCGTGACCCATCAGTTCGGGGACTACCTGTTGCAGACGGAGTGGCAGGCGATGACCAAGCAGAACGGCCTTGGAAGCGACCCGAACGCGCGCCGGGCGCTGTTCTCCCACACCTTCACGTACTCACTCGCTTACGTTCCCGCCTTCATCTGGATCGCCCAGACGTGGCTCGGTTGGCGCACGCTCTGGATCGCGGCGGTCGTCATCCTGCCGCACCTGATCCAGGACGACCGGCGGCTGCTCGGCTACTACATGCGGCGCGTGAAGGGCATGGACCCAACCGCCAACTGGACGGTCGCCGCGCTGGTCGACCAGGCCGCCCACATGGTCGCGCTGTTCGGCGCGGCGCTGCTGGTATCCGCGCTCAGCTGAGACGGCGGCCGGCGCTGGCGCTGAGCGCGCTCACTTGACGCGCAGCTTCAGGATGTAGAGCTTGCCGCCGATGCGCACGCCGACGTTCCAATCCTGGAAGTGCGCGAGGTTCGGTGCGATGTAGAACACGATCCGCCAGCGCGGCGTGCCGTTCACTGTGCCGTCCGGATAGAGCGGGTTGTTGCCACCGCTCGGCAGCTGCGGCGCCACCGCCGCATCCACGTACGCCGGGCGCTGCTTGCTGACGATCACCAGCGTGTAGTAGCCGCTGGTCTTCACGTTGTAACGGCCATTGCTGGCCGACAGCGGCGCGATGCTGATCGACGGCCCGACGTTCTGCTTGGCCGGCGGCTTGTTCGGCGCGAAGAAGGAGTGGCCCTGGGTGACCACCACCGTATGGCGGTGCGGGTAGTAGACGGTCACCTTGATCTTGTCCCTGATGACCTTGAACCAGGTGCCGTCGCAGGTGTCCTCGGTGTACCACTGCGTGCCGAGCACAGCCGCGGCGCCGCCGGAGCCCTTGGTGGTGAAGTTTCCATGAGCGTTTGCCCAGAGGCCCCGTAGCTTCTTGCCCTTGGGCTTGGCATTGCCGCCCTTGGACGACTTGCCCTTACCCTTGGCCCTGGCCGCCGACGCCACCGCTATCGGGCTGTTGCTGCCGCTCGGCGTCTTGGCCTGGGTCGGAGTCTTGGGGCAGCTCGCTCTGTTGCCGCCGATCAGCGTCGCGCTGGTATTGCCGCTGCTGCTGTTCTGCCGCAGCTGGAACTCGCCGTCGTAGAAGACTCCCGTCTCGCCTCGGCCCTGCGTGATCCCGAGTGTGATCTGGACCTTGCCGTGGCGGGCGTCGATCTTGGATCCGTCCGGGATCTTCTGGCCGTGCTTGAGCTTGACGAACCGGTGCGTTCCCGGAATCTGAACCAGCGTCGTTCCGCTCACCGGGGTCACGTCCACCGTCTTGCCTAGCTTCGGTGAACTGAGCCGTCCGGTTGCCTCAAAGGAACCGCGGTGCAGATGGGTCACGCTCACGTGCTCACCCCGGCTACCGCGCCAGGAAGATGGTGAAACGCCTCCGCCGCCTGAGTTGAGCGTCTGGTGGTTGACCTTGAAGTCCCTGAACACCACTGGGGCAAAGGGGGTCGGTCCGGGGATCACGCTGGGGCCGCCGGTGGCTGAGTAGCGGTCCAGCAGCGCCACCGATCCGTGCATGAAGGGCTCACCGGTGCCGCCTCCGAACAGTGGCATCAGCCCGGCTGCCCAGCCTCGAGCGTGCGGAAGCAGTGGGCCGCTGACCGTGCGGTGCTGGTGCGTGTTGACGTCAAAGATCGTCAACCGCACCCGGTTCCCGGTGGTCATGATCGTGATCTCAAGCGGGTCGCCAGGTGAGATAGGGAAGCCGCCTGTATGGAAGCTCAGCAGGCCCAGCCTGGAATCGCTGATCAGGAACTCCGGGCGGTACTGGGCTGTCTGCCCGTGGCAGAAGCTGTAGTAGCCGGCAAAGTCAAACGGATGCACCGGCGTCCCGCCACTGCTATAGCTGCCGAACAGCTCAGCGCCGGAGCGCTGACCTGCGTACTGTCCGGGGGAGACGCCCTTGCAGCTGATGGCGGAGACGTAGACGGTGGCCGACAGGGACCGCGCCGAACCGGTGGACGTCCACAGGCCGCCGGTCGTGTGCAGCTTCGGGTGACTGCCGGCGGCCAGCGCGACAACGCCGGTCGTGAGCGCCAGACCGATAGATGTCACCGCTGCAAGAGCCCCGGTTGCTCGCCTGCGCGGTAGTACGGACATTCGCGCCAATAATACAAGCGACTGACTGGGATCTGGATCTATTTCGATGCAGCCACTGGCCCCGGCTCAGGGGTGCGCGCACGTGTCAGCTAAGGTCGTGGTTTCGCCCCAACGGCAGCGCCCCGCAAACGCAGGAGGACCGCATGGACACAATTGAGATGACAGCCGCGGAGCTGCAACGGTTGCAGGATGAGCTGAACGAGCTCCAGAGCAACGGTCGCTCCCAGATCGCCGCTCGCATCAAGACCGCGCGTGAGTGGGGTGACCTCAAGGAGAACGGCGAATATCACGCCGCCAAGGAGGCGCAGGCGCATCTGGAGACGCGGATCCTCAGATTGCGCGAGCAGGTGCGCGCGGCCGTCGTGGTCGAGCGCAGCGGCGGTGAGGATGTACGCAACGGCAGCACGGTCCAGGTGCTGGACCAGGACAAGGGCAGCACCCAGAGCTTCCGGATCGTGCCACCGAATGAGGCCAACCCCAAAGAGGGCTTGCTGTCATCCAGTTCCCCGGTTGCGCAGGCGCTGCTCGGGCGCCGCGTGGGCGATGAGGTAGAGATCGCGATCCCGGCCGGTGTCCGCAGACTGCGGGTCGAGTCGGTCTCCTAGCGCGCGCAGTCCTGCAACTGACGTGAAGCCGGCCTGGCACGGTACCCCGGGAGATAAGCGTGCAAGAGATCACGATCAGCGGTGAGATGATCCGGCTGGGTCAACTGCTCAAGCTTGCCGGCGTGGTGGACAGCGGCGCGGGCGGC
>JAKAED010000026.1:0-18775 GCA_021820105.1 Actinomycetes bacterium | reverse complement strand
GCTCGCCTCCGAGGCCGTGCTGGTGAACGGGAGCGTCGAATCCCGCCGCGGCCGTCAGCTCCACGACGGTGATGTGGTCGAGGTTGGCGACTGGGAGCTGCGGATCAGCGTGGCGTCACGCTGAGCGGCACCGCCACCTCCAGCAGCTGCTCCTGCACATGACGGCGGACGTGGTTGTCTGCGCTTGCCCGCCGCCACAGCGAGTAGATCTGACGCTCGGGCGTCGGGTTGATCACCGGTACCGCGCGCACCTGCTCGGACAGTCGCTCACGACCCAGACGTGGTAGCAGCGCCACCGCCATCCCCTGCTCAACGATCGCCACATGCGTCGCGAACGTGGCGTCGCGGAAGCGCACGTCCGGAAGGGCGCCGTGGAGCGCGAACATCTGCCTGAGCCAGTCGTCACAGATCGTGCCGGCATGGGTCGAGACCCAGCGCTCCTCAACCAGCGCTGATGCATCCACGGCGGCCTCGGCCGCGAGCGGGTGGGTAGCCGGCAGCAGCACGTCAGCGGTGTCGGTGAAGAGCCGCACGGCATCCAGGGAGGGGCCGATCGCCAGCGGCACGGTGTTCCAATCGTGCACGATTCCCAGGTCCGCCCCGCCCCGCTCGACCAGCGCAACGCATTCCCGCGGGTCCAGCTCGTGCAGTAACACCTTGAGGTCAGGGGCGGTCTGCGCCAGCCGTGAAAGCAGCGGCGCCACGAGTCCGCGACAGGCGGTGGCAAAGGCTGCGATGCGGAACTCCCCCGTTGGGTGTCGCCCATCCACGAGCGCCAGGTTCTCAAGCTCCTCCATCTCCGCGAGCAGGCGCCGCCCCTGTGTTGCCAGCAACCGACCGCGCTCGCTCAGGATCACCCCGCGGCCGACGCGCTCCAACATTGAGCAGCCGCTCTGCCGCTCCAGTCGCTTGATCTGCTGGCTCACAGCGGATGGTGTGAAACCCAGTGCCTCGGCCGCGCTGACAACCGTGCCGTGTTCATGGATCGCGATCAGGGAGCGGAGCGCTGTGAGATCCAGCATGTAGCGATGCTACTCATAACTGTGCAAAAGACATAGCTGGTCTTAATCGTCACCAGGCGGGAGAATCCTCTGGATGCCCCTGCGAGACAGTCTGCGCGCGACGCTTGTCGCCACCATTTGGGGCGCCAACTTCGTCGTCATCGACGAGGGCATGAGGGGCTTTCCGCCCTTCCTGCTGCTGTCGGTGCGCTTCATGGTCGTCCTGCTCCCCCTGGTCTTCATCGTGCCCCGTCCGGCTCCCTGGGCCACGATCCTGCGGATCGGCGTGTTCATGAGCCTCGGTCAGTTTGTGCTGCTCTACCTGGCGCTTCACCTGGGGATGCCGGCCGGACTCGCCTCATTGGTGGTGCAGGCGCAGGTGATCGCGTCGATCGGCATCTCGAGGCTGGTGCTGAAGGAGCATCCATCTCGGCGGCAGTTGGTCGGTGTGGCGATCGGGCTGATCGGTCTGGCGGTACTGGTGCTCGGTCGCGCCGGCGGCGCGCCGCTGCTGCCGTTGCTTCTGGTTCTGGCTGCGTGCCTCTCGTGGTCGGTCGGCAACGTGCTGACGCGCCGCGCGCAGATCGTGAGCGGACTGGGCCTGACGGTCTGGTCCGGAATCATGGTGCCGCTGCCCGCGCTGGCGCTGGCTCTGCTCGTTGACGGTCCGCACGCAGTCGGGCATGCCGTCTCCCACATCGATGTCCTGACTGTCGCCAGCACCCTCTACACCGCGCTGGGTAGTTCGCTCTTCGGCTACGGAGTCTGGAACTCGCTGCTCTCGCGCTACCCCGTCGGAGCCGTCGTCCCATTCGCGTTGCTGGTGCCGCCCGCGGGCATCACCACCGCCTGGATCGTGCTCGGGCAACGGCCTGGTCTCTCGGAGGTTGTGGGAGGTGCGATCCTGCTCGCGGGCATCGCGGTCACCACGCTGCAGCGAGCAGCCGCTCGCCAAGCCGTGAGTAGCGTCGATCGGTGTCCGGAGTCCGTGCCGCTCGTGCCACCACCGACCGACTGCCTACTATCACCGTCGCCAGCTTCGCCCGTGTGATCGCCGTGTAGAGCATCTCACGCCGCAGGAAGAACGCTCCGGCCTGCTCGTGGGCCACGATCAGGGCCACCGGAAGCTCAATCCCCTGCCCGCGATGTACTGAGCAGGCGTAGCCGAGTCGCAGGCTCTCCGCCTCTTCGGGCGGCAGCCGGAATAGCTGCTCATCGCTGCGCAGCAGCAGCGCCGCATCATCACCGTCGGAACCGGGGATCTCGTCCTCCAGATACAGCACGGTGCCGTTCATCAGCCCCTTCTCGTGCAGGTTGCGGCCGGTCATCATCAGCTTGTCGCCGATGCGCAGCCGCCCGCCGCCAACCGGCCTACCGTGCGGGTTGAGCGCCTCGCGCAGCGCGCGATTGAGCGCGTCGATGCCCAACTCGCCCTTGTAGACCGGTGCGAACACCTGCACGTCCTGGATGGCGTTCACCCCGTAGTGCTTCGGCAGCCGTTCACTCACGAGCTCAACGATCAGGGCAAGGGCCTCACGCGCGCTTCCGCGCTCCATCAGGAAAAGATCCTGGCGCATCCCCTCAGAGGGCTTGAACTCGGGCGGCTCGCCTCGCCTGATCGCGTGCGCCCCCTGCACGATCATGCTGCCGGCGGCCTGTCTGAAGATGTGGCTGAGCCGGGCGGTGGGCACAACATCGGAGCTGACCAGGTCCGCAAACGGTTTGCCGGCCCCGACCGGAGCCAGCTGGTCTGCGTCGCCGACCAGGACCACATGCGTCTGCGCAGCAACCGCGCGCAGCAGCGCGACCATCAGCTCGAGGTTGGCCATCGACGACTCGTCGACGATCAGCAGGTCATACGGCAGCGGATCGTCCTCATCGTGCTCCGGCGGTTCTCCAGGGATCCATCCGAGCGCTGAGTGGATCGTCTTGGCCTCAATTCCGCTGGCCTCGGTCATCCGCCGCGCAGCCCGTCCAGTCGGCGCCACCAGCAGCACCTTGGCGCCACGGGTCTCCGCCAGCGTTGCGATCGTCCTGATCGATGCCGTCTTACCGGTGCCGGGACCGCCCGTGATGACGGACAGCCGGTGCTCGAACGCGGCCGTCACCCCCGCCTCCTGCTCGGCGGTGAGCGACAGTCCGGCCTGATCGCTGCTCAGCCCTCCCTCATCCGGGGCCCTGAGACGGCCATCCCCGGGTCCCCCTCGCAGCATTGCCAAGACCCGGTCACCAAGCTCCTGCTCGAGCTCCCAGGTGGGAGTGCGGTAGATCCAATCCTCCTCGCGGACCAGGTCACCGTCATCGATCAGTTGGCCCAGTGCGTCCTCATCCGGCATCGTGCCGAGCAGGTCCCGCGCGGCCGCCAGCAGTTGGCCGGCTGGGAGGCAGGTGCTGCCGGAGCGGCCCTCTGATTCAGAGAGCGCGTAGATCAGCGCTGCACTCGTCCGGCCAGGGATCGTCTCCACTGACTCCGCGTGAGCGCGCGCGATCCGATCAGCCACCCGGAAGCCCACGCCGAATACGCGGGTCAGCTCGTAAGGGTTCTCCGTGATCACTCGGTGGGCCGTGTTGGGGTACTCGTCGGCGATGCGCTTGGCGAGGTAGGCCAGGCCGTGTGGCGCCAGCAGCAGATGCAGCCGACGGATCGTGCGAAGCTCGTTCCACGAGGCGGCCGCCTCCTCCGCACGGAATGGGTTGAGTCCCACGCGGCGAAAGGCCGCAGCCGGCTCCCGGTCGATCGTGTCCAGCACTTCGTCTGAGCCGAACAGGTCGATCAGCTTCTTCGCGCGCGCTTCACCGATGTTGCGGATCCGTCTCAGGTAGGACATCAGGGCGCCGCGATCCTCCGGAGGTAGGGGTCGCGCCTCCGCCACCTTGACCTGTGCTCCGTACCGGCTGTCCGTGACCCAGGTGCCGGTCACATGCGCGCGCTCCCCGATCTCCAGGTGGATCAGCGGTCCAACCAACACCAGGGGCCCGTCGTCGGACTCCGCGTCCAGCACCGCAAAGCCGTTGTCGGCATTGGCGAATCGCTGTCGTCGCACGGTCACCTCGGAGTCGAATGACTCAGACATGAGGATGAACTTAGACCCAGGTGAGGCGTAATCGCGCGATTTGTGCCGAAAATGTCACACGTGATCAGACTTGCCCTGGCAATGCACATCCCCGCCTGCGCGCGGGCGCTGAAACTTCCGCTGACCCTGGACGAGTTGGCGGCGGCCGGGTTCGCTCCGGCGACGCTGCCGAACAGCAGGTCGGCAGCGGAGGGAACCGGCCAGGTGGTCGCGATCACCTTCGATGATGGACCGCATCCCGAGGGCACACCGCAGGTGCTGGAGGTGTTGGCGGAGCACGGCGCCACCGCCACGTTCTTCCTCGTCGGAGAGCAGGTTGTCAAGCGACCGGAACTGGCCCAGCGGATCGTGCAAGAGGGACACGCGGTGGCGCTGCACGGCTACCGCCACATCGCGCATCCGAGCCGCAGCAGGAAGCAGATGCTTGAGGACTTTGACCGGGGCACCGCTGCCATCGAGGATGCAACCGGCGTGACACCCCGCTTGCACCGCCCGCCCTACGGCGTCTACAGCCCAGCGAGTCTGCGAATCGCCAGGGAGCGCGGCCTGCAGCCGCTGCTCTGGGCGAGCTGGGGCCGAGACTGGCGCAAGCTCGCAACCCCCGAGGACATCACCGCGCGTGTGGTCAGCCACCTGCGAGCGGGCGACGTGATCCTGCTCCATGACGCCGACTTCTACAGCGCTGTGCGCTCACATCGACGCACGGCGGCGGCGCTGCCGATGATCCTCAGGATGCTGCAGTCCGCGGAACTCGCTACCGTGGCATACGCCTAACAATCACCTAACGCAAAGCTGCATAGGCGAAGATCTCTGCAAGGGCCAAGTCGGCCCGCACCATGAACTCCGGCCCTGGCCGGCTACCGGAGCACAGAAGAGAACCTGAAGTACCCAATGACGACTGTTTCAACAGAGACCGAGGTGGAGCCTGATTACGGGCGCTTCGCGATCGGGTTCGACCAGCGTGACCGCGCGCGTCTGCATGCGCTGATCGACGAGGTGCTGGACTCCAACCGCTGGTCCGAGGCCACCATGACCAGCCGCTTCGAGCAGGCCTGGGAGGCGTGGAACGGCCTGCCTGCCGTCGCCCTGTCGAGCTGGTCGGGCGGCGCCTTGGCGGCGCTGCACTTCGCCGGCGTGCAGGGCGAGACGGTGCTCTGTCCGTCAAATACGTTCATGGCCACGCCGCTTGCGGCCATCCGCGCCGGTGCTCAGGTGCAGTTCGTCGACTGCAACCGCGATGATCTCTGCATGTCGTTCGCCGACTTTGAGCAGAAGGCGGAGCGGCACCGGCCACGGGCGGCCTTCCTGGTGCACATCGGCGGGCACATCGCCTTTGAGTCCGAGCTGATCGCGGAATACTGCGCCGCCAACGACATCTTTCTGATTGAGGACTGCGCGCATGCGCATGGCGCCTCCTGGAACGGCCGTAGGCCTGGCGGCTATGGCGATGCCGGCATCTATTCGATGTACGCGACCAAGACGATCACCACCGGTGAGGGGGGCGTGCTGGTCTCGCGAAGCCCCGAGCTGTTGGAGTTCGCCCGCGGCTTTCGCAATTACGGCAAGCCGACCTATGAGGTGCACGGGCTGAATTTCCGGATGAGCGAGTTCACGGCTGCGCTGGGCCTGCTTCAGGTGCAGCGGATGCCGGAGATCGTTGCCTGGAAGAACCGGATCGCTCGCCAGTTCCTCGATCCGCAATTCCCCGGTTCCAGGCTGGAGTTGCCGGACGGCATGGTCTCGGGTCTTTACAAGTACATCGTCTTTGATCGCCTCGAGCAGTCGACAGGTCGCGTCTACGACGAGCCCTGTCACCGCGTCCTGGGCCACCAGGTGGAGCTGCCCAACAGCGACTGGGTAGCGGCCAACCACTCCTGCCCGCCGCTCTACTACCGACCGCTGGTTGCCGGCGACACCCAGGCCGGCTTGGAGAGCGCAACATGAGAGTGCTGGTCACCGGCGGCGCCGGCTTCATCGGCTCTCACGTGGTCGACAAGCTACGCGATCACGGCCACGATGCGGTCATCTATGACCTGCGGCGCTCGCCGTGGCCCGAGCATGCGGAGATTGAAACGGTGATCGGTCAGGTCACAGATGTGGTCGCGCTGGCTCAGGCGCTCGCGGGATGCGATGCGGTGGCCCACCTCGCTGCGGTGGCAGACGTAAATGACGTGCACGCGCAGCCGCATGACGCCGAGCAGGTGAACGCTCGCGGCACCGCCGCGGTGCTCGAGGCCGCTCGCCGGGCCGGCGTCCAGCGGGTCATCTACGCCTCGACGATCTGGGTCTACAGCGACACTGAGGAGACCACGGTCAGCGAGACGACGCTGCTGCCGCCGCCGGCGCACCTCTACACGGCCACGAAGCTGGCCGGCGAGCTCTATTGCAAGTCGTACCAGGAGCTCTACGGGATCAACTACACCATCCTGCGGTTCGGGATTCCCTACGGCCCGCGCGCTCGCGAGGCAGCGGTGATTCCAGCTTTCGTCAACAGGGCCTTTGCAGGAGAACCGCTGACGCTCTCCGGTGACGGCCTGCAGTCGCGCCGCTTCGTCTATGTGGAGGACCTGGCTGAGGGGGTCGTTGCGGGGCTAGGTGACATTGCTGAGAACCGCGTCTACAACCTTTCAAGCGATGAGGACGTGACGATCAAGCAGATCGCGGAACTGGTACAGGAGATCGTCGGCGACACGGAGATCATCTACGGCCCTGCGCGTCCGGGCGACCTCGGTTCCAAGATCGTGCTCTCCGAGCGAGCCCGCGAGGAGCTCGGCTGGTCGGCCTCAACTCCGATCGATGAAGGCATCCGCCGCTACGTGAGCTGGCGTCGCGAGCAGGCGGATCGCAACAGCGGCGGCCCGCCGGCCGCAGGCCACCCGGACAACCTGGTGGCAACGGGCGGCATCGAGGGGGCCGACGGGCCCCGGAAGGTCCTGATCGTCTCTGCCGACATCGGCGCCGGACATGACCTTCCGGCACGGGCGATCGCCCGCGAGTTCAGGGACGAGGACCCAGATGCGCTGATCTCGATCGTCAACGGGCTGCCGGCGATGGGAGCGCTGGCAACGGCCATCCTGCGTGACAACTCCGCGTTCCTGTTCAGGTGGATGCCGTGGCTGTTTGACCTTCAGTACCGGCTGTTCATGGAGTTCCCGCCAACCCGTTGGTTCGCCTCGAAGCTGCTCACCAGCGCCGGCAAACGGGGCTTGATGCGACTCATCAGGGCGCACGAACCAGACCTGATCGTCTCCACCTACCCGGGGACCACGCAGGTGCTCGGCGAGCTGCGCCGCGACGGGCGGTTGAAGATACCGGTGTACTCATCGATCACCGATCTGGCCGGGCTGCGCTACTGGGCGCACCCGAATGTCGACCTGCACTTCATCAGTCATCCGGAGTCCCAGGCCGAGGTGGAGCGCATCGCCGGACCCGGCAGCGTCCGCTGGGTCAAGCCGCCGACGATGCCCGGTTTTCTGGTGCCGCGGGAGCGCGCTGCCGCGCGCCGCGCTCTGACTCTGCCACTGGACCGTGCGGTGATAGCCGTGTCCGGGGGTGGTTGGGGAGTGGGCGACCTGGAGGGGGCGGTGGAGACGGCGCTGACGGTCGCAGAGGACGCGGAGGTCCTTTGTCTGTGCGGTCGCAACGAACACCAGCGGGTGCGGGTGGCTGAGCGTTTCGCGGGCAATCCGCGGGTACGCGTGCTTGGTTTCACGAACCAGATGGGGGACATCCTCGCTGCTGCCAACGTGCTGATCCACTCGAGTGTGGGCCTGACGGTGCTGGAGGCGCTGATCAGGGGCTGTCCCGTCATCTCCTATGGCTTTGGCTACGGTCACGTGCGTGTCTCCAACCAGGCGCTTGAGCGGTTTGGGCTCGCCGATGTGGCTCGCTCGGCCGCTGAGCTTGGTCCGGCCATCGAGCAGGCGCTCACGCGCAGCCCACAGCCCGACGACTCTTACGCGCAGCGTCCTGCCACCGCATCGGTGATCCTGAACAACCCCCGTCGCGTCCAGCCGCTCCCCGTGTGGCGGGTCCGTACGGTGCGTGCGCTCACGCGCACGGTGGCTTCGGCCACGGTCGTGTTGGCGGCCTTCCTGACCAGCGTCGGTTATTCGCTCGTGTCCGACCTGGGCGGCGCGAGTCCGATCAGGGCGATGGCCACCACCAAGCGGCTTGTCGCGGTGGTGGTCGACACGAGTGCTCAGCAGGTGCCGGTGCTGGCACGTGAGCTGAGCGGCTCTGGGCTGCGGGTCACCTTTGCGATGCCGAACCCATCGCTGCGGGCGACTGACACGCTGATCGACTTTGGTGACAGCGCGATCCCGCGTCTGCAGGGCAGCGGCCTGTTCGGCTTGCTGAAGACCAAGGGCGAGCTGCGCCGGCTCGCGCGCCGGCTCGGTTTGCGCCACCACTTCCTCTACACCTCCAGCGGCCCCAGCCTCGCCCAGTGGCTGCTCGGGCGCAGCACGGGCGGCGCCTTTGTGGAGGGCAAGGTGAGGCTCAGCCGGCCGGGTCAGTTGCCCCGTTCGCTGTATCGAGGTGAGATCGTGGAGGTCCGGATCGGCAACGCCTCGCAGACGCGCAGGGAACTGCTGAAACTCGCGCATGAACTGCGGCGCGAGCACCTCTACGCCGTACCGGTACAGACGCTTCAGAAGAATTCATTGACGCGGGTCTGAGGCTTCGCTCGTGCCGCCGGCCCGCTGGCCGGCGGCACGGCCCAGCGCGCCCCTAGTGCAGCAGCGAATCGCTACCGCTGCCGCTGCTGCTCACGCCACCTCCCGCAGGACCGTCGCCTGTCAGGTTGAGCGTGGCGTTGACCATGTAGACGTTCCAGCCCTCTAGCATCCCGCTGCTCGAGCTGGCGCTCTCACCGCCGGCACTCTGGGTCCCCAGCTGAATGGTCCCAACCGGATCAAAGATGTTGCCGGTCCATTTGAACGTGCCGTTGTAGATGTTGATGTTGCCGGTCGAGTACATCAGGCAGTTGTAGAGCTCAGGAGCGAGGCAGATCGACGTGCCGCCACCGTTCTGGTTGATGAAGCTGATGTTCCCGCCGATGAACGTCACGTTGGGATAGCCCGATTTGCAGCCGTCAGCGGGATCGTTGGCCTCGATCTGGATCGGTCCGTTCCAGGTCGCTGGATCGCTTGGATTGCCGGTTCCGATCGAGCAGTACACGTTGCCTGAGACGGGCAGCTCCGGGTTGTTGTTGATATTGGTGAAATCGAAGCCGGTTGGACTGGTGGTCGCCTGCGTGCAGTAGGAGGGGACCTTGGCGATACCGCTGACGGTCGTGCAGTTGCCGCTGCAGGCACTGAAGTAAGGACTCGCGGCGTAGTTGATCGGCCAGCTCTGGCGCGCGGATGCGGTCGCGTGTCCGTAATCAGGCATGTTGTAGGACGGGTAACAGCTGCCGGCCACGGTCAGCGGTGGCGAGCCGTTGAAGCTCGGGCCGCTGTTGACGATCGTGATCCCGCCCTCGCTGTGGACGGTTCCGTCGACCGTCGGCGTGGCACCACCGTTGGTGTTGCCGTCCTGGAAGCCCGGCTGCGGGCTCTGGCTGGCGCTCGGGTAGTTGTTGGTGGGACAGGACTGGTTACCGGCGTAGATCGCAGCGCACTGCTTGGGGTCTGAGGCGCTGCACGTGTAGGTGGAGCCGGATGTCCATGCTGCTTGTGCGCCGGCTTGTTGTTGGGTGCTGTTGATGCGGGCGATGGTGGCGAAGAAGCTGGGGGAGGTGGCGGGGGCGGTGATCGTGACGGTGTCGGTGGTGGTGTCGATGTTGACGTCGGTGGGGCTGATGGTGAAGCCGTTGGCGGCTGCGTAGTCGACGGCCGCGGTTTGGGCGTCGGTGGTGTCGGTGCTTGAGGTGCAGCTGGGGACGGTTGTGGTGGTGCCGTTGATGTTGATGGTCCTCGCCTGTCCGGGGTTGGCCAGGCAGTGGGCGGCGGCGAGTGCGGCGGCGTCGGCTACGACCTGTGCCTTGTGGTGTTTGAGCATCCAGGTGGATGCGTCGATCCCGAAGGCGGCGACGGCGGTCAGGACGGTGAGTGCGGAGGTGACGACCAGGAGGGATTGGCCTGATTCCTCGTGCAGTAGCCGGGCGAGGAGCCGCAGTGCGCGGGGGCACGGGAGCCTGCGTTGGAGTTTGCCCAGGGGTACACGCATCCTGGGGCTCCATCGACCAGCAGTGGTGGGCGAGGAGAGCGACTCCCATCAGACTGGACATCTGACCCAGCCAAAGGTCACGCGTCCCTAAACGTATGTTCTAGCCGGGCGGTGTTCAGCCCGTCAGGGCCACCATGCCGACGCTGGCGGAGCCACTTGAGCCACACGACGAACTGGAGCCGCCGGAGTCTGAGTTGGACGAATCCGAGCTGCTGGAGTGGTGGTCGGGAGAGTCTGAGTTGTGCTTGGGTTTGGCGGAGTCTGAGTGGCTTGAGGATCCGGAGGAGTCGGAGTTCTGCGAGCCCGACTGACCTGAGGAGCATGAGGACGAGCCGGAGGAGTCCGGGCTGGATGAGTCTGAGGAGTGAGTCGACTGCGATGAGTCTGAGTTGGAGGAATCTGAATGGCTCGACGATCCGGAGGAGTCAGAGTTTGAGGAATCTGAATGGCTCGACGATCCGGAGGAGTCGGAGTTCTGTGAGTCCGACTGATTTGAGGAGCAGGAGGACGAGCCGGAGGAGTCCGAGCTGGACCCGTCCGAGCCGGAGGAGCCCGACTGGTAGACGGAGTCGGATCGGTACGGGCTTGCCGAGTCGGATTTGTGGGATGAGCCTGATGAGTCTGAGCTGGATCCGTCCGACTGCTGCGAGGAGCCGCCTGAATCCGATCCGGATGAGGAGCATGAGGAGTCGCTGCTGCCGTTCGTGGTCGGCGTCCATGTTGCCTGCGCGCGTGCCACCTGTGTGGCTGAGTGGATGCCAAAGAAGTTTGCAAAGAACGATGGTGAGATCGCAACGGCGCTGACGGTCACATGGTCGTTTGCGGTGTTGAACGAGATCTGGGCGCCTGGGTTGACGATCTTGATGCCATTGGCCTGGGCGTACAGCTCGGCGACCGTCATGGCGTCTGCTGTGTCGGTCGCAGAAGAGCAGGCCGGTACGGTTTCGACAGTCCCGTTGATTTCGATACTGCCTGGACTGGAACCGGGATTGGCCAGGCAGTGCGCTGCGGCCAGTGCGGCGGCGTCAGCCACCACCTGCGCCTGGTGGTGGCGCGCCATCCAACTCGCTGCGTCGACCGCAAACGAGCCCAGCGCGACCATCACACCCATCGCCAGGGCGACGATGATGAGCGACTGCCCTGATTCGTCTGAGCGGAGCTTGCGCATGGGGTAGATATCCCGTTCGTTCAGAGCGGCTTGCGTAGTCAGATTGATCCCGTGCCGGAGGCCGTCTACCTCGGCAATGCCATGCATGAATCGGCGCATTGTGCAATTGCCCTAAGCATTTATTGGTGCCGAGGCGCTTTTTTGTGGAAAATCGGGCGCACTGATGCAAGGGATATTGCAAATCGTCCTGTGACGGCATCCCATGCGAACATGTGTTCGTATGGCTGAATCTTCCGGATTGATCGCATGCGCGCTGCTGCCTCGCTTTGAACTGGTCGTGTCAGCAGGAGGGCGCACAGAGCTGCTTGGTGTGCCGGTGGCTATTGCGCCAGAGCCCGGAGGTCAGCAGTTGGGGGCCGTCTCGGCTGCGGCCGAGGCATTTGGCGTGAGTCCGGGAATGCGGCTGGGGGAGGCCCTGGCTCGCTGCCGGCGGCTGACGCTGATCCCGCCGGATCCCGCCGGCGTGCAGGAGCGTTGGGAGCTGATGCTCGTCGCACTGGAGGCAATCGGCGCGGCGGTGGAGTCGCTGCGCCCGGGGTTGGTCTGCTTCGACGTGCGCGGACTGCTGCGCCTATATGGAGGTACCGACGCGGTGCTGCTGGCAGCCCGGCGAGCGCTCGCCGCCCCCGCGCGCTTCGGCGTGGCCTCCACTCGGTTTGCTGCGTTGGCGGCGGCCAGTCGCGCGCGGACGCGCCAGCCGCTGGTCCTATCCGGTGATCCGCGTCGCACGCGGGAGTTTCTGGCGCCGATGCCGGTTGAGCTGCTGCGCGAGGGTGCTGTTGACCCTGGGCTGAGGCTGCTTGTGGAGCCGTTGCAGCGGTTGGGTATCCGCACGCTCGGGCAGCTTGCCGGGCTGCCCCGGGCAGCCGTCGCGGATCGCTTCGGCAGGCCGGGGCTCCATGCTCGGGAGCTCGCGCTCGGGGGTGATCTGCCGCTGCGCCCGCGTGAGGCCGGTGAGCTGGTGCGCGAATCCCTGGAGTTGCCTGAGAGCACCAGTGGCCAGCAGCTCGAGCGGGCGGTTGGCCTGTTGGTTGACCGACTGCTGGCTCGGCACGAGCGGAGAGGCCGAACGCTGCGTGCCGTGGTGCTGTCCGCGGCGCTGGTCGAGCGTGGTGGCACGTGGCGTCAGCTGGTCGCCTTCCGTGAATCGCTGAGCGACCCGGTGCGGATGCGATTGGCATTGACGCCACGGCTGCAGCTGCTACCCGCGCCGGTGCAGACACTTGCGCTGGCGGTGGAACGCTTTGGTCCACCAACCAGTGATCAGCGGGCGCTGTTGGAGGAGCCGTCCCGGGCGCGCGTGGCGCGTCTGCGTGAGGCTGTTCGCCAGGTGCGCGCCGGGGCCGGTCCTGATGCTGCTCTGCGCGTGCTGCAGATCGACCCCAGCTCACGCTTTCCGGAGCGCCGGTCAATACTGGCGCCATTTGAGCGATGAGCGGTCCGCGCCGCCTGTCGGTGCCGCGTCGCGCCCATGTGCTGACCGGCGCCGACGGACAGCCGCGCTCCGTGGATGGATCCTCAGTGGCCGATATCCGTGAGACCTGGTTGCTGGAGGATCGCTGGTGGAGCGAGGAGCCTCTGCGACGTCGCTATTGGGAGGTGGTCACCACCGCCGGGAGCGATCAGGTCGTGTTCCATGATCTGATCGCCGGGGGGTGGTGGCGCCAGCGGTGACAGCTGCCGGGCTCCTGGATCGTTCGGTGGTGGCCATCCTCCGCCCGTCGCGCTCTGACCTGGCCGCCTAAGATCCTTGGCTATGTCAATGGACCCCACCCGCACCGCAATCGGCACCTGGAGCGGCGGCCGCTTCATGCACTTTGGCGAGCCACTGGATGATCAGCGCTTCCTCCGGTTGATCACCCCAGACGAGCAGATTCCCACCGTCCTCACCGCTGACGTGTACGGCAGCGGCGAGGCCGACAGCTGGTTGGGTAGGGCCTTGGCCGCGAGCGAGTTGCCGCGCGATCAGGTCTGCGTCGTGGGTGCCGTCGGTCATGACTTCTATGAGGGACAGCGCGAGGGTCCCAAGGGCTTCCCGCGCTTCACCGATCCCCGCCTCCGTGCTCCGGAGCAGTACGCGAGCTATCTGCGGATGGCGACGGAACGCAGCCTCGAGCGCTGCGGGATCGACCAGTTCGACCTGCTGCTGCTGCACAACCCTGACCGCATCGGTTACACCAGCGAGACCGTCTGGGACGGTATGGAGGCGTTGCGTGAGGCCGGGCTGGCGCGTCTGATCGGAGTGGCGCCCGGCCCTGCCAACGGCTTCACCCTGGACCTGATCGATTGCTTTGAGCGCTTCGGCGAGCGGATCGATTGGGCGATGGTGATCCTCAATCCGCTTGAGCCCTGGCCTGGCGAGCTGTGCCTCGGTGCGGCCGCGCAGAACGACATCAGTGTGATCACCCGCGTCGTCGACTACGGCGGCCTCTTCTATGACGACCTCATCCCGGGTGGACAGCTCGGCCGCCACGACCACCGCAGCTTCCGCCCTGCGGGTTGGATCGAGGCCGGCCGTGAGCGCATGGAGCGCATGCGCCCGATCGCCGAGCGCGCCGGCCTGACGATGTTGCAACTCGCCTGCCAATGGAACCTCTCACACGACGCGGTCCGCAGCGTGGTGCCGACGCTGGTGCAGGAGTCAGGTCCGCAGGCGCGAGCGGTCGAGGACAAGCGCCTGGAGCTTGCCGCGCTGCCGGCGGATCAGCGTCTGAGCGCAGCGGATGTGGACACGATCCGCAACATCGGCGACAACACGAACTGCATGGCGCTCAAGGGTGCCAGCCCCGATCACGAAGGGGAGGAGCGAGCCGACAGCTGGGCGCTCCATGCACGCCTTGGCGAGGTCGCGCAGCGCTGGGCGATCGAGCCGGCACGCGACCTGGTCAAACACTGACGAACACAAACCCGGCCCGAGATTGCCCGGCAGGCGGCGGCGGCCGTGCTGTGCCGGGCGCCCACGGCGGTCACCGTGCCTGTGACGCGGCCAGTGGCCGGCCGCGGTGCGCAAGCACGTGCCTGTCCTGGGAGGCCACCATTCCGGTCACGAGCATGGGGATCAGCGCGACCAGCAGCATCACCAGCGGCAGCGACCATCCGCCGCTCAGGCCATGCAGAGCGCCCATCGCGAACGGGCCAGCCGAGGCGATCATGTAGCCCACGCTCTGTGCCATGGTCGAGAGTTGGGCCGCGTGGCGACTGTCAGGCGTGCGGGCCACGATGTATCCCATGGCCAGTGCCAACGGTGCACCCTGCCCCAGGCCGAAGATGATGCACCAAACGTATGTCAGCGAGCCCGGCGCGAGCAGCAGACCCAGGTAACCAACCGCGCACAGGGTTATGCACAGCACCACCGCAGTGCGGGCGCGCTTCAGGCGCCGTTCCAAGCTCGGCGCGGTCAGGGCTCCGAACATGCCGGCGAAGCTTGAGACCGACAGCAGCAGGCCGGCATGCGCGGCTGACATGCCCTGCGCCCTGCCGATCGTCGGCAGCCAGCTGAGCGTCGCGTAGAACTCAAATGACTGAAAGCCCATGAAGCCCGTGACGCACCAGGCCAAGGGGTCGCGCCATAGCCCGCGGACCGGAGGTGCGGCCGCCTCACCGGCACGCGCCGCCTGGGCGTGGCCGGCCGCCTCGGCTCGCACATGCGGTGTCCAGAGCATGAATGCGAGCAGCGCGAACACGCCCCATATGGCGATCGTGATGCGCCAGCCACTCCCGATCGCGTGCTCGAGCGGAATCGTGAGACCGGCTGCGGTGGTTGCACCGCCGGAGAGCGCAACCGAGTAGAGCGCCGTCATCAGTACGCGCTGCGCCGGAAAGTCGCGCTTGACCAGGCCGGGGATCAGGACATTGCCGATGGCGATTCCGCAGCCCAACAGCACCGTCCCGAGGAACAGCGGCGGGACTGACGGCAGCAGCCTGACAATGCACCCGCAGAAAACGGTGAGCAGCGTGAGGCTCAGGAGTGGGCCCATACTGAAGCGCCGGATCAAAAGGGGCGCCGCCAGTGCCGCAAAACCAAAGCAGAGCACCGGCGTGGCCGTGAGCAGGCCGGCTGCAGTCGAGTTGAGGCCTGTGGTGCTGCGGATCTGTCCCAATACCGGTGGCACTGCACCGACGGTCAGGCGCAGGTTGACCGCCGCGATCAGCAGGGCCGCCGCGAACGTACGTCGCTGACGCATCTGGCCTAATGGTCCACGGTCTGATCCGCGAGGTCCCGACGCCCGATCCAGTCGCAGGCGGCGTCAAGATCGGCGCGTCCGATCGCCGCCTGGACGTTCAGCCACATGCCGATGCTGATGAACTCGTTCAGCTGGTCATCGGTGGCTCCCGTCAGGGCTTGGACGTGCCGCCCCAGCTCCTGGTACGCGGCGCTCACGTGCGTGCGGATCACCTCGTCATCACACGCCGCATAGGCCTGCAGCTGCAGCATCAGGATCGGTCGGTTGGCCGCCAGGCTGTGCATGTAGCTGTCGCCGAGCGCCGCCAGCAGCTCTTCACCGCTGGCGCCGAGTTGCTCTGAGCGGACCTGCTCGGCGCTCTCTGAGAAGAGCTCCATGACCAACTGGAACCCGCGCTCGACGGCGGCGATGAACAGGTCTCGCTTGGTTGCGAACAGGCTGAACACGTACGGCTGGGCGACGCCGACCCGTCGTGCGATGCGGTCCACCGGTGTGCCGTGGAGGCCGCTGACCGCAAACTCCTCCATCGCGGCGTTGATCAGCGTGTCCCTGCGCTCAGCCGCCGGGACGCGCTGCCGCGTCTGCTTTGTAACTGCGGTCACACTCCGATCCTACGCCGCAGCACCGGCGGACAACCCTGCGCCGATCGCTGCCTCATGTGCGCCGGCAGCGGGACGAGGCTCGAAACGGACGGCTAAGGTGATCAGCGCGCCGGCCGCCAGGACCGCGGTCCCAACCCACATGGTTGGCACCAGGCCGTTGATGAATGCCTGCCCTGAGGCATAGCTGCCGTGACCTGAGAAGACCGTGGAGAGCACGGCGATGCCCAGCACCCCACCCAGTTCCCGGATCGCGTTGGTGGCGCCGGAGGCCTGGCCGGCCTGGTCGGTGCGCACGGAGGCCAGCACGGCACTGGCGGCGGGCGCGAACACGAGCGCCATTCCGGCGCCGCCGAGGATGAACGGCACGAGCATGCTGGAGTAGGTCTGCGCAACGGACGCCTCAGACGCCAGCCAACCGAGCGCCACAGCCTGAAGGCCAAGCCCTGCAGCCATGAACAGGCGGCTCCCATGGCGCTCGGAGAAGTATCCCGCCAGCGGTGAGACGACCATGATCGAGCCGGTCCAGACGAGCAGTTTCAGGCCGGCCTCAAATGCGGAGTTGCCAAGCACGTTCTGCAGGTACTGACTCATGAAGAAGATCGACCCGAACATGCCGAAGTACATCGAGAGCGATGCGACGTTGGTGATCGTGAAGCTCCGCCGGCGGAAGAACTCCATCGGCAGCATCGGCTCGGTGGTGGTCAGCTCTCGCGCGATGAAGCCCGCGATCAGCGCCAGGCCAGTGGCCAGGGAGATCAGCACCTCAGTCGCGCCCCAGCCGACCGTCTGTGAACGGATCAACCCGAAGACCACCCCGAACAGGCCGCCTGAGACGAGGCCGAGCCCCGGCAGATCAAGCGCACTCTGGTTCCCGTGGCTCTCACGCAGCATCCGGGCGGCTGTGGGAATCAGTGCAAGGCCCACAGGCACGTTGATCCAGAAGATCCAGTGCCAGGAGCTCAGCTGAATCACGGCGCCGCCGACCAGCGGTCCGAGCGCAACGGCAATGCCGCTGATCCCCGACCAGACGCCGAGCGCCAGGCCGCGGTTGTCAGGGGGAAAGCTGTCCGCCAACAACGTCAGTGTCAATGGGGTGGTGATCGCTGCACCGATTCCCTGCAGCGCCCTGGTGGCTATCAGGGTGGCTGCGTCCGGAGCCAGCGCCGAGCCTGCGGAGGCGGCGGTGAACAGCATGAGGCCGATGATGAACATCCGCTTGCGACCGAAGCGGTCGCCCACTGCGGCGCCGGTCAGCAGCAGCACCGCATACGCGAGCACGTAGGCGTTGACGGTCCATTCGAGCGACTGCATGGAGGCGCCCAGGTCTCGATGGATGCTGGGCAGGGCGACGCTGACGATGAGGTTGTCGAGCACGACCATGAACAGACCGACCGAGACGACCAGCAGTGTCCATACGCGGTGGTACATTTCCCTTTCCCTTCTACTTAGTGAGCACTAACTACAAATAAGTTAGCGCTCACTAACAAGATGTCAAGCAGCGGATCGGCGTTGACGCCCATGCGAACATATGTTCGATGTACGCGGAGCTGCATGCCCACTCGGCCTACTCCTTCCTGGACGGCGCCTCACTGCCTGAGGAGCTCGTCATCACCGCGCTCGAGCTCGGTTATGAGGCCTTTGCGCTGACCGATCACAACTCCGTCTCCGGCTCGATGGAGTTCGCCCAGAGCGCGAAGGCGCTGGGTCTGCGCGCTCTGCATGGCGCCGAGCTAGATCTGGACGACGGTCGCCATCTGACCCTGCTGGTTCGCGACTCAACCGGCTGGGCCAACCTCTGCCGACTGCTCACCCGCGCATACGCTGAAACTCGTCGGGGGGGTGGCCCGCTGGCCACCCCCGTCATCAGCATCCCGGACGTACTTGCCCACAGCGACGGCCTGGTCTGTCTGAGCGGCTGCCACGCACGCGGCATCCATGATGAGCCGACGCTGCGGCGCCTGCGTGAGAGCTTTGGCCCTGAGAACCTCCGCGTTGAGCTGCAGCGTCCATATCTGCCTGGGGATCGTGCTCGCAACCGCCGGTTGGCTTGGCTGGCAGGGCGGCTGGAACTCGCTTGCGTGGCCACCGGCAACGTGCACGCGCATGCACGCGCGCGAGGTCCGCTGCAGGACGCCTTTGTCGCAATCCGTCTGCATACGACGCTTGACGCGTCAGAGCCAGACCGGCGCGGCAACTTCACGCACGTGCTGGCCGGCCCGGCGGCCATGGCCGCCCGCTTTCCTGAGTATCCGCAGGCGGTGGCCGAAACCGCACGGCTCGCGGAGACGCTGCGGTTCGACCTCACCCGTGACCTCACCTACAGCTATCCGGGGGCTGAGGACCCACTCAAGCTGCGCGAGCTCAGCGAGCTCTGCGGGGAGCGCCTGCACGAGCGCTACGGCGGCGAGCCGGCCGTGCGTGAGGTTGCGGTGGCCCGTTTGGAACAGGAGCTGCGGATCATTGAGAAGCTGAACCTCGCCGGCTTCTTCGTGCTCCACCACGAGATCCTAGAACTGGCCAGGGAAGTGGCGCTTGAGGTGCGTGGTCGCGGCCTGTCCGGGAGTGATTCTCCACG
>JAKAED010000025.1 GCA_021820105.1 Actinomycetes bacterium | reverse complement strand
CCACGTGCCGCCCGTCCGCCGTGCTGACGCCGTCCACCTTGGCCGTCTCGAACT
Organism: Actinomycetes bacterium; assembly: GCA_021820105.1. Taxonomy (GTDB): domain Bacteria; phylum Actinomycetota; class Thermoleophilia; order Solirubrobacterales; family Solirubrobacteraceae; genus Palsa-465. The sequence goes on along the minus strand of JAKAED010000025.1, from coordinate 32,679 downwards.
CAAAGTGCTCGTTCGGGAGCCGGTCGGCAAGCAATCCGCAGAGCCGCCGGTAATCAAAGGTGGAGAAGGTCCAGGGCAGTTGGTAGCTCGCGGTCGCGTGGGGCGTGTGGATCACCAGTTCCCCGAACGTCTGCTGGTGCGCGCCCATCAGGTCCAGCGCCTGCAGCCAGGTGGTCGGGATCCCGCACGCGGATGTCTGGCGCTCACCGATCTCATAGCGGTCAACGATCATCACCCTTGCGCCGCTGCTGGTGAGCTCTTGTGCCACCGCGAGCCCGGCAAAGCTGGCTCCGCAGATCAGGACATCGCAATCACGATCGATCGGGGTCCGCTCGTCCCCGCGCTTGGTGGCACGAATCGGCATGGCGCCGCATGATAGGCATCGCCCTTGGCTGACGCCCCGTGCTCGCGGGTCCAGCTTGGCTGGCTACACTCAGGGGTCCACATGTCAACGATTACCGCTCCCACCCCCAACGAACTGTCGGAACTCAAGGTTGTCGAAGGTTCGAACGGCCTGCTCCTGCAGCACCCGGATGGCACGATCGTGCCTAACTATGACGCCACCATCCATCCCTTCACCGAGGGCGATGTCGTCACGGGTCACGTCGTGCGCATCGACAACGACGAGGTCCTCGTCGATATCGGCTACAAGTCTGAAGGCGTCATTCCCGCCAACGAGCTCTCGATCCGCAAGTCGGTCGACCCCAGCGAGGAGGTGTCGCTCGGGGAGGAAGTGGACGCGCTGGTTCTCACCAAGGAGGACCAGGATGGTCGCCTGATTCTCTCCAAGAAGCGGGCCCGCTTCGAGAAGGCATGGCGCCGCATTGAGGCCGCCGCGCAGTCAGGCGAACCGGTTGAGGGATCGGTCATTGAGGTCGTCAAGGGCGGTCTGATCATCGACCTCGGCGTGCGTGGCTTCCTGCCCGCGTCGCTGGTTGATATCCGTCGTGTTCCGAACCTCGATGAGTACATGAGCACGACGATTGAGTGCAAGGTCATAGAGCTCAACCGCTCACGCAACAACGTCGTGCTCTCGCGTCGGGCGGTGCTTGAGGAGCAGCGCAAGGAGGACCGCGAGCGCATCCTCGACCGTCTGCAGCCCGGCCAGGTCGTGGAGGGTGTCATCTCCAACATCGTTGACTTCGGTGCGTTCGTCGATCTTGACGGGATTGACGGTCTGATCCACATCTCAGAGCTTTCGTGGTCACACGTCAACCATCCGTCTGAGATCCTCAACATCGGCGACACCGTTTCGGTCAAGGTGCTGGACATAGACCGTCAGCGTCAGCGCATCTCCCTGGGTCTCAAGCAGACGCAGGAGGATCCGTGGCAGCGCGTGGTTGACACCTATAACATCGGCGATGAGCTCGAGGGAATCGTCACCAAGGTCGTCACCTTCGGCGCGTTCGTGGAGATCCTCGATGGCGTGGAGGGCCTTGTCCACATCTCGGAGCTCGCTCAGCATCACGTTGAGAACCCGCGGGAGATCATCCAGCCGGACGATCCGGTTCGGGTGAAGATCCTTGAGATCGACTCTGAGCGGCGCCGGCTCTCGCTCTCAATCAAGCGGGTCGAGGGTCAGGTGCTCCCGGTGCGCCCGATCATCGCGCCCGCGGCTGATGAGATGGAGGACGTCCCTGATCTCGGGCTGTCCGAGGATGTCTTCGCCGATGCGGTGGCGATGCCGGCAGAGGTCGAGGTTGCCGAGGAGAGCCTCGGTGAAGTTTCCGCAGCCGACGAAGTTGCCGCAGCCGACGAAGAGACCGCAGACGACGAGCCGGTCGCCGCGGGCGACGAGCAGGCTGCCGAGGCTGACGAGGAGTCGGAGGAACCCGCCGCTGAGTAGCGCAACGCGGGCCTGCGCCGCACTCAGCTGAAAGGCCCATCTTGCTGAAGGGCGGTACGGTTAGCGCCGTGCCGCCCTTCATCGCTTTGACCGGAGGAATGGGCGCTGGAAAGTCCACAGCGCTTGCAGCTCTCGAGCGCCTGGGCGCAGCCGTCATCTCAACTGATGCCGTTGTCCACGACCTCTACAGCGCCCCGGAGGTTCGTGATGCTGTGACCGCGCGCTTCGGTGCGGACATCGCGCCGGGTGGAGTGGTTGATCGGGCGAGCCTTGCGCGGCGGATCTTCGCCTCCACGCCGGATCGGGCGTGGCTTGAGCAACTGCTTTGGCCGCTGGTCCGGCGCCAGGTGGAGGCATGGCGCGCACGCGTTTCCCTGCTGCAGCCCCCGCCACGGGCGTTGGTCGTTGAGATCCCGCTCCTGTTCGAGGCGGGGGCAGAGCAGACCTATGATGCGACGGTGGCCGTTGTCGCCGATGAACAGCTGCGCGCGGAGCGAGCCGGAAGCCGAGGCCACGCGGCGCTCGCTCAGCGCGACGCGCGCCAGCTCAGCCAGGAGGAAAAGGCCGCACGTTCCACGTTTGTGGTTGAGAACAACGGCTCCATCGAGCAGCTGGAATCGGAACTGTCGTCGATTCTTGACATCCTTGAGCGATGAGTACCGCGGGACGCACGAGCGGCCCGACCCGCCACTACGCGACGCACCGACGGCGGTCAAGCGCGAGGGTGCGTCGCCGTAGGCTGCTCCTGCTGATCGGCCTGATCGCCTTGGGCCTCGGCACCGTGGCGCTGCTGCCGCTGATGCGGAGGGCGATCGCCCACTTCGGGCTGCCGCTCAAGTACTCCGCGATCATTCGCCAACAGGCTGCCGAGAAGCGGCTGGATCCGGCTCTGATCGCGGCTGTCATCTACGCGGAAACCCGCTTCAGACCGAGAACATCGCCGACCGGCGCTGAGGGGCTGATGCAGATCGAACCTGCCACGGCCAGGTTCCTCGCGCACCGTTCCAACGGCTATGCGTTCAGCCTCACAGACCTGGCCACGCCGAGCGTGAACATCGCCTACGGGAGCTACTACCTCCGCTATCTGCTCGACACCTTCAAGGGCAGCAAGGTCTTGGCCCTGGCCGCCTACAACGGCGGCGAAACCAACGTCCTCAACTGGTTGGCCGCCGATCGCGCTCGCCACCGCAGCTTCACGGTCAGCACGATTCCGCTACTGGAGACGCGCGCCTACGTTGCTGAGGTGCTGGATAAGCAGCGTGATTACCGCAGGCGCTATGCGCGCCAGCTCGGCTACGGCTGACGCTTGAACTGGTCTGCAAGCGGGGCCGGCGCTGACTGCGTCGGCCCCGCTGCGCCCCGCTTTCTCTGGCGCTACGCGACCATCACCGGGGGCCGTTCCTCGGCCTCGCGGCGAGCCTCCTCGTGATGAGTCACGCGCAGCTCATGCACAACACGCTCCGTGCTCCACTCGTGGAACACGAGCCCGGCCGCGCTCATGAGCGCGATCGCAACGGCGGATCCAAACGACCACCATTTGACGTCGGCCTGAGCGAGTACTGCTGCCTCGATGACCATCCACGCGCCGATCAGCGCGGTCAGGGCGTCGATGCCACGCTGCTCGAACGACTCAAGCAGCGAATCGGCTGCCGCAACGGCGATTGCGATCGCGCCTCCGCCGATGAACAACCACTTCATGGTGCCCCCGGCCCAGGCGGCTTCCTGAGTTGCCACCACCAAGAAGCTGCCTGTGATCAACAGAGCCAGCCGTGAGATGAAGTGCAGGCGCATGATGCGCTCCTTTCATCGTTCGGCGGGCGTGCGGCGGGAACAATCCCGTGCAGTCCGCTTATTGTTGACGATGCCAGCACAACGTACCGCCGCGCCTGCTCTCCTGCCATCCGGAGTAAGCCGCGCCTAACCTGCCTGATGTGCGCTGTTCTGCGCGACACCGCGGTGCCGGCGGCTTTGCGCCAAGGGGTGACCCCCGCACGGTCGCCCCCGGAGGCTGAATAATCCGGTGATGACCCACACCACGGAAGCTGGCCTGCGCGGCGGGATCGACCTCGGCGGCACCAAGATCGAGGCGATCGTCGTAGATGCGGCCAATAGAGTGCTCGGTTCTTCGCGCCATCCGACGCCGATCCGGGGCACACCGCAGGACGTTGCAGCAGAGATGTCTCAGGCCATCACCGAAGCGGCGCAGGCAGCCGGTACCACCACCTCTGCGCTCATCGGGGTTGGCGTTGGGTCCCCCGGGTCGGTTGACGCCACGACCGGAACCGTCTCAAGCGCGCGCAACCTTCCCGGCTGGGACGGAAGCTATGAGCTCGGTAACGAGCTCAGCCACAGGCTCGGCACCAGGGTTGCGATCGGCAATGACGTCCAGGTGGCGACCGCAGGCGAGTTCAAGCTCGGGGTCGGTCGGTCGTACTCATCGCTGCTCGGCATCTTCTGGGGCACAGGTGTGGGAGGCGGCCTGGTGTTCGCAGGCAAGCCTTGGCGAGGACGCGGCGGCGCGGGGGAGATCGGGCACATGGTGATTCGGCGCGGCGGGCGCCGCTGCCCTTGCGGAAATGAGGGGTGCGTGGAGGCCTACGCCGGGCGCGCGGCGATGGAGGCACATGCGCGCCGCGAGATTGAGGGGGGACGCCGATCTGCGCTGCTCGAGATCATGCAGCACAAGCAGCGCGAGCGCTTCACCAGCGCTGTCTGGGAGACGGCGGTGGACCGGGGTGATGAGCTGGCGGTCGAGCTGATCGACGGTGCTGTTGAGGCCCTCGCTGCGGGAGCAGCTTCAGCGGTGAACCTGCTTGACGTCGAGGCGGTGGTGATCGGCGGCGGGTTGGGTGTGCGCTTTGGCGAGGGCTACGTCGAGCGCATCAGGAAGGCCATGCGCAAGCACCTCTTTCCCGGTCACACGATGCCGGACGTGCAGTTGGTCGCCCTGGGTGACCTGGGTGGAGCGCTCGGCGCAGCGCTCCTGGTGGATCAGGCGAGCGGATAGACGAGCCCGCAGCCACCGCTCACGCCGCTAGGATCGACGCAAGTGCCCGGATTCGAACTGGACGCAACCTTCAGCCCCACCGCCGACCAGCCAGAGGCGATCTCAAGCCTCGCTGACGGCCTGCGTGACGGTGAGCGGATGATGACTCTGCTCGGCGCCACCGGCACCGGCAAGACGATGACGATGGCCGCAACCATCGCCGAGGTCAACCGGCCGGCTCTGGTGATCGCACATAACAAGACGCTGGCCGCGCAGCTGTGCAATGAGTTCCGCACGTTCTTCCCGCGCAATGCGGTTGAGTACTTCGTCTCCTACTACGACTACTACCAGCCCGAGGCCTACGTGCCCAGCAAGGATCTCTACATCGAGAAGGACTCGGCGATCAACCAGGAGATTGACCGCCTGCGACACGCTGCCACGGCAGCTCTGTTCGCCCGCCGGGACGTCCTGATCGTGGCCTCCGTGAGCAGCATCTATGGCCTCGGCTCTCCGGAGGTCTACGACGAGAACCTCCAGACCCTCACCCGGGGTGCACTGATTGATCGCGACGGTCTGTTGAGGAAGCTGGTGAGCATCCAGTACAGCCGCAACGACACCGCGCTGGCGCGTGGCACCTTCAGGGTCCGCGGCGAGACGCTCGAGATCTGGCCCGCGTACGCCGAAACCGCCTACCGGATCAGCATGTTTGGGGATGAGGTCGAACACCTGCAGCACTTTGATCCGGTGACCGGAGAGCTGATCGAGGACGACCTGGAGCATGTCGCGATCTGGCCCGCTTCGCACTACAACGTCCGCGAGGGCCAGATTGAGGACGCCGTAGCTCAGATCGGCGCCGAACTGAACGAGCGCTGCGCCGAGCTGGAGGCGAGCGGCAAGCTCCTGGAGTCACACCGTCTCAGGCAGCGAACCCAATACGACATGGAGATGCTGCGGGAGATGGGCTTCTGCAGCGGCATCGAGAACTACAGTCGCATCCTTGACGGCCGCAAGCCCGGCGAGCGGCCCTACTGCCTGCTCGACTACTTCCCGGACGACTTTGTCTGCTTCATCGACGAGTCCCACCAGACGGTTCCGCAGATCGGCGGCATGTATGAGGGCGATCGCTCGCGCAAGCAGACGCTTGTGGACTACGGCTTTCGCCTACCGAGTGCGATGGACAACCGTCCCCAGACCTTCCAGGAGTTCCTCAGCATCACCCCGCAGATCGTGTTCGTCTCGGCCACTCCCGGTGAGTACGAGCGCACCCATTCGACGCGGGTCGTCGAACAGATCGTTCGACCGACCGGCATCGTCGACCCTGAGATCGAGGTGCGCGAGACCAAGAACCAGATCGACGATCTCATGAACGAGATCAGGGCGCGAGTCGACCGTGACGAGCGCACGCTGGTCACGACGCTCACCAAGAAGATGTCGGAGGACCTGACCGACTATCTGCTCGAGATGGGCTTCAAGGTTCGCTACCTGCACTCCGAGGTGGACACGCTCGAGCGCATCCAGATCATCCGTGAACTCAGATTGGGTGAGTTTGACGTGCTGGTTGGCGTGAACCTCCTGCGGGAGGGTCTGGATCTTCCGGAGGTGAGCCTGGTGGCGATTTTGGACGCCGACAAGGAGGGCTTCCTGCGTGGTGCAACGTCATTGATCCAGACGATTGGTCGTGCGGCGCGCAATGTCGGCGGCAGGGTGCTGATGTACGCCGACAAGGAGAGCGCGGCGATGCGAGCAGCCATCGACGAAACCGATCGCCGACGCGAGATTCAGCTCGCCTACAACCAGGAGCACGGCATCACCCCGGAGACGATCACCAAGGGCATCTCAGACATCGCCGAGTTCCTGCAGGGCGAGGCCAAGGTGCCAAAGTCCCGCCGACGCCGGCAGCGCGAGGCGGCCGGTACGCTCGCTCCGGCGGAGATCGAACGTAAGATCGTGGAGCTTGAGGAGGAGATGCTGGCCGCTGCTGAGGATCTCCGCTTTGAATATGCGGCCCGGCTGCGCGACGAGATCCGCGATCTCAAGCGAGAGCTCGACCTGGCGGTGGCCGAGGGCCGCGTTCGGTAGGCTACGGCGCCAATGGCGCTTGACAGGCAGAGCATCGAGAAGCGTGACTTTCCGATCGGTCGTCGTGGCTACGATCCTGCCGCCGTGGACGCTCACCTCGCTGACGTCGCGACACAGGTGGAGGAGCTGCGTCTGACCGCGCGGAGGCACTCTGAGTCGCTCGCCTCGTCCGCCAGCGAGCAGGTGCGTGCGATCATCGAAGCGGCCGAGGCCAGCGCGGCCGAGATCCTCCGTCAGGCCGAGGCGGAAGCACGCGAGATCCGTACCGAAGCGGCTCAGGAAGCGCAGTCTGCTCGCACCGACGCCACCACGCAGGCGCGCGACTACGTCGGTCGCGTGTCCGAATCCACAACCGTGATGCTGCAGCGCCTGAACGCGATGGAGTCGGAGCTCTCCTCGCTGATCGACGGTCTGCGGACCGGCGCCAACCGGCTGAACGCCGATCTGCAGCTGCTTGAGGGTAACTTCGAGAACGTGCGGGATACGGTCGGTCCGCGCGCGCAGTTTGCGCATGAGCCGAGCCCCGCCGTCGTTGGCCCGCTGGCCACCGACGGCGCTGAGGCGCCACCGGCGACCGTCGAATCCGTTCAGCCGTCGACCGAGCCGCCATCCGCCGCCTTTGACGAGGAGCCGCCACGGGACGACATTGAGGGCGCCCGTCTGGTCGCATTGAACATGGCGCTCAACGGTACGCCGCGCGAGGAGACCGACCGCTACCTGGCGGCCAACTTCGAGCTCGAGGATCGCGCTCAGCTGTTGGATGAGGTCTACGCCTCCGTGGCGGACTGATTCCGGGCGAACGTCTGTTCGGTCCAATATGATCCATGCTGTGGATCAGCTCATCGTCACAGGGGCCCGAGAGCACAATCTGAAGGACATCAGCGTCTCGATCCCGCGGGACTCGCTGACTGTCATCACCGGCCTCTCGGGGTCGGGCAAGTCGTCACTCGCCTTCGACACGATCTACGCGGAGGGCCAGCGGCGCTACGTGGAGTCGCTGTCCGCCTACGCCCGCCAATTCCTCGGACAGATGGACAAGCCTGACGTCGATTCGATCGAGGGCCTCTCGCCTGCCATCTCGATCGACCAGAAGACGACCTCTCGCAACCCTCGCTCGACGGTGGGCACGGTCACCGAGATCTACGACTATCTGCGGCTGCTGTGGGCGCGAATCGGCAAGCCGCACTGTCACATCTGCGGACGACCGATCAGCGGCCAGTCGGCTGAGCAGATCATCGACCAGGTCCTGGAGCTGCCGGCCGGGACCCGTTTCATGGTGATGGCGCCGATCGTCCGTGGCCGCAAGGGGGAGTACGGCAAGCAGTTGGAGGAGCTGCGCGGCGAGGGTTTCACGCGCGCCAAGATCGATGGGGAACTGCGCCGCCTCGATGAGGAGATCGTGCTTGACAAGAAGTTCAAGCACGACATCTCGATCGTCGTCGATCGCCTGGTGATGAAGGATGACCTCCGCAAGCGCCTTGCCGACTCTGTTGAGACCGCGGTGTCGCTCGCCGGCGGATTGGTTGAGATCGAGCAGGTGGACAGTGGTGAGCTCACCCTGTACAGCGAGAAGTTCGCATGTCCCGAGCACGGCCCGAGCCTCGTCGAACTGGAGCCGCGGATCTTCAGCTTCAATTCGCCGCATGGCGCCTGCCCGCGCTGCACCGGCTTGGGCTCGCAGATGGAGATCGATCCAGAGCTGGTGGTGCCGGACCCGGCACTCTCCATTGCCGAGGGAGCGATCGCTCCATGGACGGCCAGCGCCTCCGAGTACTACGAGCAGTTGACACAGGCGATCTCCGAGCGCTACGGGATCGATACCGGCGTGCCCTGGGGAGAGCTGTCCGCGGACCAACGCGACTTCTTCATGCATGGAACGGGCGGCGAGCGCTTTCAGGTGGCCTATCGCAACCGCTTCGGCCGCAGGCGTAACTACACCACCGCGTTCGAGGGCATCGTGAAGGGGCTTGAGCGCCGCTACCGCGAGACGGACTCGGAGTTCGTCAAGGAGAAGATCGAGGAGTACATGACGCTCCGTCCTTGCCCCGAGTGCAAGGGCGCGAGGTTGCGCCCGGAATCGCGGGCGGTGTTGGTCGACGGGCTCGCGATCAACGAGTTCGCCGCGTTCTCAGCACGGAGAGCGCTGAGCTGGGTCCAGGCACTGCAGCTCTCAGAGCATGATCGGCGTATCGCTCACCTCATCCTGCGGGAGATTGAGGAGCGGCTGAGCTTTCTGGAGAACGTCGGCGTCGGTTACCTGAGCATGGAGCGCGCCGCCGCGACGCTGTCCGGCGGTGAAGCGCAGCGGATCCGCTTGGCAACACAGATCGGCTCCTCGCTGGTGGGCGTGCTCTACATCCTCGACGAGCCCTCGATCGGGCTGCATCAGCGGGATAACCATAAGTTGATCGCGACGCTCGAGCGGTTGCGGGATCTGGGCAACACGGTCCTGGTGGTGGAGCACGACGAGGACACGATGCGGGCGGCTGACCATCTCCTCGACATCGGTCCCGGGGCCGGCGAGCACGGTGGTCGGGTGGTGGCGCAGGGCACCGCGGCGGAGGTGGCAGCGGTGCCGGATTCTCTGACCGGCCAGTTCCTGGCCGGCACGCGCCGGATCGAGCTCCCTGCCAAGCGGCGCAAGCCGAGCGGCTACCTGGAAATCAAGGGAGCCGCTGAGAACAATCTCAGGCGGATCGATGTGCGGGTTCCGCTTGGAGTGCTGTGCAGCGTCACCGGGGTATCGGGCTCGGGCAAGTCGACACTGGTCAACGAGGTTCTGTACAAGGCGGTTGCCAATCGGCTGAGCTCCACGCGCACCCGCGCCGGCGCGCACAGCTCAATCAACGGGCTGGAGCAACTGGACAAGATCATCGCCGTTGATCAGTCACCGATCGGCCGAACGCCGCGCTCGAACCCCGCCACCTACATCGGCCTGTTCGATCAGATCCGTGACCTGTTCGCGCACACGCCCGAGGCTCGTGCCCGCGGTTACAAGCCGGGTCGCTTCTCCTTCAACGTGAAGGGCGGGCGCTGCGAGGTCTGTAAGGGTGACGGACAGATCAAGATCGAGATGCACTTTCTGCCAGACGTGTACGTGCCCTGCGAGCAGTGCCATGGCAAGCGCTACAACCGGGAGACGCTGGAGGTGCGCTTCAAGGGCAAGACGATCGCCGACGTACTGGAGATGCCCATTGCTGAGGCGCTTGAGTTCTTCGCGCACATTCCCAAGATCAACCGGCGGGTGCAGACGCTCAATGACGTCGGACTCGGCTACATGCGTCTGGGGCAGCCGGCCACGACGCTCTCCGGTGGTGAGGCACAGCGCGTCAAGCTCGCGGCGGAGCTCTGCAAGGTGGCCACGGGCCGCACGATCTACATCCTCGATGAGCCGACGACCGGCCTGCACTTCGCCGATATCCAACGGTTGCTCGAGGTGCTCCAGCGTCTGGTGGACGCCGGGAACTCAATCGTCGTGATCGAGCACAACCTCGACGTGATCAAGGTCTCCGATCACCTCATTGACCTTGGCCCCGAGGGCGGCGATGAGGGCGGCAATCTGATCGCTGCTGGTACTCCTGAGGACGTCGCGTCGGTTTCGGAGTCGTACACGGGCAGCTTTCTCAAGCCGCTCCTGGCTGGTCGCACCGCTTCAGCCGGGCGGTCTCGGCGATCCAAGACCATGGTTGAAGCTTGACGCTCGCGCAGACGCGACTGTGGCTGCAGAAGTGGCGCTGGTATGAGCGCAACTCATTGCCGTGGCGCCGTGCGAGGCTGCACTACGAACTTGCTCGCCGGGAGGCATTTGCACGCTGGCCACTTCACGGAGATGCGCTGGAGGCGTTGCAGGATGGGCGGCTGGAGATAGGCCCGCACGTTCTGCTCGAGCCGGGAGTCTGGATTACGATGCCGGCACCGGCTCGGATTCGGATCGGTGGCGGCAGCATGTTCAACCTCGGCGTGATGGTGGCAGCGCTGGAGCTGGTGGAGATCGGCGAGCACTGCATGTTCGCCAACGGTTGCCTGATCACCGACGCGAACCATCGCTTTGACGATCCGGATCGCCCGGTCCCCTGGCAGGGGTTCACGAGCAAGGGCCCGACTCGCATCGGAGATAACGTCTGGTGCGGCGCGCACGTTGTGATCAGCAGCGGCGTGACTGTTGGTGAGCGCTGCGTGATTGGCGCCAACTCGGTGGTGACCACTGATATCCCGGCTTTTTCGGTGGCTGCCGGAGCGCCTGCGCGGGTGCTGCACGCCATCGACTACCACGCGTCAACCCCGGAGGGAGATCGATGACCCAAGGATCCTTCACCTCGATTCCGGCCACCGTGCGTGCACGGGTGGCGGCCGGCGAGCGGGTGATGCTGATCCTGCTGGACGCTACGTGCCGCGGCCGGGTTGGAGCAGGTCTTCAGGGGCACCACGGTGGACTCACCGAGGCGGAGACGGCGACATACCTCGCTGGGTTCTTGCCCCTATGAGTTTTTGATGACGATGCCCTGAAGAATGTGAGCCACGTGCTCGGCGGCGTCGATCGCGTCCTCCAACCGCTCGAACAGATCCTTCCAGCGGATCACGACCATCGGGTCGATGCCACCGTCGAAGAGTGAGGCGATTGCCTCACGAGTGATCCGGTCACCCTCGTTCTCGAGCCGGTTGATCTCGACCGTGTGCGTGGAGATGTCGCTGAAACCGCGCAGCTGGGGGATGGCCTGGGCGATGTGTTGGACCGCCTTATGCAGCACCTCCGAGAGCCGGATCGCCTGGTCCATCGGCGCCTCGATCTTGTAGAGCCCGAGGTAGTCTGCGACCTCCTCGATGTAATCCGCGATGTCATCCAGCGCTGAGGCCAGCGCGAGGATGTCCTCACGGTCGATCGGTGTCACGAAGGTGTGGTTGAGCCGATCGAGGATCTCGTGCGTGATCCGGTCTCCCTCGTGTTCGCAGTCACGGATGTCACCCGCGAGGCTGCGGCTGTCCGGGTAGGTCGCCAGCAACTGCTCCAGCAGCTCTCCCGCGCGCAGGACGTTGTTGCCGGCCTCCTCAAAGAGTTCGAAGTAGATGCGATCCCGGGGCGCGAAGACCTGTGTGATGCGTGTCACAACCGGCATCCTATTGGGTCGCGGTCGTGATCGCGACCGGTCCTGTCAATGTCCCGTGATCTCGCCGCCCAGGGCAGCGAGCTCAGCACGGAATGCTGCAAGCTCGTCCGCGTCGATCGAATAGCAGTGCTCAGCAGCGGGGTAGTGACCGGCGCGCACGTCGGCTGCGTAAGCGGCAACACCGGCGTTCATCTCCTGTTGGAGGTCGCCGTACCGTTGCACGAACCGCGCGCCGCGACCCTCGCGGATACCCAGCAGGTCGTGGAACACGAGCACCTGCCCGTCGGTTGCAGGGCCCGCGCCGATGCCGATCACCGGCACGTCCATCAGCGGCATCAGTGCCTCCGTGACGGCCGCGGGCACCGCCTCCAGCACGACCGCGAAGCAGCCGGCGCGCTGCAGAGCCAGCATCTCCTCTGCGATCCGGATGGCGCTGCCCGAGCTCCGGCCCTGGGCACGGTAGCCGCCCAGCGCTGTGGCTGTCTGGGGCGTGAGGCCGACGTGGCCCATCACCGGGATCCCGGCCTGCACGATCGCGGCGGCTCGCGCCTGGGAGGTGACGCTGCCACGTTCGAGCTTCACGGCGTCGGCGCGCCCCTGCTTGATGAACCTGACGGCCGTGCGTACCGCCTGCTCATCCGATTCCTCATACGAGCCAAAGGGCAGGTCCGCCACTAGCAGCGGGCTGCGCAGCCCACGGCGCACCGCCTGGGTGAGCATCAGCATCTCCTCGGTGCTCACCTCGATCGTCGAGGGATAGCCCAGGACGGTCATGGCACCTGAGTCGCCAACCAGCACGAGATCAACACCGGCCGCCTCAGCTGCGCGTGCGCTTGGGAAGTCATAGGCGGTGACCATCACGAGCCGCTGGCCGATCCGGCGGCGCTCGTTGAGCATGGCGATGCTGACCGGCAGCCGCGCGGCATCGTCCAGCACGGCTATGTGGGATGGGTGTGAGGACATACGGCTGCTCCTTATCTGGGACTGGGGGAGAGCATCTGGTTGTCAATCAGCCTGACGGTGCCGACCCGTGCCGCCACCACCGCCAGGGCGGGGCGGTCGATCCGCGCGAGCGGTGCAAAGGTGTCGGGATCCACAATCTGTACGTATTCGGGCTGGATCGCCGCGTTGCGCAGTTCCGTCTCGGCCGCTGCGGTGATCAGCCTAACGTCAGCCTGCCCGGCTGCAACCAGCGCCTGCGCTGTCTGTAGGGAGCGGTTGAGCGCTGCTGCGCGAGCCCTGTCACCGGGGCTCAGCAATTGGTTTCGGCTCGACATCGCCAGGCCGTCCGGCTCGCGCACGGTTGGGCAGACCTCTACCTCCACCGGTAGGTTGAGGTCCTCGGCAAGGCGCCTGATCACGAGTGTCTGCTGTGCGTCCTTTTGGCCAAAGTAGGCGATGTCGGGAGCGATGATGTTGAAGAGCTTGGTGACGACCGTCGCGACTCCGTCGAAGTGCTCGCGCCCGCGATGCTCGCCCTCAAGCACCTCACTGATGGCGCCGACGCTGACGGAGGTGCTGAAGCCGTGCGGGTAGATCTCCTCGACCGTTGGGGCGAACAGGTAATCGACGCGCAGCTCGGCCGCGATCGCAGCATCACGGCGCTCATCGCGCGGGTAGGCGACCAGGTCCGCCCGATCGTTGAACTGGGCCGGGTTGACAAACAGCGACACCACCACCTCATCACAGTCCTGATGCGCGCGGCGGAACAGCGATGCGTGACCCTCGTGAAAGGCGCCCATCGTCGGAACCAGACCGATGCGCCGGCCTTCACTGCGGGGGCGCCTGAGCGCAGCACGAACCTCGCTGACGGTCCGCAGCGTCCTCATCGCCGGACCGCCAGTTCACGCGTGGCTGATGTCAGCGCGTCGAAGAGTTCGATGAGCTCGGGAGCCCGCAGTCTGATCGCGTCGCGTTGACGCTGCACGGTCGCCTCGTCACCGCGTGCGACCGGGCCGCTCAGCGCCTGCTGCGGCCCCAGTGCCGCCCAGTTATCGACGGTGGCGCGCACGAGCGGTACAAGCATCTGGCGGCTGACGCCCGCCGTCTGCGCAAGCCGCTCGGCGGCGGCCTCGAGGGTCACAAGGAAGTTTGAGGCGATTGAGGCCGCAGCATGGTAGGCGGTCCGGTCCTCAGGCTTCACGTTGACGATCGTCATGCCCAGTTGGCCGGCGATCTCTGAGGCAAGCGCAAGGGCACGCTCGGTGCTGGCAGCGACCGCAGCTGTGGCCCCAGCGAACTCAGCCCCACCAGCGGTGATGGTCATGAGCGGGTGCAGGGAGAAGGCCTCGTGTCCGCTCAGCGGCTCTAGTCCCGTGGCTCCTGAGCAGTGGCCCACGATCACCTCCGGGTCGATCAGTGCCGCAGCGGCGGCGATCTCCCGGTCCGGCACGCAGAGCAGCGCGGCGGTGCAACCCGCGGCGCTGCTGCCATGACCTAGCGGTCCGATCAGATCAAGACTCCGGGCCCGGCGCCCGTGCGTAACCTCGGCGCGCAGGGCCGTGGCGAGCGCGTTGCCCAGCCGGCCGGCGCCGACGATCGCGAGCTTGATGACTCCTGGCGTGGGGTGAGTCTCGGGCATCTCTTACGGGTCCATCCCTACGGAAGGTGACGGCCTGTACCGAATGGTAACTGCTTGACGTGCTCAGTTAGCATCGGCAGCGTGACGTCAGCCGGTGAGCGTCGAGAGCAGTTGAAGGCCTCCTATGAGCGGGCGCGGGTCTGCGTCGCGTGTGCGCTGCATGAGAGCCGTACCAATGTCGTCTTCGGCGCCGGCAACGCCGACGCCGAGCTGATGTTCGTGGGTGAAGCCCCCGGCGCCAACGAGGATCAGCAGGGGGTGCCGTTCGTAGGGCAGGCCGGCAGATTGCTGGAGCAGCTGCTGGGGGAGATAGGGATGCAACGTGGCGATGTCTTCATCGCCAACACGCTCATGTGCCGTCCTCCAGGGAACCGCGACCCATATCCCCATGAGCTGGACTCCTGTCGCCACTTCCTGTTTGAGAAGCTCGAGCTGATCCAGCCGACCATGATCTGCACGCTTGGCAATTTCGCCACCAAGCTGCTGCGCGGGGAGCCCACCGGGATCTCAAGAATCCACGGTCAGCACGAGGAGCGCACGATCGGTCCGCGAACGGTGAGGCTATATCCGCTATACCATCCGGCCGCGGCGCTGTACACACCATCCACGCTGGAGCTGCTGAGAGCCGACTTTCTCCGCATACCGGAACTGCTCGCACTGGGTCCACCGGATCAGGGTGCGGCCCCTGTCGAGCCAGAGCCGGATCCGGAGCCAGAGCCCGTTCGGGAGACGCACCCGCGGCCTGGGCCGGAAGTGCAGCAGCTAGGGCTCTTCTGAGCCGGCGCTGACGTGGTCGGGGATCGCGGTGCGGAGTGCAAGCGCTGCGGTGAATGCCACCACGGCGCCGATCAACTGTACGAGCAGCACCACGGTCGCGAACGCTGCCGGGTCCCTTGGCGCCTGCACCAGCAGGACCGGCTCGATGGCGGCGACGAGCCCGATCGCGGGCAGGAACCAGACCCGCTTGAGCGCCAGCAGGTATTGCACCGCCAGATAGCTCGCAGCGAGAACCGTGAATGCCGCTCCCAGGGGCAGCAGCGAGGCGGAAGCGATTGCCCGGCCGGCACCGAACACGGTGGCCAGCAGCGGATGCGCCAGGAAGGCGAAGATGAGCAGCGCCGGCGCGGAGCAGAGCAGCACGATCGCCAGCGTGCGCAGCAGCACTCGTCGCGTATCCGCTCCCTGTGAGCTCAGCCGTGAGGTTTCCGGAACCAGATAGAAGCTGGCTCCCATCGCGACCCAGATGAGCGCCTTGCCGGCAACAGCGGCCACCGCGTAGGAGCTTGCAACGCTGTTGGAGAACTGGTGCTTGGCGGTAATCAGGTCGATGTTCTGTAGGAACTGGATGATTGCTAGCGCCGTGATCGGAACGGCAGCCGACCAGATGTGGCGGCTGAGGCTGTACGCGCCCGCTGCAGCCTGTCTTAGATGCCAGCGCGGGTAACCCGGTCCCGCTTGGCTGCGGTAGATGCGGGCTGTGCAGTAGGTGGCCATCGCGGCATAGGAGAGCAGCGAACCGAGGTAAGCGCCGGCGACTCCCAACCCGGCGGCAGCGAGGAGTGCGCCCGCGAGCAGTCGCACGGCCTGCTCGCCGATCAGGCTGATTCCGACCGACCGGTAGTCACCGACTCCCTGAAGCGCACCGCGCAGCGTGCACAGCCAAAGGTAGATGCAGCCCGCGGGGATTCCGGTGGCGGCAGCCCAGCTGAAGTGGGGGACTCCGACAGCTGCGGCAATTGGGTGCCGTGCCAAGACGGAGACCACAGTCGCCATCAGCGTGAACACTGCCAGCGCCCGCGCCCAGCGCTCGAGCGTAGCCAGCAGTGCCTCCTCCGTACCCAGCTTGCCGAGCACTCCCTCTCGCGCGGTGGCGACCTGCACGGCCTGCCCGGCGACCGTGAGGATGATGAGATAGCTCACCAGGGCCGCCAACGCGCCGTAGTCCGACAGCAGTCGTGCGAACGCGACCGACGAGATGAGCGCGATGACGTTATTTATGATCATCGCTCCCGCGAGCCCTGCGGCCCGACTGTTCTCTGAGTCGCGCAGGCGCCCCAACACCGTGGAGATCCGAATCGGCATCCGTTCGGGACGATACTCGTCGGCAGTGTTCAAGAGAACATCCCAATTTGCGGGATGTTCCGTCTGGGTGATTTGATAAGCGTCGATCCTCTAAATTCCATCCTCCCGTGAAGCCCTTCAGGTTTGCCGCCGCCATTGCTTCGGTCGGGATCTCGCTCGCCACGCCCGCCTGGGCGTCTGCGGCCGGATCGACGACCGCCGCGTCACAGATCACGCCGACGCCACCGTCGCGCTTGACCACGACGTCCACAACCCCGGTGACCGTCACCCAGCACCCGGCGACGCTGCCCAACACGGGCTATGACCTGGTGCCGGAGACCGCGCTGGGGTTGGTGCTGATCGGGACCGGCATGGGCGTCTTCGTCAGGCGCTCCCGGACGGGCTGAGAGACCTAGACTCGGGCTCATGGAGCGCGAGTTGGCTCAGGGCCAGGAGACGGGATCGGCAACCGAGACGGAGGCGCTGGGGGCGCTTCTGGCAGAGGCGCTCGCGCCAGGTGACGTGGTCCTGATCAGCGGTGAGCTCGGCGCGGGCAAGACGACCTTCGTCCGCGGCGCCGCGCGGGCGCTCGGCGTGAGCGTGCCGGTGACCAGCCCAACCTTCACGATCGGCCAGCGCTATCCGGCGGCTGGTGCGGTGGCGCACGTGGCGCACGTGGATCTCTACCGTCTCGCCTCGCTGCGGGATGAGGATCCCGATCTGCTTGCGGACTATGTCGGTGCCGACACCATCACCTTCGTGGAGTGGCCGGACGCGGGCGCGGAGGAACTGAGCCAGGTCGGACGGATCGCCTGCCGGGTGGAGCTCGCACACGCGGGCGAAGACCGCCGCAGAGTTACGATCAGGCAGGCTCTCGCATGAGGGTGGTCGCCTTTGACACCGCCACAGCGCGCACCACCGTGGCGCTCAGAGACCTTGAAACCGAGGACAACGTCTGCCTGGCTGCGGTGGTCGACCTCGCCCTGGCTGATGATCCGCCTCCGGGCGCGCGCCCCGGCCACGCACAGCGTCTCCTGGTCATGATCCACGAGCTGTTCGAGCAGGCCGGCGCCGGCTGGGACGCGGTCGATCGGATCGCGGTTGGTGTGGGGCCCGGAACCTTCACCGGATTGCGGATCGGGATCGCCACCGCGGAGGCACTCGGCTACGCGACCAGCACGCCGCTGCTGGGCATCTCGACGCTGCGGTCGCTGGCACTCGGTGCACATGAGCGAGAGCCTGACAGCGCCAAGCTGGCGGTGATCGACGCGCGTCGTGGTGAGGCGTTCGTCGCCGGTTGGGGATCAGGCTCGGATCCGCTCGCCGCCGGACCGGAGTTGTCTGCGCGCGTGTTGCGCCCCGACCAACTCGTCCGGGTGGCCGCCACAAGTGGCACTCGCGTACTTGCGGTTGGGGACGGCGCACTGAAGTTCCGAGATGAGCTCGAGCGCGGTGGTGCCTCTGTGCCCGCTCCGAACTCTCCACTTCATCTGGTCGCGGCCCGTGAGCACTGTCGGCTGGCGGCTTTCGGGGCGGCCGACCCGACCCGGCGCGTCGAGCCGGAATACCTTCGCCCCTCCGATGCGGAGCTGGCACAACCATGAGCGATGGCGAGCGAACAGGCGGTCGCGCGACCATCCTGTCGGTGAGGCCGCTCACGTTCACCGACCTGCCACAGGTGATCGCGATCGAGCGGCGTTCCTTCCCGAGCCCATGGTCGCTTTCAATGTTCGTGCTCGAGTTGTCAAAGCCCTCCGGCATCAGCCTCGTCGCCTCTGAGGCCGGGCGCATCCTCGGCTACATAGTCTGCGCTCGCTATGACGAGGCGTTTCACGTGATGGACATCGCGGTCGATCCGGACCATCGCCGCAGAGGCGTCGGAAGCATGCTGCTGGCCGGCCTGATCCAGCGCGCGGGGGAGGACGCCAGCTACACGCTTGAGGCTCGCATATCGAATGCGGGCGCGATCGCGCTGTACGAGCGGTATGGCTTCCGTGGGGTTGGCACCAGGCCCCGCTACTACGCCGACAACGGTGAGGACGCGCTGATCATGTGGCGCGCGCTGGGGACACCGTGGGAGACACCTTGAGCACCTACTCCGGCCATATTCTCGCCATCGAAACCAGCTGCGACGACACCTGTGTGGCAGTGGTCACCGCTGACGGAGAGATCCTCTCGAACGTCATCTCCTCCCAGGGGGTCCACGACCGGTTCGGCGGCGTCGTACCGGAGATCGCCTCTCGCCAACATCTGACCCTGCTCCCGAAGGTCCTGGACGAGGCTCTGCGACTGGCCGCGATCACGTTAGACGATGTGGGCCTGGTCGCAGCCACCCGTGGGCCGGGATTGGTGGCGGCGCTGCTCGTTGGCTTCTCCGCCGGGAAGGCCATGGCGGCCGCGCGCGAGCTGCCGTTCGCGGCGGTTGACCACCTTCACGGTCACCTCGCCGCAAGCTTCCTGCGCCCGTCAGAGTTCAATCCCCCGTTCCTGGCACTGATCGCAAGCGGGGGGCACACACTGCTGGCGGACGTGCGCGACCACGGTCCGGAGCTGCGTCTGCTCGGGCAGACGTTGGACGATGCCGCGGGCGAAGCCTTTGACAAGGGGGCTCGCCTGCTCGGTCTGGGTTACCCGGGTGGGGCTGCCATGGAGCGCCTGGCCGCGGACGGTGATCCGGAGGCCTTTGCCTTCCCCACCGCCGAGCGTATGTCCGGTCTCGATTTCTCATTTGCCGGACTCAAAACGGCGCTGCTCTACAAGGTGCGGGAACTTGGGGAGGAGGAGGCTCTGCGCAGGCGGGCAGACCTGGCGGCTGCCTATCAACGAGCCATCGTGGAGTCCCTCCTGCTGCGCGTCAAACGCGCGCTGCGGGCGACCGGTGCCACCAGGCTGGCCGTCGGCGGCGGCGTTGCTGCCAATGGGCCGCTGCGCGAGGCACTCGGGTCGCTCGGAGTCGAGCTGGACATCCCGCCGCGCGCGCTCTGCACCGACAATGCGGCGATGATTGCCAGCGCTGCCCGTTTCACGCCGGCTCTCTGCTTTCCGCAGTATCTGAGCCTGGATGTGTACGCGACCGGGGAGCCGAGGACGTGAGCGCTGCTTCCGGGTCCGGGTCCAGCGGGACCGGACCCGGACTGAACGTGACCGTCTACGGGCGGCCCGGGTGTCATCTCTGTGCGGATGCTGTCGCTGTAGTCGAGCGGGTCCGTGCGCGTATCCCATTCACGCTCGAGCAGCGCGACATCGACGCCGACGACGAGCTGCTGGCGCGCTATCTGGAGCGGATTCCAGTTGTGGTGATCAATGGTGAGGAGGCGTTCGAACTGTTTGTCGACGAGCGGCAGTTGGAGCTCCGCTTGAGTAGAGTTCAGCGCTCATGACGACCGAGGGACAGGAACTGCAGCAGGCTGGTGAAAAGCTTGGCATCGGGGTGGCCGCCAGGCTGTCGCGCTACCTGATGGTCCTGACCCAGGCGCGCAAGATGGGGAAGGACACGATCAGCTCGCAGGAACTCGCGGATTACACGCATGTGAACTCGACCCAGATTCGGCGAGACCTGTCCGGCTTTGGGAAGTTCGGCAAGCGTGGCGTCGGCTACAACGTGGACGCGCTGATCGGCGAGATCAGGACGATCCTGCGGACCTCGGAGCGGCACAACATCGCCCTGTTCGGTGCCGGCAATCTCGGCACGGCGATCGCCGGCTCGGACATCTTCGCTGACCACGGGTTCAGTGTTGTCGCTCTGTTCGACACCGACCCGGTAAAGGTCGGCACGCAGGTCGGGAACCTGACCGTGCGCCACTACGAGGAGATGCGCGCGGTGGTGACCGAGCAGGACGTGGTTGTCGCTGTCCTGGCAGTACCCTCAAGCGTCGCGCAGCGCTTGGCCGACGACCTTGTTGAGGTTGGGGTCAGAGTGATCTTCAACTACTCCGAGGCGCTGTTGCAGACCCCGCCGGAGGTCACGGTTCACGCGTCCAGTCCGGCTGTCGATCTCCTGTACGCGCTCTACTTCTATCTGGCTTGACCGACATCGATCTGGACCTCGGGTACGCCCTCTTTGAGCAGGCGACCGACTTCACCGTCGGGCTTGAGGAGGAGTTCGCGATCCTCGACCCCATTCATCTCGACCTGGCTCAGCGGTTCGAGGAGCTGCGCGACGCCGCCGGCTCCGACCCGATCCTCGCCGAGTCAATCGCCGGCGAGCTGATCTCATCGGAGATCGAGATCCGCTCGGGCCGTGGGCGAAACCACGCCGACGCGCTGCGCCTGCAACGTGAGGCCCGTCGGCGGCTGTTCGCGCTGGCGGCGTCCCAGAACGTGTTGCTCGGCGCAACAGGGACCCACCCCTGGGCTGACTATCGGGACCAGCGCATCATCGACACGGAGCACTACCACCGGGTGGAGGAGGGGCTCAAGTACGTTGCCTGGCGCAACAACACGTTCTCAACCCATGTGCACGTTGGCATCAGGGGCGCTGACCGCGCGGTGCGGGTCTGCGATCGCTTGCGTCCCGTGCTGCCGCTCCTGCTGGCGATCTCAGCCAACTCGCCATTCCTGGAGGGGCGGGATGCCGGGCTGCACAGCATGCGGTCCCAGATCTTCACCAAGAGCTTTCCGCGATGTGGCGTGCCAGACGCTTTCGGAGGCTGGGATGAGTTCGCTCGCTACATCGATTTTCTGGTCCGCACGCGGTCGATCGTGGAGTACACGCAGGTATGGTGGTCGGTTCGGCCCCACCTCTCCTTCGGAACCGTCGAGGTGCGTATCTGCGACACCCAGCAGACGGCCGCGGAATCGGCCGCGCTGTCGGCGCTGATCGTCGCCTGCGTTGCGCAGGCGGCTCGCGACCTGGATGAACGGCGCCCGTGCCGGGACCTGCCGCCGCGTCTGATTGAGGAGAACATGTGGCGCGCAATCCGCCACGGACTTGACGGTGAACTGCTGGATCTGGAGCGGGGTGAGCCGTTCCCCGCTCGCGCGGCGATCGACAGGCTGCTGGAGTGGACCGGGCCGATCCGGGCAGAGCTGGGGCTGCGGCCAGAGTTTCCGGCTGCGAACGGTGCGCAACGTCAGCGTGCCCTGCTCGCGCAGGGTATGACGCTGCCAGAGGTCTATGCCGCGACGCTGGACGCCACCCGTGCGACCTATGCTGAAAGTGCCCAACGCACCGTGGAGGTGAACTGATGGCAGCGGATATCCCCGATCCTGGGCAGCTCTCCGAGGAGCAGCTCCGGGCGGCCTACGAGCAGGAGATCAAGCGTGTTCGCGTTGAGCACGTGCTGCTCGAGAACGTCGTGACGATGGTGAACCTCGGTATGCGCAGGACGGGCCTGATGCCGGGAACCGAAGACGAGCGTGACCTGGCCCAGGTGCAGCTCGCAATCGAGTCGGTGAGATCGCTGATGCCGCAACTGGAGCAGGTCGCGCCACAACAGGTGGCACCGATCCGAGATGCCCTCTCGCAGCTGCAGATGGCGTTTGTGCAAGCCAATGGGGGTGGGGAGGCAACGCCGGATGCCGGTGCGGGTGGTGGCGCGCCCTCGCCGCCTGAAACCGCGGCTCCTGAGCAGCAGCAGGCGGATGGCCCGGGGCCTGCCCAGCGCAGCGGCAGGCTCTGGATCCCCGGACAGTGATGGTCGATACATTGCAGCCATGTTCATCCTGATTGTCGGATGTGGCCGCGTGGGATCCGCGGTCGCCAAACGCGCGCTCGACGCCGGCCATGAGGTCTCCGTGATGGATCGCGACCCGCTCTCGCATGAGCGTCTGGATCGCGATCAGACATCCACCTGGGAGGACGCCGGAGGGCGCTTCACCGTGGGCACGGCGCTGGAGATAGACGGTCTGATCGAGGCTGGGATCGAGCAGGCCGATGTCTTCATGGCTGCGACCAGCGGCGACAACACGAACCTCGTGATCTCGCAGATCGCGCAGCGCCGCTTCAGGGTCCCGAGGGTTGTTGTCAGGGTGGCCGACCCCGCTCGCGCCGCCTGGTATGCGGAGCAGGGACTGCAGACCATCTGCCCCACGCAGGTGGCGATTGACCAGGCCGAGCAGGTTCTGCTCGCCCCCTAGCACAACGACTGGAGACAAGCACAGATGTACGTGATCATCGCCGGGGCCGGCAAGGTCGGTTGGAACCTTGCGCGTGAGCTGATCGCACGAGACCGCGAGGTGACCCTGATTGAGTGCAACCACGACCGCTTCAGAGTGGTTGAGGAGGAGCTCGAGCACGCCGTTCAATACGGCGATGCGACCGAGCTCTGGGTGCTGGAGCGGGCTGGGATCCAGCGCGCGGACCTCGTGATCGCTGTGACCGGGGACGATGAGGACAACATCCTGATCGGGCAGGTGGCCAAGGACAAGTACGGCGTACAGCGGATCGTCGCGCGCGTCAACAACCCGCGCAACCTCACTCACTTCAAGATGCTCGGGGTGCAGCCGGCCGTGTCTGCGACCGACCTGATCATGCGTTTGATCGAGCATGAGGTCCCGGAGTACGGTCTGGTGCAGCTGCTGGCACTTGAGGAAGAGCACCTGGAGATCATCGAGCTGGAGGTTCTGGAGAACTCACAGGTGGTTGGGATGCAGGTCCGCGAGATCTCGCTGCCGGAGGGAGCCCTGATCATCTCGGTGCTGCGTGCGGGCCGCGGCTTCGTTCCCAAGGCTGATTCTGTGATCGCGGCCGGTGACCAGGTTCTGCTGATCCTCGATCCCGGTCTTGAGAGTCAGATCACTGCGCTGTTCTCGCCCGCCGGTGCGGGCACGTCGGCCTAGTCGACTGCCCGCAGCTGACTCTGCAGCAGCCGCTCGATGGTCTGGCGGCGGTGTTCAAAGATCCGCTCAATGTCCCTGCGCACGAAGAGCTGATTGATGGCGTCGCCAAGCGGACCTAGCGGAAGTTCGTAGCTGACCGCGTCCCGGATGATCGTGTGCTCGCCATCTCCCTCGAACTCATGACGGTGGTCCCAGCGCTTATAAGGTCCGACCAGCTGGCGGTCTTCAAACATGCGGTTGGGCTCGAACTGCTCTATCTGTGAAACCCAGATCAGCGGGATCCCGTGCAGCCTCAGGCGGTAGGGGATCACGGTACCCGGGACGACCTGCTCAGGATGTGTTCCCAGGATGGAGAAGCTCAGCCAGGGCGGAGTGATCCGCTCTAGGTTCGCTGCCCTGGAGAAGAAGTCAAAGACCTCCGGTAGCGGCGCTTTGACCCGTTGCTCCGCCCTGTACAGGTGCACGCTCATCCGCTCACCAGCACGTCACGCAGGGCCGGCTCAACCTCGGGATGCCTGAAGCTGAAGCCGAGTTTGATCAGGCGTTGGGGAAGCGCTCGTTGACCGGTGAGCACTATCTCCGACATTTGACCGTAGAGCAGCTTCAGCGCAAATCCCGGTACGGGCAGGACCGCTGGCCGGTGCAAGACGCGACCGAGTGCCCGTGACAGCTCGGCATTGTCCACGGGCCGTGGGGCCGTCAGGTTGATGGCGCCGCTGGCCGTGGGTGAATCTACGCAGAAGAGCAGCCCGCCGACGACATCGTCCAGGTGTATCCACGGGACGTACTGTTGGCCACCGGCGACCGGCCCGCCGATCCCGGCTCGGAAAAAGGGCAGCATCTTTGCAAGGGCGCCGCCGGTGGGTGAGAGCACCACGCCGGTGCGGGTTACGACAACGCGGCAGAGGGACTCCGCCCGGAGCGCCTCCTGCTCCCAGTCACGCACGACCTCCGCCAGGAAATCGCCGCCGGCAGGAGCGTCCTCATCAAGCTTCGTGTCGTCCCGAGGGCCGTAGTAACCGGTGGCCGATTGCGAAACCAGCACGGCCGGCCGGTCCTCCTCGGCGAGCGACTCGATCGCCGAGACCAGGTGCCGGGTGGACAGGACGCGTGAGTCGCGGATCCGCTGTTTGGCCGCCGGGCTCCAGCGCTGTGACACCGGTTCACCCAACAGGTGAATCACGGCGTCTGCGCCTGCCAGGGCCGGAGCCGGCGGCGGAGTTGCTGCAGGATCCCTCCAGCCGTGGCATTCAATCCCGTCTGGAAGGCCAAACGCCGCGCGTTGCGGCTCGCGTGAAAGTGCGATCACCTGGTCGCCCCGCTCGCTCAGCGCGCGGCAGACGGCGCTGCCGATCGTGCCGCTCGCTCCGGAAACAACTATACGTGCCATGTAGATAAGCTTATACACGTTGTCCAGGTTTGTTCTCAGTATCGGCGACTTTGTGGCTCGCACCGGGATTCCGGAGCCGACTCTCCGCATGTGGGAGCGGCGTTACGGCTTCCCCGAACCACGCCGCACAGACAGCGGACACCGCCGCTACTCCGACGATCAGGTGGCCGTGGTGGAACAGGTCCTCGCCTTGCGGGACGCCGGTCTCTCACTGCCGGCGGCGATTGCGCGTGCGCAGACACCTCCGGATCCGGAGGAGACCTCAATGTTCTCGGCGCTGCGCACGCTGCGTCCCGAGCTCGATGCTCGCGCTGTGCGAAAACCCATCCTGACGGCGCTCAGCCACGCGATCGAGGACGAGATGCTGGTCCGAGCGGATGCTCGCATCATGCTCGCCAGCTTCCAACGGGAAGCTTTCTACCGGGACTCGGAGGCTCGCTGGCGGGAGTTGGCATCAACTGCGCGGGTGGCGGCTGTGTTCGCGGACTTCGCGCAGCCGTGCGAGTATGAAATCGGTCCCTCCGAGATTCCGATCGGTCGCTGGCGGCAGATCGCTCGCGAGTGGGCCCTCGTGCTCTACGGCGGGCGCTCTTCCATCTGCATGGTCGCGCGTGAGCTGGCTGGCTCAAACGTCAACACGTCCCCGGCGGAGCGTGAGTTCGAGTTGCTCTGGACAGTGGATCCTGAAGCGGTTCGGGCATTGGCGCGAATTGGCATCATGCTGATCCGCGATGCCTCACCGGATCTGGGCCGCCGCGCCGAGCTGGCACTCACGGTCGACTCTGCGTCCGTTCCGGCTGAGCAGGTCCGGCTGACGGCTGCCGTCGTCAACCGGACGCTGAGTCTGCTGTCCTGATCCGCGGTGATTCACGATGCGTAAGGAGCTTTCATGAGAGTCGCCGTGGTCGGTGGCGGAATATCCGGTCTCACCGTCGCCTACCTGTTGCATGGAAACCATGAGGTCACTGTCTTCGAGGCGGAGCCCAGACTCGGCGGGCACTCCCACACGGTGAGGGTGGAGGCGCCCGATCAGACGCATGATCTGGACACCGGTTTCATCGTCTTCAATGACCGCAACTATCCGAACTTCGAGAAACTGCTGGCGCGCTTGCGTGTCACGACTCAACCTTCGGATATGAGCTTCAGCGTGAGTGATGACGTCGGATCATTTGAGTACGCCAGCAATTCGCTCGACGGTCTGTTCGCCGTTCGCAGCAACGCGCTGAACCCGGCCTTCCTGCGGATGGTCGCTGAGGTGCCGCGTTTCCAACGCGCCGCCCGCGCGCTCCTGCGTGAGCCCGACGAGCAGCTCTCACTGCGCGCCTGGCTCCGAGAGCAGCGCTTCTCAAACAGCTTCGTCGAGCGTCTGATCGTGCCGCAGGCCGCGGCCGTCTGGTCGGCTGACCCCAGCCAGATGTGGAGCTTCCCGGCGCTCTTCCTGGCTCGCTTCTTTGACAATCACGGGATGCTGAGCCTGCGGGACCGTCCAGCCTGGAGGACGATCAGCGGCGGGTCAATTCGCTATGTGGAGGCGCTCGCCTCCGGCTTCCAGGATCGGGTCAGGTTGGGGAGCCCGGTCAGATCCATCACCCGCGAGGGCGACGGTGTGAAACTCACCGTCGATGGTTCAGAGCCGTTGTACTTTGAACAGGTGGTGCTGGCCACGCATTCGGATCAGGCACTTGCGCTGCTCGGTGATGCCAGCGCAAACGAGCGAGATATCCTCGGGGCCATTCCGTACCAGGAGAACGATGTTGTGCTCCACAGCGACCAAACGCTGCTGCCCGCCAGACGGCGGGCTTGGAGTAGCTGGAACTATCACCTGCTCTCGGACCACCGTGGCGGCGCTGCTGTGACCTACCACCTCAATCGGCTTCAGCGGCTGCGCTCCGACACGCAGTTCTGCGTGACGCTCAACCTCTCCGAGCGCATCCGACCGGACACCGTGATCAGCAGGCTGCGGTACGCGCACCCCGTGTTCACATCTGCCGGGGTGGCGGCGCAGCGTCGGATCGCTGAGATCTCCGGCATGGAGCAACGGACTCACTTTTGCGGTGCCTACTGGGGCTGGGGCTTCCATGAGGACGGTGTCAGGAGTGCGTTGCGGGTGGCCGCGGAGTTCGGAGCGAACCTGTGACCGCAAGTTGCCTGTATGAGGGCACGCTCACCCACCGCCGCGACCGCCCTGAGCGCACCTTCACCCACCGCGTGGCCATGGCTTACGTGGACCTCTACGAGTTGCCGACGCTGCTTGGAGGGCGCCTGCTACAGAAGGGGCCCGGTCTGATGCGCTTCCGGCGCGCGGACTATCACGGAGATCCGCACCTGTCACTGGATGAGGCAGTGCGCCAAACGGTCGAGCAGGAAACTGGTTTGCGGCCAACCGGTCCAGTGCGCATGCTGACCAACCTCCGTTCACTGGGCCACTGCTTCAACCCCGTCACCTTCTACTACTGCTTTGATGATGGGGGGTCGCGTGTGCAGGCTGTATTGGCCGAGGTGACAAACACACCATGGGGCGAGCGTCAGGGTTATGTGATCGCCGGTGACACGGGCCGCTTTGAGAAACTCATGCACGTCTCGCCTTTCATGCCGATGGACCAGGTTTACGTCTGTCACACGACCCATCCTGGGGAGCGGGTGTCGGTCTCCATCGAGAACCACCGCGAAGGTCGACGGGAGTTTGCGGCCGCGCTCGCGCTGACCAGGATCGAGTTGACCACCGCAACCGTCCGGCGTGTCACGGCTCGTTATCCCTTTGCCACCATGCGCACGCTGGCGCTGATCTACGGGCACGCCATCGGACTCAAGTTGGCGGGTGTGCGGCACTTTTCGCACCCGCAGCGAGGTGGGGCATGAAGCCGGAGCTTGCCCGGGTGTTCGTGAAGGCGGCACTGCGTGGACTCGCAGCGGGTTCGCTGACGATCGTCGAACCTGATGGCCGGCGCGAGACCCACGGGCGAGGTACCCCCCAAGCGACCATGGTCATTCACTCACCGGAGGTATGGACCGCGTTTCTCCGCGGCAGTCTGGGGCTGGCGGATGTCTACGCTGACGGGCTGTGGGAGTCACCGGATCTGGTCGCGCTGGTTCGACTCGGCGCTCGGGTGATGCCGCTGTTGGACCGCCTGCGCACCGTGAGTGCGCCAGTGCTGCGCCCGATTGAGCTGGCGCGTGCCGCCGCCAGGCCCTCGGGCCGCGATCAGCGTCGCCGCGACATAGCTGCACATTACGACCTCGGCAACGAGCTCTTCTCGCTGATGCTCGACCCGACCATGACCTACTCGTGCGCGATCTTCTCGGATCCGAGCCTCTCCCTGGAGGAGGCACAGCTCGCCAAGCTGGAGCGTGTGTGTGAGCAGTTGGAGCTGAATTCGGGCGACCGGGTGCTTGAGATCGGCAGCGGCTGGGGCTCATTCGCGATCCATGCCGCCTCCACTCGCGGCTGTCACGTCACCACCACGACGATCTCTCGTGAGCAGTACCGCTACGTCAAAGAGCGGGTGCGAGCATCCGACCTTGGCGAGCGGATCACCGTGCTTGACAATGATTTCAGGGACCTACGCGGCTCCTACGACAAGCTGGTGTCGATCGAGATGATTGAGGCCGT
Organism: Actinomycetes bacterium; assembly: GCA_021820105.1. Taxonomy (GTDB): domain Bacteria; phylum Actinomycetota; class Thermoleophilia; order Solirubrobacterales; family Solirubrobacteraceae; genus Palsa-465. The sequence continues at coordinate 4,241 of JAKAED010000025.1, read as the reverse complement.
GGGATGGCGTGGGTTCGGCGGTTTCCTCAACCACTGCTCGAACCTGCTGGTGCCGGACGGTGCGATGCTGCTGCAGGCGATCACGATCGACGATCGTGCCTATGCCGTGGAGAAGGCCAGCCGTTCCTTCATCAAGGAGTACATCTTCCCTGGCGGGGCGCTGCCTTCTTTGTCGATCCTGACCCGCGCGCTTGCGCGACGCACGGACCTGAGCGTCCTTGACCTGCAGGACATAACCGAGGACTACGTGGAGACGCTCAGGCGGTGGCGGGGGCGCTTCACGGAAAATGCCGAGGCGCTCGCTGAGCGGGGGTATGACGAGCGCTTCCGGCGCATCTGGAACCTCTATCTGGCCTATTGCGAGGGAGGATTCGCGGAGCGGCGGATAGGCGATGTGCAGCTGCTGCTCGGGAAGCCCGCATTCAGGCGGCGCGCCTCCATGGCGCCGCACTCGATGAGACATGGAGAGGAGTTCGAGCATGTGGCGTGAGCGTGTCGCCTACCCGCTTCTGGACATCGCGCTGACTCGCGGACTGCTCCCCGACCCGCTCCTGCGGCTGGGGTCGTTCGTTGGTGCTGAGCTGCGCGAGCGCAGAGAGCTGCGCGGAGGCGTGGCGGGCCAGGAGGAGCGACTGCAGCAGTTGCTCGACCGCATGCGGGGAGGACCGATCGCTGAGGCCACGGACACGGCCAACGAGCAGCACTATGAGCTTCCCGCCGACTTCTTCGGACTGTTTCTGGGGCCGCGCCGCAAATACTCGGGCTGCCTGTGGCCCGCGGGTGTGGATACGCTCGAGCAGGCTGAGCAGGCGATGCTCGAGCTTACCTGTGAGCGTGCGCAGATCGGGGACGGTATGCGCCTGCTTGACCTGGGCTGTGGCTGGGGATCGCTATCGATTTGGCTGGCGGAGCACTATCCCGCCTGTGAGGTGCTGGCGGTATCCAACTCCGACAGCCAGCGTCGCTTCATCGAGTCTCGGGCGCGTGATCTGCAGCTGCGAAACCTGCGTGTGGTCACAGCTGACGTGAACGGCTTTGTGCCAACCGGAACCTTTGACCGCGTGCTCTCCATCGAGATGTTCGAACACATGCGCAACTGGCATGAGCTGCTGCGGCGAGTCGCGGGCTGGCTCAAACCGGATGGACGCTTCTTCATGCATGTGTTCTCGCATCGAACCGTTCCCTACCTGTTCGAGGGCACCTGGGCCGCCGAGCGCTTCTTCACGGCGGGGCTGATGCCGAGTCATGAGCTTCCGCTTCACTTTCAGCGACACCTGACGTTGGAGGAGCGCTGGGCCGTCCCTGGCACGCACTACGCAAGCACGTTGCGTGCTTGGCTGGAGCGTCTCGACGACAATCGAGAGCAGGCGCTCGCCGTGCTCGCGGCCGACGGACGTTCAACCAGAGATGCACAGCGCCTGCTCGCGACGTGGCGGCTCTTCTTGATCTCGACAGCTGTCATCTGGGGGAGAGACGCGGGTAACCGTTGGCTTGTCAGCCACTACCGGTTCCGCCCGGCGCTGGGTGCCTCATGAGCGGACCCGGGGTTGTGCTGCCGTGGGCGGCGGCAGTGGTGGGAGTCTTGATCCTGGCCACGTGGCTGCTCAGCTTGAGGCTGAAGGATGCCTCCGTGATCGACCCGGTCTGGGGGGCGGCATTCGTCTGTGTTGCGGCTGTGGCAGCGCTTACGGGCGATGGTGCCCCGGCCCGCAGGTGGCTGCTGCTCGGGCTCACGGCCGTTTGGGGGCTCAGACTGACGCTCCATCTGACCAGGCGTAAGCTCCACGAGCCCGGCGAGGATCGTCGCTACGCGGCCATGCGGACTGCGCACCCGGCCAACTTCGCGGTCTGGAGCCTCGTCTACGTCTACCTGGTGCAGGCGCTGTTGGTGCTCATCATCTCGCTGCCGCTGCAGGTGGCCGCCGAGCGCACAACCGGGCTTGGTTGGGCGGCGATTCCCGGGCTTGCACTATTCGCCCTGGGCCTCGGCTTCGAGGCCGTTGGAGATGAGCAGCTCCGGCGCTTCAAGGCGGATCCAGGGAACCGAGGCCAGGTGATGGATCGTGGGCTCTGGCGATACACGCGCCATCCCAACTACTTTGGCGACGCCTGCGTCTGGTGGGGGCTTTGGTTGGTGACGCTCCAGGCGGGCGGCAGCTGGTGGACCGTTGTCTCACCGCTGGTCATGTCGCTGCTGCTGGTACGAGTCTCAGGCAAGGGCCTGCTCGAACGGGACATCGCTGAGCGGCGTCCCGGTTACGCAGATTACGTGCGGCGCACCTCCGGCTTTCTGCCGCTGCCGCCCGCGCGCCCGTCGAATGATCACGCCTCGCGCTGAACTGCCTCGGCGTAACGAGCAATCGCCTCCAGCCGTGCCTGCGCGTGATCCAGGACAGGCGCCGGATAGTCCTTCCCGATTATGCATCCGGACCGACGCTGTATCTCGTCGGGCATCGTCCAGGGCTCGGCCAGGTATTCATCGGGGACATTTCTCAGCTCCGGGACATGGAGCCGGACGTAGCGGCCGTCGGGGTCGAACCTGCGCTGCTGCAGGGTCGGGTTGAACATGCGACGCGACGGCGGCTGCGGATCCACGCCGACCGAGGCGATCCACTGCCAGTTGCCGTTGTTGTTGGCCTCGTCGCCGTCCAGCAACATGCGCATGAACCAGCGCTCGCCCCAGCGCCAGTCGATGCCCATGTCCTTGACCAGGAAGGAGCCGACGACCAGACGTGAGCGGTTGTGCATGTATCCGGTGGCTGCCAGCTCTCGCATCCCGGCATCCACGAGCGGATATCCCGTGCGTCCCTCGCGCCACGCGTCGAACAGGCTCATCGAGCGATTCCATTTGATTCGCCGCCGCAGGCGCTCCTGTTGCTCGTGGTGCGCGTTACCGGGATGGTGCAGAAGCACATGCGCGTAGAAGTCGCGCCAGCAGAGTTGTCGGCGTGCAGCTGCGGCGTCGTCCGTGTCGGGTAGCAGGCTCTCCAGCTCTCGAGCTGAGACGCAACCGAAGTGCAGGTATGGGGAGAGCCCTGAGGTGCCGTGCTCGGCAACCAGGTCGTGGTTCTGGGCGTATCCCTGCGACCCGGTCTCCACGAACTGCAGCATCCGCTCGCGACCCGCCGCCTCGCCTGGAGCGAAGCCTGAGCTCGGAGGTGCTCCGAGCGGTTCCGGCAGAGCTGCTGATTCGATCTCTGCCGGCACAACAGGCAGTTGTCGCGGGGCGCCGTAGACCGTTCGTCGCGGCGCCTGGAGCCAGCGCTTGTAGAACGGCGTGAACACCGTGTACGGCGTGCCGGCGCCGCTCATGATCGGGCCCAGGTCGTCCACTGCGAAGCATCCGGGAAGCAGCCTCAGGCGCACGCCCCGCTCGTCAAGTGCCGCGGCAGTTGCACGGTCGCGGCGTCGCGCAAACGGGCTCACGTCCGCTGCCGCCAGGACGGTGTCGGCGCCGGTCTCCTCAGCCAGTTGTGGCAGCGCCACCTCCGGGCGTGCGCTGCGCACGATGAGCCTAGAGCCCAGCGCCCGCAGGTCATCGTTGAGTTCGCGCAGGCATCCGTGCATGAATGCGGTCCGCGGGATCGAGCGGTGTGCGCCAGCCAACAGTCTCTCGTCCAGGCAGAAAACGGGAATCAGCTGCTCATGCTCGGCCTGGGCCGCGCTCAGAGCCGGGTTGTCATGAAGGCGCAGATCGCGCCTGAACCAAACGAGGGCCGTCACGATTGCCGCACCCTACAGCAAGTCAAAGCAGCTCACAGATCCCCTGGCTATACTCGCCCATTCCAATTGCGGGATGGTGTAATTGGCAACACGCCAGGTTCTGGCCCTGGTATTCAAGGTTCGAGTCCTTGTCCCGCAGTGCCGTGAAACCCCCTCAAAGTCGGGGGTTTGCTAGTTCAGGGGTGCCGCTGTGTTCACGAGATGAGCCCGCCACCAGTCCTAGAACCCCCGAGGCGCGTAAGTGCGGCATTGCATCTCTGGTCGCCGCTCCTCGTCAGCTCCGTAGGCCTGGATCGGCATCGGATGACGACGCGGGAGAGTCGCCGGAGCGGGCCCGCTCCGCGCACGGATCTGACTACGAACAGTCGCCCGAGCAGCACGGACTCTGGCTATTGCTCGGCCACGCACCCCGCGCGCGTTGCAGGTCTCGAGTGACGCAAGTCGGAGCCTGGGGATGAACGAGCGCGAGACGCGCCTGGCCGAGCGGTGAGGGTTGCCGTGGAATTGTGCGCCCGGAG
>JAKAED010000177.1 GCA_021820105.1 Actinomycetes bacterium | reverse complement strand
GGTCAAAGGAGCAGTGAGAACTTACGAAAGGAACGTGATGACCAACCGAATCGAGAAGAGTGACCAGCAGTGGCGCGAGGAGCTGACTCCCGCGGCCTACGACGTGCTCCGCCGCAAGGGAACCGAGCGGCCGTTCACCGGCACCTACGTCCACACCAAGGAGGACGGTGTTTATCGTTGCGCCGGCTGTGGCGCGGAGCTGTTCTCCTCGGACACGAAGTTCGACTCCGGGACCGGCTGGCCGAGCTTCACTGACCCGACCAGTCGCGCGAACGTTGAGCTGCACGAGGACCGCAGCCTGTTCATGCGCCGCACAGAGGTGACCTGCGCTGCCTGTGGCGGACACCTTGGCCACGTGTTTGACGATGGTCCCAATGGCTGCGACCGTTACTGCATCAACTCCGTCGCTCTCAAGCTTGACTCGACAGATCTGTAGCCGGTCAAACACACTCAAGACAACCTGACAAGGAGTACGAACTGATGGCTCAGACAGAGAAGGCGATTCTGGCCGGCGGATGCTTCTGGGGAATGCAGGACCTGATCCGCAAGCTCGACGGTGTGACGAGCACACGCGTCGGCTACTCAGGCGGTGATGTGCCGAACGCGACCTACCGTCACCACGGAAGCCACGCCGAGGCGATCGAGATCACTTTCGACCCCGAGCGGGTCTCCTACCGCGAGCTGCTCGAGTTCTTCTTCCAGATCCACGATCCGACCACATTGAACAGCCAGGGCAACGACATCGGTACCAGCTACCGGTCCGGGATCTACTACCTGGACGACACACAGCGGCAGATCGCCGAGGACACGATCGCCGACGTCGACGCATCCGGACTGTGGCCCGGCAAGGTGGTCACGGAGATTCAGCCCGCCGGGCCGTTCTGGGAGGCCGAGCCCGAGCACCAGGACTACCTCGAGCGGTACCCCAACGGCTACACGTGCCACTACCCGCGCCCAGGCTGGAAGCTGTCACGGCGTACGGAGGGCGCGGCCGCATGACCCAAAAGGCGATGAGCCCTCTCCCCGGAGGGCTCATCCGCTGCGGTCGCAGATGTGTCCCGTCGTCGACGGATTCAAAGTCCGGCGGGCGGGACGTCGGCGCGCAACCGGGGCTTGATCCCGGAAACCGCGTAGGCGCTGACGGCGCCGACAAGCTCACAAAAGGCAGCACCTAGAGCTGCTGGTGAGAACAGCGTCCGGCGGTAAATCCACCTCGCGTACTCCGACTGCAGGTACGGATCGCCCGTCAGGGCAGCCTGGCTTTACCGGGCCAGCGAGCGCCTGCCCCTCATCCAAGAGCTATTGAACTCGCTCACGACGTCTCAGTCTGCGTAGCCACCCTTGTCAGGGACTGGCAACAGCTCGTCGCCGCCAGTATTGCTTCCGCGTTCGCGACCCCGCGATCGACGCTATACCTTTCGCGACGTTTGGCGGCCATCGGGGGCAAATGCATCGCTGGTGATGCTGGTACGATGCAGCAATGCGAACGACGGTTGACCTTCCCCCAGCGGTGCACCGCCGCGCTCAGGCTCTTGCCGAGTCCCGCCATCAATCACTGTCGGCAACTGTCGCGGATCTGACCATCCGAGGCCTGGCCGCGTTGGGCGAACCTGTGGAGCTCGCCACCGACCCGGTGAGCGGCTTGCCGGTTATCAGCCTTGGTCGGCCAGTGACCGCTGCCGAGGTTGCCGCCGCGCTGGATGACGAGTGAGCACCAACTATCTGCTGGACGCCAACGCGGTGATCGCGCTCGTGATCGCCGAGCATGAGCATCACGAACGTGTCACGGCGTGGATCACACAGGTGGACAAGGTTGCGCTGTGTCCAATCACCGAAGGCGCGATGGTCCGCTACCTGATCCGCGTCGGTGAGGCGGCAGCCACGGCATCGCAACTCCTCAAGGCAATGCGAGAGTCGCCCAAGGTCGACTTCTGGCCGGACTCGATCTCCCACACCGACGCCGCGCTGGAACACGTCACCGGCCACCGCCAGGTCACCGACGCCTACCTCGCATCACTTGCCGCCAGCCACCAGGCACGACTGGCCACGCTCGATGTCGCTCTCGCCACCGAGCTCAGCAGAAATGTGGACTTGATCCCGTAACCGCCGGCCGGCGAGGCCGTCGGATCGAGCTACCGCTCTTGCCTCGAGCCCGACTGGATCCACGCGATCGCAACGGCGACCGATTCGCTGTGCCGGATCTCACTGGCGCGACACATGGTTCCGGCGACTCTCCGGGCTCGGTCCCCCCGAGTCCCGTGGCCGCATCCCGGGTCTCGCGTTATGACCGGGTCGCGCGATCCGAGTCGAGCGTCGTGTCCTCGCGGCTGTCAGGGGCTAACCGAACGTGACAGCTCTTGCGACTTGCTCGCGTGAGCGGGCTTTGACCGCGGCACCCAGGTCGGCTTGCCATTCCTCGGGGCTTACCGACCTCTGATCAAGCCCGAGATCGGCGACGACAGCAGCCTGGTCGACGTGCTTGGCGATCTGCTCGGCGCGACGGAGGGCGGCGATGTGCTGCGCCTGAGCCAGCTGTGTCCTCCCGCCCTTCTGCGAGAGGCTCAGCAGGTCACGAGCGACTATCGGGACTGCGCGGCGCGCGCACTTCTCCCACGGCGCGTGCGCCGCTGAGTCGACGACCACCTGGCGAACGACACGCCAGCCGGCGTGGTGGGAGTCGCATCGCGCGACCAAGAATCGAGCGAGGGCTTCAGCCACAGCGACCGCGCCAGATTCTGTGCCATGGCGGTCGAGGTGGCGCAACGCCTCGCCCACGCCACGGCCATCATCTACCGCTCGAGCGAGCTGTGCCGCGGTCTTTCGCGGCTTGGTTGTATTCACTGCGATTCGTCCACCTTACACTCAAGGTCGAGGCGACCCTTGGTGCGCGACGCGGTGCACGCGTTACGCTGGGCAAATGGAGTCAGCCCAGGTAGGCGACCGTGTAACGGTCTTGAGCGGCGGCGCGTCGCTCGACGGAATCGTGTTCGACACGCCCAGCAGTTCAAAGATCGTGGTGGCGGTGATGGACTCTCACCGCGGTCCTGTGTTTCGAACGGTGCACCCATCTACCCTCACGGAGCGCTCCGACGCTGGGGCCAACGACCAAGCACTGCGTCTTCTGATACGCAGAAGCCCGGTGCCCTCCCAAGGTAAGGCGCGAGGCACAACGCGAAACGGGCAAGGCCGCGCCGGCTACACCCGCTCGGCACCGCACCGCACGACCGGCAGGTAGCTAGATGACCTGTCTTCAGACTTTGTGAACGTCTGAAGACGCCGTGCCCGGGTCGCGCTGCTACTCGCAGCGTGGAGGGAGGCACAGACCAAGGAGATCGCCCGCGGCCGGCGCAGCGCCAATCTGAGACCCCTCGACAAGTAGCTCTCATCCACCCCTGACCGCTGCGGTGCACGCGATCCAAGCGGCCCGTTCGCCTGCGGGCTGCGACTGCTTCGCGCACCGCCGCTGCGATCCAAATCCGGCAGCGAGACCCGCCCCTGCTCTTGCTCCGCCGCTGAGCCGCCCTATCCGCGCGACGCGGGTGCGGTGGCCCAGGGCGGCGAGATGCACTCGGCTGCATGACAGCGGGGCTCGGTGATCCCGTGCGGTCGGCGCTGAAACGTACGCCGCGCTGAACGTGGAAATCGTTCTTGAAACTGGGACCCCTGAGGGCATCCGCGTTGTTCTGTCTGCGCTGGTCTACGCCAAGATCCTTGAGCAGCATTCCGCGGTGGCCGACCTCGACATGATCGATCGAACCATCCGTGCCTCGGGCCAGCGATCCACGCCCGGGCCGCGAGCGCTTCCTAAGCCCGGACGATGATGTGCTCGTCCGGTTGACATGCAGCCATCTGGCTGCGTAACATAGGCAGCCAGATGGCTGCCAATAAGCCCCTGGATGACGTCTTCAAGGCGCTGAGTGACCCGAGCCGACGGCTGCTGTTGGACAGCCTCAACGAACGCAACGGCCAGACGCTCCGTGAGCTCTGTTCCGGGCTCGACATGGCCCGCCAGTCCGTCAGCAAGCACCTGGGCGTGCTTGAGGCGGCGGACCTTGTCACCACCATCCGCCGCGGCCGGGAGAAGCACCACTACCTCAACACAGCACCCATCAACGAAATTGCGGAGCGCTGGATCAACCGGTACGACCAGGACCGGGTGAACGCGCTCGCCGACCTGAAGAAGGCATTGGAGGAGGTTCCCGTGGACTCTGAGAGCAGGTCATTTGTGTACACGACCTACATCCGCACGACACCTGAGAAGCTGTGGCAGGCGTTGACCGAGCCGGCGTTCACCGAGCGCTACTGGTCGCTGAGCTTTGAGTCCGACTGGAGGCCAGGCTCGCCAATGGTGTGGCGCACACGTGGCCTGGAGATCGCCAACCCTGAGCAGGTGGTCCTTGACGCAGAACCCCACAGGCGCCTGTCCTACACCTGGCAGACGCACTCCCCGGAGTGGTTGCAGGCGTTCAACTTCACCGAGGAGGCAGCCGCCCGGCTTGCTCATGAGCCGCGATCAAAGGTCACCTTCGAGATCGAGCCGCTTGGTGATCAGGTCAAGCTCACCGTCCTCCATGAGGATCTGCTGCCGGAGGGCTTGACCCGCTCGATGATCAGCAACGGCTGGCCACGGGTCCTGGCGAACCTCAAGACATTGCTCGAGACCGGTGAGACGCTCCCCGCCGTCCAACTGAACACGCCAGCGAAGCTGGGGTTGACACGATGACGGACCAAGCTGGGCACACAGGCCAGAAATCAGCTGCAGGACATCCAACCGGATCGCGCCAGGAGTGGCTCGCCGCCCGCCTCAGGCTGCTGGAGTCTGAGAAGGAGCTGACCCGCCGCAGCGACGAGGTCGCCCGTCTGCGCCGGCAGCTGCCGTGGGTTCCCGTGGAGAAGGAGTACCGCTTCAGCACCGATGGCGGTGAGGCCTCCCTCGCCGATCTGTTCGGCGGACGTTCGCAGCTGCTGGTCTACCACTTCATGCTGGGGCCCGGCTATGAGTCCGGTTGCCCGTCGTGCTCGGCTATTGCCGACGGCTTCAACGGGTTCGCCGTGCATCTGGAAAACCACGACGTTGGTCTGGTCGCGGTCTCGCGCGCGAGGATCGACCAGATCCAGGCCTACAAGCGGCGGATGGGCTGGACGTTCCGTTGGGCGTCCTCACACAGCAGCGACTTCAACTACGACTTCAACACGTCGTTCACCGAGGAACAGCAGCGCTCCGGCAGCACCCAGTACAACTACGCGCCCCGGGACATGCGCGCAGCGCTGGAGGCCGCACAACCGGGTCCGCACGCAGCCATGGCCGGCACCGATCAAGCGACGTTCCTGCGGGAGGCGCCGGGAATGAGCGCGTTCGCACTTCAGGACGGCACCGTCTACCACACCTACTCAACCTACGCCCGCGGACTCGACGCGCTGTGGGGCATGTACCAGTGGCTTGATCGTGCGCCGCTTGGACGCAATGAGGACGGCCCCTGGTTCCGCCACCACGACCGCTACTGAGCCACCGAGCATCCTCCAACCACCAGAGCTGCCCGCAAGCGGCCGGCGCGGGGCCTCCTCAGTTGGGCAGCTCCTCTGCGTGGGATCGTTACTCGTCAAACGCCATTGCAATCACCTCCGCCAGGTGGAGTGCACGGCGCCCGCTGGCGCCGTGCTCGATCTGGGAGCGGCAGGAGAAGCCGTCGGTGATCACGAGCGTCTCCGCCTCCAACTCCCGCACGCGCGGCAGCAGCTGTTGCTCACCGACCTTCATCGAGACCTCATACGGCGCCCCCGCCTCATAGCCGAACGAGCCGGCCAGGCCGCAGCAGCCGTCGTCCAGCACCTCGTAGCGCAGCCCCAGCCGCTCCAGCACCGCCCGGTCGCAGTCCACGTCGGAGGTGGCGCGCTGGTGACAGTGAAGGTGCACCAGCGCCTTGCGATCAAGCCGCGGCAGCGTGACCTCCGCTGCTGCTGTGGCAAAGAACTCACCGACGGTGAGCGTCTGGCGGGCCAGGCGCTGGGCGTCCTCATCGCCCGGCAGCATGTTGCGCAGCTCGTTGCGGAACACGGCGCCGCAGCTGGGTTCCATCGCCACCAGTGGCACGCCGGCCCGGATGTCATCGCGCAGGAGCTCAACCGTCTGCTCAAGCCGCCTGCGCGCCAGGGTCAGCATGCCGTAGTCATAGAGCGGCCGTCCGCAGCAGACCCACTGCTCCGGCACGCGGACCCGCCGGCCGGCTGCCTCCAGGGCGTGCGTCGTGGCGATCGCCACCTCAGGGTGGAAGTGGTTGTTGAAGGTGTCAGGCCACAGCAGCACCGGCTCACCCGGCACCTGCGAGCCGCCGCGTGCGGCAAACCAGTCGGTGAATGACTGGGGCGCAAAGGCCGGAACCGCACGCTGCGGCGCGATCCCAACCAGCCGTTTGCCCACTCCGGCCAGCGGCCCATGCGTCACCAGGTTGGCCAGCTGCGGGTTGCGTGAGGCCAACCGCGCACTCCACGGGATCAGCCCCAGCAGGTAGTGGCGCAGCGGCCGCAGCCGGCGCTCGTAGTAGTGGGAGAGGAACTCCGCCTTGTAGGTCGCCATGTCCACCCGCTCCGGGCACTCATGCAGGCAGCCCTTACACGCCAGACACAGCTCCAGTGACTCGCGGACGGCCACACTGCGCCAACCGTCCTCAAGCTCGCCGCGCATCATCTCAAACAGCAGCCGGGCGCGCCCGCGCGTGGAGTGCTGCTCCTCAAAGGTGACCTGGTAGCTGGGGCACATCAGCGACTCCTGGCTGCGGCAGGCGCCGACTCCGAAGCAGAGCTCGGCGGCGGCGCCAAAGCCGGGATCGCCACCGTCATAACTGAAGTCGGTG
>JAKAED010000024.1 GCA_021820105.1 Actinomycetes bacterium | reverse complement strand
CGATCTCTGCGCGTGCTGCATGCCGCGCCGCCGATCGCCGTTGATGAAGTCGGGGGCGCCGCAGCAATCGGGCAGTTTGGGGGCAATCACCTCGTAGCCCTCGGCAGTGAGCAGCTTGAGTGCCGCCTCGTGCACCCGTATCTGCTCTGCGCGCCCGGCGCAGCCCAGCAGCAGGCCCACCCGTCCGCGTTGATCACCCCGGGCGGCGGAGTGGTGCGGAATCCCGCGCTTCCGGTAGGCCTTACCAGCGTCGGGTAGGGAGCGGAAAGCCACTTCCCGCCGGAGTCGCTCCGCCCAAGGCCGGCTGACGTCGCGCTCGACCACGGCACGGGCGGTGGCGAGCAGATCGGCGTAGGGCACGTCCTCCGGACAGACGCTCATGCAGGCCATGCAGCCCAGGCATCGGTCGAGGTGCAACGCCGTCTGGGAATCCGCACCAGAGCCGGGGCTGAGGAGGTCCTCAATGATCACGATGCGGCCACGCGGAGAGTCCGGCTCCGCGCCCCAAAGCGAGTAGGTCGGGCAGCTCTCGAGACAGAGTCCGCAGTGAGTACAGGACAACGCCGTTGCCGCCCGTCAGATCCCGCTCGCGAAGATTCCTGAATTGCAGATCCCCGCCGCATCGAAGCTGGACTTGAGCTCGCGCATGAGTTCGAGCGGGAGCGACACCGGCGCCCCCCAGGGGTCCACGTCGTCTGGGGCGTCGCTCGGAAGATCGAGCAGGACCGAACCGGTCCCGGATGGGAGCTCGCGCCGCACCAGTCCGATCTGCATGGGATCGAGCGTGAGATACGAGATTCCCAGGGCGGCGCGCCCAACCAGCGTCCCGCCGATCTGGTCGGTCAGTCCCACCACATCGGCAAGCTCCCGCGGTCGATGGTGCAGGCGCAGGACGGCTCGGTCGCCGCTGCGTTGTCCGCTGCGCTGCCTCGCCCACAGCTCCACATCGTCCGTCCGCACGGACGGCAGCTCCAGTCCGGCGTCGATCATCGTCGCGGTGACTCGGGTCGCACGCGCCTCAGCGTCCTCACCGGCCAACTGCGCAAGCAGTCCGCCTCTTCCCGCACGCCACGCAAGGTCGAGCGCCTGAAGTTCCGGATGGCGGTTCGCAACCAGCGTCGCCGCCGCAAGCAATCGGTCCGGCTCTGCGCTTGAAGCGAGTGCGGTGGCAGTGCGCATCGGCAGTGGCCGCAGGCGCACCTGGACCGCGAGCAGCAGGCCGAGCGTGCCATGGGCGCCGGTGAAGAGGGTGGCGACATCAAACCCGTCCTCAGTACGGTCCAGCCCCGTGCTGGCGCGGACGATACGACCGTCGCTGAGGGCTGCCGTTATAGACAGAATCTGGTCCCGGGGCGGCCCATAGCCATGACTGAGCGGCCCGGAGTCAGCGGTGGCGATCACCCCTCCGATCGTGGCGGCGGCGCTCAGCAGCCCAAGTTGCGGGTCGATCGCGAGCATGCGACCGCTGCGGGCGCACATCGCCTGCGCGCGGGCCAGGGGCGTTCCGGCGTTGATGGTCGCTGACTCACGGTCATCGGCGATCACCAGGCGACTGAGGTGCGCCGTGTGCAGGCGCAGCGCGCCTGAGCGGCTGCCATCAAGCTCAGTTTGCGGACTGTGGCGTGGCCGTGGTTTGGCGCGTCCCCAGCCGAGCTTCGTGCCGCCACCGACGATGCGCACCGTGCGACCCTGCGCGGCCGCGCCGGCCAGGGCGGAGGCAGCTTCGCTGAAGCTGCGGGGCACCACCGCGCCGCTCACCAACACATGCTCCTCAAGGTGATCGTCGCGGCGATCCCGGCGGCTCCGCGCGAGCCGGGGAATGCTCCTGTGAAGTCATAGCCTGGATGACGCCGGTCGATCCGCACGATCTCGCCGTTGGGACGAACCAGGTCCATCGCAGCAATATCCGCGCTGGCGCCGTGCTCCGCGATATGTCCACCGACGGTGCCGGCAGCGGCAGTCAGAGCCCTGTTGAGCGTGGGCGCGGCCTGTCTCTCGGCCACAGGCATCACCGGCTCGACCGCCCTGAGCCAGCGACGATCACGGGGGAGAGCGGCGACCGGCACCCCTGACTGGACGGTCAGCTCGTCACCAGAGTCGCTGAGGATCGCGCGCATCCGTGTCAGCACCACCAGGACTTCATCAGCCATCGGGAGCGCGAAACCGGCCCGGCTCGTGCCGGCTCCGCGCACGCGCAGGCGCACGCCGGTCTCTCGGCAGGCGGCCACAACCCCGCTCACCTCGGAGGTGCTGCTGGGCAGAATCGCGGCCAGCGGCAGTGCGCCGTCGCGCCTGATGCCATCGGACCGATAGGTGGACAGTACGCGTGGATTGGTCAGGACGTGCTCGGTGCCGCAGATCAGACGTGCACGGGCAATCAGTTCCGCGTGAGCCTCCATGCCGGAAGTTTCCACCATGTCTATGACGTTCCACAGGTGGACGGGATCCACCGCGGATCACGAGGCGCAACTGGCGACTGCCCGTCGTGTCTGATCGTCCGTGCGTCAGCCGGCTGACCCAGATCAAGCTCTAGACTGGCTGGTAATGGCGTCAAAGAATCAGATCCACGTCGGCGGTGTGCCAATCGGCGGCGGCGCACCGGTCGCAGTGCAGACGATGACCAAGACGGAGACCGCCGACATAGAGGCGACACTCGCACAGATCAAGCGGGTCGCCGATGCGGGCGCGGACCTGGTCCGCTGTGCGGTTCCGCGTGAGAAGGACGCAGAGGCACTCAGGACGATCGTGCGCGAATCGCCGATACCGGTGATTGCGGATATCCACTTCAACCACACGCTCGCGTTGAAGGCCCTGGACGCCGGCGCTCATTGCATCCGCATCAATCCGGGCAATATCGGGGGACCTGAGAAGGTCGCCGAGGTGGTGGCCCGGGCCAAGCAGCTGGATAGGCCGATGCGGATCGGCGTGAACTCAGGCTCCCTGCCTGCTCACCTGCGCGAGCTCGAGTACAGCAATCCGGTTGACGCGCTGGTGACAGCCGCGGTCGAGTTTGTCGAGCTGATGGAGCGACTCGACTTCACCAACTTCAAGGTATCGATGAAGTCGACCAGCGTGCCCAACACCATCGCCTCCAACCGGCAGCTGGCTGAGCGCATCCCTTACCCGCTGCACCTGGGGATCACTGAGGCGGGCACCAAGTGGTCGGGTTCGCTCAAGTCCGCTGTGGGCCTCGGGACGTTGCTGGCCGACGACATCGGCGACACGATTCGGATCTCACTCTCCACCTTCCACGCGGAGGAGGAGGTCAAGGTCGCATGGGAGATCCTGAAGGCACTCAGGTTGCGGCGTCGCGGTCCAGAGCTGATCGCATGCCCCACCTGCGGACGCCTGCAGTTCGACATGGACACCGTCGTGGCCGAGGTTGAGAAGCGACTGGAGGCCTACGAAGACCCGATCCAGGTATCGGTGCTGGGCTGTGCGGTGAACGGCATCGGCGAGGCTCGTCACGCTGACTTCGGGATCACCGGGGCCAAGGACATGGGCATGATCTACGCCAAGGGTGAGCCGCTCAAGAAGGTGCCGACCGCTCAGCTTGTGGACGAGCTCTTCAAGGAGATCGACCGCTACTACGCGGCCGGCAAGCAGCTCGTACGGGACGACGCCAGCGCCGCTGAAGCAGCCCAGTGGCTATCAGAGAATGAGGATGCCACCGCCATGACTCCCGAGCGGCTTGCTGCACTGGAGGCAGCCGCCGCTGAGCAGGAGGCCGCGGAAGCTGCGGGCCAGACGGGGGAGAGCGCCGCCACACCGCCCGACGCCGGCGAGTTGAACGGCGCCCGGCTGGACGAGTCTGTTTCGCCCGTGGCGGGCAGACGCTTCACGCGCGCTTGAGCTGAGCGAGCAGCCGCTGGTGGCGATCACCATCGCCACACGCTTGCAGGCGTGTGGCGATGGTCAGGAATGTGGCGGTCGTCAGCTGCTGCAGCTCCGCTCAGGAGGCGGCAGCGAACCGGCCGGCGACAACATCCCAGTTCACGGTGTTCCACCACGCATCGATGTAGTCGGGACGGCGGTTCTGGTACTTGAGGTAGTAGGCGTGCTCCCACACGTCCACGCCAAGCAGCGGCGTGTGGCCGTCACTGATCGGGTTGTCCTGGTTGGGCGTGGAGACGATCGCCAGCCCTGACCCGTTGTGCACAAGCCATGCCCAGCCAGAGCCGAAGCGGCCCATGCCCGCGGCCTTCAACTGCGCCTGGAAGTCGCTGAACGAGCCAAACGTGGAGCTGATCGCGTCCGCCAGCGCGCCGGTCGGCTCGCCGCCCTTGCCGGGGCCCATCGACTCCCAGAAGAGGGTGTGGTTGTAGTGGCCGCCCGCGTTGTTCCGCACCGGCCCCTGCTTCTCAGCAGGCAGTGCCCCGAGGTTCTTGAGGATCTCCTCCACCGGACTGTCGGCCCACTGGGTGCCCTCGAGCGCGGCGTTCGCGTTGGTGACGTAGGCGCCGTGATGCTTGTCGTGATGGATCTCCATCGTCTGCGCGTCGATGTGGGGCTCGAGCGCATCGAAGGCGTAGGGCAGGTCTGGTACTGAAAAGGCCATGGACGCTCCTGTCTTCGTTCTCTTCGCTGTATTGCGCTAATGGTTCTACTGCTCAGCTCTCGTTCTATCAGAGCCTCTGCCGACTCAGGCACGGGGGTGTCCTCCACGCGACAAACCGCCGTCACGAGTCGCTCCGTCCTTCCCGTGGGTACGCTTGCGCGGATGCCACGTCTATCCGAATACCTGCTGCCGACCGAACGCGAGCCGCCGGCTGATGCCGAAGCGCTGAGCCACAAGCTGCTCGTACGCGCAGGGCTGGTCAGGCAGGTTGGCGCCGGCCTATGGTCCTGGATGCCTGCCGGATGGCGGGCGCACCAACGGATCGTCCAGATCATCCGTGAGGAGATGAACGCGATCGGGGCCATGGAGATGCTGATGCCGATCATGCAGCCGGCCGAGTTGTGGAGGCGCAGCGGTCGCTATGACGCGTTTGGCGATGAGCTCTTCAAGCTGGAAGACCGCAAACAGGCCGACCTGGTGCTCGGGCCGACCAGTGAGGAGGTCGTGACCACGCACGCGGCCGCGTTCGTGCGCTCATACCGTGATTTGCCCAAGATCCTCTATCACTTCCAGACCAAGGAGCGTGACGAGCCACGGCCACGCGCCGCGGTGCTGCGCTCGCGTGAGTTCGTCATGAAGGATGCCTACAGCTTCGACCGTGATCGCGCTGGCCTGGATGTCTCCTACGAGAAGCACGCGCGCGCCTACGACCGCATCTTTGACCGCTGTGGTCTTGAGTGGTACAGCGTCGAGGCTGACGTCGGTGCGATGGGCGGCTTCGGGGCGCACGAGTACATGGCGCCCTGCCCTGCGGGCGAGAATGACGTGGTTCTGGCACCCGGTTACGCCGCGAATCTGGAGGTCGCATCCGCCCAAGCACCGCACGTGGAACTGCCCCCGGCGCTCGCTGCCCCTGAGGAGGTCGCCACTCCCGGGCTGACGACCATCGCCGAGGTGGCGGGTGCTCTTGAGGTCGCTGAGGGCGCCTTGCTCAAGGCCTACCCGGTGGTCCTGAACGACGACAGCCTGGTGTTGGCCATGCTGAGAGGCGATCACAAGGTCAACGAGATCAAGCTCGGGCTGGCTCTGGGTGCGCAGTTCCGACCCGCCACCGCGCAGGAGATTGAGGAGCGGCTGGGGCCGCCCGGCTCGATCGGCCCCGTCGGTGCCCAGGTGAGGATCCTGCTCGACGACGCTGTGGTCGCTGACGGGGGCGGCTACGTCGTCGGCGCGAATCGACCGAACCTCCACCTGCGCGGCGTCGTCCCAGGCCGTGACTTCGCCTATGAGCGTGGAGACTTCCGGACGGTGCTGAGCGGAGACACGGTGGGCGGGCATGCGGTGAGGATCGAACCCGCGATTGAGGTCGGGAACATCTTCAAGCTCGGAACGCGCTACAGCGTCGCGCTGGGGGCGAACTACCTTGATCAGAGTGGCTCAAGCCAGCCGATCTGGATGGGCTGCTACGGCATCGGCCCCGCTCGCATAGCGGCGGCGGCGATTGAGCAGTTTGCCGATGCTTCTGGAATCTCATGGCCCCGCGCGATAGCTCCCTTCGACGTGCACCTGGTCTCGCTCGGCAAGGAGGGTGCAGAGGAACGCGCGTATGCGGACCGGCTCTACGAGGAACTCGAGACCGCTGGGCTCCAGACGCTGTATGACGATCGCGATGCCGGGCCCGGGGAGAAGTTCGCAGACGCTGAGTTGCTCGGCTGCCCGTTGCGGGTCACGGTCGGTCGCCGGACCCTGCAGAACCGCGAGATCGAGGTCCAGGTGCGCAGGGGGCAGGAGTCCCGCACCGTCCCGTTGGATGGGGCGGCCGCAACGGTCTTTGATCTGTGGCGCGAAACCGCCTGACCACCAAGCGCCTGCTGGGCATTGATCGCTCCGGTCCCAACCCGGCGGCGACTCGACCAGACCAGCCTCTGCATCCCTTCACGATCCCGAACGCGATCGGATTCTTGCGCCTGGCCCTGATCCCGGTGTTCCTGCTGGTGGCGCTTGCCAGCTCCGACGGTGTCAGCGCGGCTGCAGCCACGCTGTTTGCGGTGATTGGTTGGGCTGACTACCTGGACGGTTTCACGGCCAGGCTGACAGGTCAGTTCAGCCGTCTGGGCGCGCTGCTGGATCCGATCGTCGACCGCCTGCTGGTGATCTCGGGGATGGCTGTGACATGGGATTTCAGACTGCTCCCGCGTTGGGCCATCGCCGTGGTCGTTGTCCGGGAAGTCCTGATGCTGGCGCTCAGCCGCTACAGCATCCATCGCGGCATGGAGATCAAAATCAACTGGGCCGGAAGGCTCGGAGTCGCGCCCACGATGGGGGCCCCGTTCTTTGCCATGACCGGAGTGCACGCGCTGGCCCTGGCACTGCTCTACATTGGGCTGGCGCTGTCGCTCTCGGCAACGGCGCTGTATATCCGCCGGGGCGTGAGCGAAGCGCGCCGAGCCTCTGCCGATGGCGCCGAGGAACGGCAACTCTCAAGCTCAGATTGACCCTACGGCGCGCCGGGTTATACTCAGCAGCCCGGAACACCCCGATCGCCGGGCCTGCAAGCACGGAGGACAGTCGCAATGGACACTTTCCCAGACCTCGGCTCGCTCACCGACCAAGAGCTGAAAGATCTCATCAAGGAGATGACGGATGAGGAGATCGAGGTCTCCTACCGCCGGCGGATTCTCCACGGCAAGATCGACATTCTGCGCGCGGAGCTCGTGAGCCGTCTGCGGCGCAAGGATGAGAGCGGTGAGCTGCTCATCAGCGGTGCCGATGTGCAGCGACTCACCGACATCCTCACCGGTAACTTCCCGTTGCCTGAGGATCTGCCCGAAGAACCCCCCGCCAGCTCCGGGGACGACTCCGAGTCAAACTGAGACATCGTGGCGCAGCACTGCCCCGAGTGCGGTTTCGCCAACGCTGACGGCGCCAACTACTGCCAGCGCTGTGGCGCCTTCATGAGCATCTCGGAGACCGCCACAGGAGCCTCTACCGCCAGCTTCAGGATCGGGGAGGCCGGCGAGTTCGAGGAGGCTCCGATCAGGCCGGTCAGCGCTCGCGGAGCCGTGCTGGTGATCCGCGCCGGCGGCGGGCGAGCAGGCGAGGCCTTCCCGCTGGAGCGCCCCCGCCTCACAGTCGGGCGCCGGCCCGACAGCGATGTCTTCCTCGACGACGTGACGGTCTCGCGAGACCACGCCGTGGTGGTCAAGCGCGGCGAGCACTACTACCTGGACGATTGCGGCTCGCTCAACGGAACCTACGTCAACCGGCGGCGCATCGACTCGCAGCGGCTGAGCGACGGTGACGAGCTCCAGATCGGCAAATACAAGCTTGCCTTTCTGGGGCACTGATGGTCATGGGCGATAGCCAGGAGGTGCCCGTGCAGCTGCCGGACGCCGCGGACCCGGCTAACGGTCGTCCGCGCCAGAAGGCGGTCACAATCGGCGCGGTCTGCAAGGCACTCGAGCTTGAGTTCCCGGACATATCGATTTCAAAGATCCGCTATCTGGAAGATCAGAAACTCCTGGCGCCGCGACGCACCCAGGGTGGCTACCGGCTCTACAGTCCGGAGGATGTCCAGCGCCTGCGGACGATTCTCCGGTTGCAGCGCGATGAGTTCCTGCCGCTGCGCGTGATCAGGCAGGAGCTGGCCGGTGGTCGCAACGAGCGCGAGGTCGCGCCCCCCAGCGACACGCTCTCACTGAGGCGAGCCTCGGTGAGCCGTGATCCGGGCTCGCTCTACTCCCTTGAGGACGTTGTTGAGGAGACGGGCGCGGAGCCGAAGCTCATCAACGAGCTGATCGAGTTCGGTGTGATCCGAGGCGAGCTGCGCGCCGGCACACGCTACTTTGACGACACCGAGCGGGAGATCGTCAGAGCCGTCTCAGAGCTGGCTCGATACGGCGTCGGCGGACGCAACCTGCGCGTGTTCCGAACCTCAGCTGACCGCGAGGCAGCTCTGCTGCAGAGCATCCTCGCGCCCGCGCTGCGCTCGCGTAACCCAGAGCGACGCCGTGAGGCCGTTGAGGCACTGGAGAACCTGGCGTCTGTCACCACTCATCTGAAGCACCTCCTGCTGATCCGCGATCTCCGCAAGATCGCGTCCTGAGATGTCACCGATGCCTGACGGTGTGGCTGACGATGGCATCAAACTCGCCGGCTATGTGCGCGACATCCCGGACTTTCCAGCCCCCGGAATTCTGTTTCGAGATATCACTCCGCTGCTGCTCGATCCGCGGGCACTGGCGGCAGCCGTCGCCCGGCTGACACGTTACGCGCGCGACCTTGAGATCGACATCGTTGTGGCGGCAGAGGCCCGTGGGTTCATCCTCGGCGGTGCGCTCGCCCATGCACTCAAGGCGGGCTTTGTGCCTGCTCGCAAGCGGGGCAAGCTGCCGCATGAGACGGTGAGCGCCGAGTACATGCTGGAATACGGCGTGGATGCGCTCGAGATGCATGCCGATGCGTTTGCCGGTGGGGCACGTGTGCTCATCCATGACGATCTCCTGGCCACCGGCGGCACGGCGCACGCGCTGGCCGAGCTTGTCGGACGCCTTGGTGGACAGGTGATGGCCTGCGTGTTCCTTGTCGAGCTCGAATCGTTCCATGGCCGCAGGCAACTGCAGGGTTACAAGGTTCACTCACTGATTCAGTACGACTGAAACAGCCGAGGCGATGGCCAGCACCACCGCGAGCCGCTGGATCCGGGCCTCGCCACAGGCGATCTGGGCAGTCATCTCCGATCCACGGCAGATGCCGAACTGGTGGCCGGGCGTGACACGGGTGGAGGGAATAGCGGCCGACCGGTTCACCGAGGTCATCCCGACCAGCAATGGGCGCTTCATGCGCCGGGACCTCAGCCTCGTATCGGTTGAACCGCAGCGGCGACTCGTCTGGACACAGCAGTTGGCGGGAACGCCGTTCGAGCGGATGCTCCGAACCTGGGCCACGACTATCACGCTCAGCCAGGGCGCTGGTGAGGGAACCCTGGTCACGCTTGCCGAGCACCAGCAGCTCCGTGGTTACTTCCGGATTGGCTCACTGTTCCAACGGCGCTCCGCGCAGCGACGCCTGACTGCTGCGTTGGCGTGCCTATCCGAGCTGCTCGGGGGAACGTAACATCTGCAACTTCTTCCAAATTGCGGGAAGACGGTGCCGGCGCCCCTTGCGCTCATCGACGCCAAGCGCTTTATTTCAATCTGCGGTTCGGGAGGGAGCAGGCCTCGCAAAGCCAAGCGAAGCGGCTCCTGAAGGCGACTGACGAGGCTTATTTCGCGCGCAGGCTACGCGCGAGAGCAGGCAGGATCGTCGCCCCCGGACCGCGCTTTGCTTAACGAGTTCACTCGCCGGTAACGGTGTCGTCCGAGCCGGAGACTAGGGTTCAGGACAGCGGCATCACTGCCGCCGACGCCACGCAGAAGCCTGCCCTGCGGCGTCGCGCGACCGGGCGCTTCCGGGAGCCGGCGCTGGGGATCGATCCCGGATCCACCCCAGCTAGCCCGCCTGCTCCCATACCACCCAGGCCACATGCTCTGGCGCGGGGCTGAACTCCCTGGCCTGCCAGCTTCCCGCTCGCTCCTGCACCCAGCCGAGCGGCGACGCCAGGCGGCGCGGGTCGTAGCCGAGCGGGTCTCCCAGTGCCTTGGCAAGGGCCTCCTTACTCGCCCACAGCGAGCTGACGAAGGTGGCGTCATCGAGTCGTTCGCCAAACGCGGCGAGCTCGTCCGGGGTGCAGATGGACTCCGCAAAGTCCCGCTCGGTTGCCTCCACACGCTCGAGGTCAACGCCGAGCCGCGTGTTCCCCCACGCGACCAGCGCCAGCGGAAGCCGGTAGGAGCGCGACACGTGTCGCGCTCCGGTTGCTGCCGGGTGCGTTCTGGCCAACGCTCGCAGTTCGGCCTCGGTACTGCCCTCTGGGACGCGAATCAGCTCGCAGCTCGGGCGCATTCGCGCTCAGCACGCGACAACAGGCGCTCCCTGCCAGCGGGTTCCCGACGGCAACTCCTCGCCGCGGAGCACAACCGAGTGGCCGGCGACTGATGTGCCGACACCAATCATCGTGTCAGGCAGGACAGCGGCGGTGGGGCCAAGCGTGGCGCCGGCCTGCAGCTCCGTCGGACCGATACGCAGAAGCCGGTCGTGGAACAGGTGCGTCATCAGGCAAGCGCCGCGGTTGACCGCCACCCCGTCACCGAGCGTGATCATCTCGTACTCGGTCACCGCCAGCGACTCAAGCCACACGCCGCGTCCGACGCGGGCACCAAGTGCTCTCAGATAGAGCGACATCAGCGGCGTCCCCAGCGCGTTGCCGAGCAGCGAGCCGGCGAGCTGCTCTTGCGCAGAGTTGATCAGCTCGTCGCGCCACACAAACCACGACCAGAGCGGGTGCTCTCCACGCCTGTAGTGGCCTATCACGATCCACTTGAGGATCACGGTGATGACGGTCGCGCAGACAGCACCGGCAAGCAGCACCAGCGGCGCGAGGATCACGGCGGCGGCTGGGCCGAGCACGCGGAAGATCTCGGCCATGGCGAAGATCTCACCGGCGCCGATCGTCAGTGCGATGGTGTTTGGAAGGAAGAGCCGCACCAGATCCATCACACCCCGCGCCAGGATCAGACGCCGCGGCGGATCGGTGGTTCTGCTCACGTCACAGAAGTCCGGTTGGCGGGGCAGCTCGAGCGCCGGAACGCCGAACCAGGAGGTTCCCTCCGGGATCTGCCGCGGGGCGAGCGTGAGCACGCCCAGGAGGCTGCGGTCGCCCATCCTCGTGTCTCCCTTCAGCACGGCGCCGGGGCCGAGGAAGCTCCGATCCCCAACGGTCACCGGCGCCACATGAATCCAGCCGCCACGCGCGCGCGCACAGCAGAAGCCAACGTCGTCGGTGCTCTGGCTGTAGGCACCGAACGAAACCATCGGGCTCAGTCCGGTGCTGGTCGACACCTCGGTGCGCCGGCCCACCTGCAGCCCCATCAGGCGCAGCCAGGCGCGGGTGTAGAGCGACGCGTAGAGCGGGAACAGGTAGGTGGCGGCGGTCCCGCGGAGCTCCTCGCTGAACCACAGCGCCCAGCCGACCGCCTCGTACTCCGGGTACCAGCCTGGTTTGACAAACCGCCACACGAAGCGCAGCGTCAGCGCCACCAGCAGCGCAAACACTGGGACTGTGATCACAACCTCGCAGACGATCTCCACCATGATCCCCAAGAGTGGACGACCGGGAGTGGGGGCGAAGCCTCCGAGCAGGTAGATCAGCAGGGTTGCGGGCGCCGCGGCCAGAGTTCCCAGCAGCGCCTCAAGGGGGAGGCTCAAGGCGAACATCAATCGCAGGCCGCGAGCATGATGCGATGGCTGCGGCGGTTGTGCTGGCCAGTTGACGCCGGCTGTGCCCACTGCCACCGCAGGTACCCCACTCCAGCACTCGCGCTCCGGCACGACGCCCTGGACGACGCTGCCAGGCTCGATCTCCGCGCCGGCGCCGACCACCGCACCGGGCGAAAGCAGCGTGCGGGTGCCGATGCGGGCGTCTGCACCCACCGTGATCGGACCGACGACCAGCTGCTCACCTTCGATCATCCAGCCGTGGAGGTCCACGTTGCCTTCGATCGTTGCACCGGGACCGACAGTGAGCAGCGCGCCGAGCGACGGCATTGAACCGAGGCGCGCGCCCTCACCCACCTTGGCGCCCAACAGCCGGGCGTAGCGGTCCGCCCACGGTGTGCCACCGAGACGAGCGCCATGACAGACCTCGGCGAGCCGTTCCACGAACCAGAGCCGCCAGGTGAGCGAGCTGTAGCGGGAGTGACGGCCGGGTGTCACCTTGCTCAACAGGCTGCGCGCCGCAAGCACGTGCATCCCCGCGTGGGCTGGCGGGCTGGCCAGCAGCGCGTAGGCGGCGACCAGCCACAGCCAGCCGACATGAGGCGTTCCCAGCGGGAAGATGTCGCCGTAGGCGAGGGTGGCCAGCAACCAGGGCACCGCCCCGATCGCGAACAGCACGATCATTCCCGCAAGTTGGGCCAGTGCGAACAGTCGCCTCCCCGGAAGTGACTCCACCGCCTCGGCCCGGGCGGGTGCCGCAATGTCGTGGAGCCTCTGCGCGAAGGTGCGGAGTGTCGGGTTCTTGTAGATATCCGCAACCGCGACGGCCGGATATCGCGACCGAACACTCGAGATCAGCTTCGCGGCGGCGAGACTGGTGCCCCCGCAGGCAAAGAAGTCTGTATTTGGCCCGATCGGGACAGGACCGATCTGAGCTGCCCACTGTTGGCCGACCCACACCTCATGTTCTGAGAGCACGGTGCCGTCAGCCCCGATGCCGGCCGCGAGTGCGGCCTGATCGTCGCCGACCGGCCACGGCAGCGCGCGGCGATCGACCTTGCCGGCAGCTGACATCGGCATGCTGGGCAGGTTGACCACGAGGGGAACCATCGCGGCAGGCAGGTGTCTTGCCGCATGGTGGCGCACGGACTCAGAATCCGCATCGCCGACGATGTAGCCGACCAGCAGCTTGTTCCCGGAGACGCTCTCACGCACGGCCACGGCGGCCACCGACACGCCTGGGGCTGACTGAAGCATTGCCTCGACCTCGCCCAGCTCGATGCGACGGCCGCCGATCTTGACCTGGTCGTCGCGCCGGCCGAGGAATGACAGGCCGCCGGCTGTCAGACGAACGATGTCCCCGGTCCGGTAGGCGCGCTCCCAGCCGAGTGTTGGGATGCCGGCGAACCGCGCGGCGTCAAGCTCCGGGTCCAGATAGCGGGCCAACCCCACACCACCGATCACGAGCTCACCGCTCTCGCCGGACTCAACCGGATGGTCTCCCTCCATCACCGCGACCTCCCAGCCCTCAAGCGGCAGTCCGATCGTGATCGGCTCGCCGGGAATGATGCGGCAGGCCGTGGAGACGACCGTTGCCTCGGTCGGCCCGTAGGTGTTCCAGACCTCCCGCCCGGCCGCCAGCCGCCAGCCGAGCTTCTCGGGACAGGCTTCGCCTCCGAGAATCAGCAGACGGACCCGATGTAGGCAGGACTCATCCCAGAGTGCGGCCAGTGTCGGAACCGTGGAGACGACGGTGACTCCGCGATCGACCAGCCAGTTCCCCAGCTCCTCGCCGGCTCGTACCACCGCACGGGGAGCCGGAATCAGGGCAGCGCCGTGAGCCCAGGCGAGCCAGATCTCCTCGCAGCTCGCGTCAAAGCCAACTGAGAGGCCCGCCAGCACGCGATCCTGAGGGAGCACCTCCCATAGGCGGGATTCAGCGTCCACGAAGGCGGCGGCCGACCGATGTGTCACCGCCACCCCCTTGGGAACCCCGGTGGTTCCGGAGGTGAAGATGACCCAAGCGTCATCGTCCGGCGTGGGTTCGTTGACCGTCGCCAGCGTCGGCTTGCGATGCAGTTCGAACTTGAGACCGTCGGCGACCGTCGCACAGGCGACGGAACTCTGGAGAATGTGGTGCACCCGTTCCGCGGGGTCCTCAGCGTCAATCGGCACATATGCCGCGCCTGCGAGCAGGACGCCGAGGATGGCGATGTAGAGC
Organism: Actinomycetes bacterium; assembly: GCA_021820105.1. Classification (GTDB taxonomy): domain Bacteria; phylum Actinomycetota; class Thermoleophilia; order Solirubrobacterales; family Solirubrobacteraceae; genus Palsa-465. The sequence continues at coordinate 18,943 of JAKAED010000024.1, read as the reverse complement.
TCAGCACGACCGCTGCTGACGCGCACCGCCACACGGTCACCGCGTCCAATCCCATGCGTGTGCAGTCGCCAGGCCAGTTCACCGGCTGCCTCGGAGAGTTCGGCATAGCTGTAGGTGCCGTCCGGAGCTTCCAGTGCGGTACGCAGCGGCCAGCGCGTCGCGGTCTGACGAAAGATGTCGAGCAGTGTTCGCTGACGCGCGACAGAATCGCCTAGAGCGGGCGAGGGAACCTGTTGAGTTGTCTCGAGGCGTGCGCCTTCTACGCCGCGGATGGGCGCTTCAATATCCATTAGCTTCCCGGCCTCCTGCACTGCTGGTGGGGTGACGGTCAGAATTGAAGTGCCTGTATCCGAAGCTCCGCTAAGCGATGTGTTAGGGCTCGATTAGCACGCCTTTTTACGCGGATGTGACGCAGGTAAGAGTCCTCTCAGACTCGCGCGAGCGGTCGCGAGGTCGCTCGACCGGAGCAGCGCGAGCTGTTCAGCACCCGGGTCAGGGATGCTCGCGGAAGGGGCCGCTCAGGACGACCTCTCCGGGAGTGCTCGGATGACGCTGGGTCTCGAGCGTGATCAGTAACCGGTGGAAGTCGGACGCGTTGGCCGGCAGTTGGCCTTCCGCCGCGAGCTTGCCGGACTTGCCGACGAGGTTCGGGACGAAGCCTACGAACCTGGCGCTTGCCGGTGAGTTGTACAGCCAGACGCCGTAGGCGTTGTGGGCGCTGTTGGCGGGCATGCCCTGGGCGTCGACCACCACGCCGGTGAGGTGACCCTCTCGCACCACCTCGGCGATCCCGATGGTCGCGGTGGCACCGGTGGGCGAACTCAGCGCCAGCCGGGAGAGTATCTGCGGTCTGGTGCTGACGGTCGCCGTGGAGATTGTCGTCGTGGCTGTGGGCACCGTGCGGGTGGTCCGCGGTTGGGTTGTGGTGGTCGCGCCACCGCCGCCCTTGGCGCCACCGGTCCTGGAGCCGGTGCCGGAGAGTCCTGCAACCGTCACCGCCACCGCCAGCAGCAGTACGGTGATCACGAGCAGGATCGCGCCACCACGGCGCGAGCTGCGGTGGCGCGCGGGTTGACCGCCGGTCGGACCGCTTTGCATCAGCTCCACAGGCCGAGTCTGAGTCGGATGGCTGTTCTGATGCAGCTCGCCGGCTGCGTCGCCGTCGGCGCCCAGCGGGGCGCCGACGGCGACCTCATCCGAAGCCGCCGATGTGGTGTGTGCGGCCGCTGGGATCGGTGGCAGCCCTGTGGTTGCGAGCGGGGCGATCAGCTCAATCAGCGAAGCAGCCCAGTGGCGGTCGGCCTCGGCGGCCTGCAGGTAGCCATGAACCTGCTCGGAGACCTTCTCTGGCAGCTGGCCGAGCAGGTAGTCACTGACCAGTTCGCGCTCGGGGCCCGGAAGCACATCCGCCGGCGTCAAGGCGTCGAGTGCGGCCAGGGCACGCTGGCGCACAGCGGCTCGGTCGATGGCGAGCATGCCCGCGATCTCGTCGTATGTGCGGCCGCGTTGCAGAACCAGCTGCAGCACCGCGCGCTGGTCCGGCGGCAGGTCGTTCAGGGCAGCCATCCGGGCAGAGAGTAGTGCAGCCCGGGCAGGTCTGGCCGGGCTCGGCTGCAGGCGCAGGAGTCGTTATCTTCCACACTGATGATCAACCCCGAGAACTTCAGGCGCAGCCTCGGTTTCGACGCCTGGTACGGGCTCGAAATGCTTGAGCTGGGGCCGAAGATCGCACGCGGCCGACTGGTCGTGACCGACCAGCACAAGCAGCCGTTTGGGCTTGTGCACGGTGGTGTCTACGCGGCTATTGCAGAGGGGCTCGCCTCATACTCGACGGCGTTGGTCGTGCTTGCCGACGGTTACAGCGCCAGCGGCATGTCCAACCACACGAGCTTCCTGCGACCTGTGACCGGCGGGACAATCCACGCCGAAGCCACATGCAGGCACGCGGGGAGGACCACCTGGGTGTGGGAGGTTGAGATGCGCGACGATCAGGGCCGGGTCTGCGCTCTCTCACGCATCACTCTGGCGGTGCGTCAGCTTTCTGAGGAACAGGCGGCTCAGCTCGCGACCGCCGCAGCGGTCGAAGCGACCTGAACGATCTCCCGGATCGACCGCGACAGCTCGTCGGCCAGCTCCTCCAGGTCTGGCAGTTGATCAAAGTCGCCATTCAGTCCGAAATCAAGCCGGCCGTTGTAGCTGAGAACCGCGATCCCAAGTGCGGTGTTCGCGGCCAGCGGCACCAGTGGGTAGATCGCGAGCATCTGCCTACCGAGCAGATACAGCGGCTGCTGCGGTCCCGGAACGTTGGTCACAACCAGGTTGAAGAGCCGTTGGCGGGTCTGCAGGCGGGCTGCCTGAGCGACCAGCGTGGGCGACGCGAAACCCGCCAACTCGGTGAGTGCTTGCGCGCCCACCGCCTGCCCGGACCGCTTGACTGACGCCATCGCCTCAGCCACAGTCGAGAGTCGCACGAGTGGGTCGATGACGCCAACGGGGAGCGGCGCGCGCATGGCCGCCAGCCGGTTGCCGAGTGCCCCGCGCTGAGAGCCATCGCGGACCGACACCGGGACCAGTGCTCTCAGGACGAGCCCGTCCGTATCCAGCCCATGACTTCGCATGTGAGCACCCAGGGCTCCGGCGACCACGGTCAGGATGACGTCGTTGATCGTCGTCTGCCGAGCCCGCTTGACCCTCTGGAAGTCCGCGAGCGAGGCATCCACCCAGCTGAAGCGGCGGTGCGGTCCAATCGGCACGTTGAACGGGCTTCGCGGGGCCGGATCGAAACCCATCCAGCCCACGCTCCCAAGGCCACCGATCGACGCTCCAAGCCGCCCCACGAGCGCCCGTGGACCGGTTGCCAAGGCACTGAGCGTCTGCACGGCCTCAGCGGGTTTGGTGCCGCGCTCGATGAGCGCGTCGGCCAGGAGTTGGGCGGCGGACGGGAGCGGTCGTGGCGCCCACGGACGTGCAGGCGGGGCGGAGGACTCCGGGTTGGGAGCGGTATCGAAGATCACGCTCGCGATGTCGACTCCGGAGACGCCGTCAATCAGCGCATGATGCGTCTTTGAGATCAGGGCAAAACGGTCACCGGTCAAACCCTCGACAAGCCAGAGCTCCCAGAGCGGACGCCCACGATCAAGGGCCTGGGAGAAGATCCGACCCGCCAGACGCCGCAGCTGCGCCTCGCTGCCAGGTGCCGGCAGCGCGGTGTGCCGCAGGTGAAACGGCAATCTGAACTGAGGATCGTCAACCCACACCGGCCGTCCCTGACCGAATGGGACGGGGAGCAACCGCTGGCGGTAGCGAGGCACCATGTCCAGCCGACCGGCGACAGCGTCGACCAGCTCCTGGTAGGCCGGAGCTGGGCCATCGAAGATCGCACAGCCGCCGACGTGCATGTGAGTCGTGCGCCCCTCCAGTTCCAGGAAGGAGTGGTCGAGGGCCGTCAGGCGGGTGCCGTGGGTCATCCGGAGATTGTCTCAGTCCGATGCCGTCACCGGGGCCTCACGTGACGGCCTGCCGTCCAGCTGCCGGCGGTCATGGATGCGGATGATCGAAAAAAAGTTGATCCCGCGGCGCGACATTCAAATCGGCCGTGCGTGTAACCGATATGGACCTTGTGACCAAGCTACGCCGTCTCATATCAGGATTCATCACGATCGCATCGTGCCTGATGTTCGCGCCGCCGGCCCTGGCAGGCGCACGCACCGGGCACGACAGCTCCGGCAGTACGGGCACCGGATCGGTGTTCTTCAGCAGTTCCGTGTATCGGGCCAGTGAGAACGTCGGGAGGTTCGCCGTCACGATCCAGCGCACCAACGCCAGCGGCCCCGAGATCGTCTACTACGGCGTCACGAACAAGAGCGCCTCGGCGGGCTCAAACTTCGACAAGATCGGCAACAGCGAGGCCGACTTCGCCCCAGGTCAGAGCACCTACACGTTCTACGTGACGATCCATGATCAGGGCATCAACGGGCCGATGCGGACGGCGCGTGCCTATCTCTACGGCGCACATCCACAGCCGCTTGGGTCACCCAGCAAGGCGACGATCGAACTGCTCCAGAACGACCCCCTCGCCGTGAGGAACGCTGAGAACCCGTTGGGGTACCCGCAGGCGCCCACGAACGGCGATCCGCTCCAGTACGTCCACTGGTACGTGTTTGGCAACCAATCGCCGGCTGGCCAGCACCTTGGCCATTACGCGGAGAAGCCCGCTTGGACGCAGGCGTTGCATACGATCGCCTACACCCCGGGCTCCGGAAGCTTCCGTTTCTGGATGTGGAACCAACCGGCTCGCTCGCTGGCCTCAACGGTCGAGAAGTACCTGGCGGACGCTGAGGTCGCGCAGCCCAACACAACCATCCCGCTGAGCACCTACTCACTCGTACATGGCGCCTGTCAGGACCCTGCGGCGATCAAGAGTCGCTACGAGCAGTGGATCACCCAGCTCGCCAACGGAATCGGCAACTTCCGAGTGGTGCTCTACCTGGAGGAGGACTCGCTCATTGAGGTCCACTGCCTCTCCGCAGGACAACTGCAGACCCGGCTCCAGGAGCTTGCCTTTGCAGTCAAGACCCTTTCGCGGGACCCGCACCTGCTCGTGTACATGGATGCTGGTGCTCCTGACGCGTGGCTGACAGCCGCGCAGACCGCGCGGTATCTGCGGGAGGCTGATATCGCTCAGGCGGCGGGCTTTTACGTCAATGCAACCCACAATGACTGGACGACCACTGACGTTCACTATGGACAGCAGATCGCACGGCTGACCGGCGGGAAGCACTTCATCGTCCAGACCGGGGACAACGGTCGCGGGCCACTGGTACCCGGGGATCGGGTTCACAACGGCAACGAGAACCTGTGCAATCCGCCCGGAAGGGGCACCGGGCCGCTCAGCTGGAACACCGGCTACGAGTATGTCGACGGATTCCTTTGGTTCAACAACCCGGGCAACTCCGATGGTCCGTGTGGCGCGGGCGACCCTCCGGTCTCCGTGTTCTGGCCGGCGTATGCGGTTGGTCTTGTGCAGCGGGGCACCCAGCACGTCACAGGGCCGCATTTCAACCTGCTGAAGTCCAGCATCAACATGTAGAGCTCTCCTCGATGCAGGGATCCCCGGGGGTGCCGTCCCGCTTGACGGCACCCCCGGTCGCGGGCGTGTGTCCGCATGCGGCGCAGCCGGGCTGACGCGCACGAACATCTGTTCTGTCCGCCCGCTCGTGTTGCATAGGTTCAATGAGCGAGCGTTGCGTCGCGCACCTCGACATGGACGCCTTCTACGTGTCGGTCGAGCTGCGGCGTCATCCTGAACTCCGCGGCAAGCCGGTTGTGGTCTCCGGTACCGGCCCGCGAGCCGTTGTCACAACGGCCTCCTATGAGGCACGACGTTTTGGCGTAGGTTCGGCCATGCCGGCCTCACTTGCCAGACGCCGCTGTCCCCAGGCGATCTTCCTGGCGCCGGACTTTCCGCACTACCGAGCAGCGTCTGAGGAGGTCATGGAGATCATCCGCCGACACGTGGATACAGTCGAGGTCGTTGGTCTGGATGAGGTCTACCTGGATCTCAGCGGACTCCCGGCACCCAAGGCCTGCATGCGGAGGATCGTCAACGAGATCAGGACTGCAACAGGCCTGACCGCGTCAGTGGGAATCGGCCCCAACAAGCTCGTTGCCAAGGTCGCCTCGGATGCTGAGAAGCCACACGGGTTCGTGGTGCTGACCAGGTCACAGGCGTGTGAGCGCTTTGCGGAGTCGCCGTGTCGTCTGATCCCGGGGATCGGCGGGAAGACCGACGAGCGTCTCCAGACGCTCGGTGTGCGGACGATCGGGCAGCTGGCCACAGCCCCGGCCGAGACGCTGAGGGCGGCCTTCAGCGCCCGCACCACGCTTCATCTGCAGTCGCTGGCGAGGTTTGAGCATGACGGAGCGGTGACGCAGCAGCGCAAGGTGATCTCCGAATCGCGCGAGCGGACGTTCGATGCAGACGTCGCGACGGTCACCGAGCTCGAGTTGGTCCTTGAGCGTCTTGTGCGCGAACTGTGCACGGCGCTCCAGGCGCAGGGGCGACGCGGACGCACGGTGGGCATCAAGGTGCGTCTTGACGACTTCTCAACGCATACGCGTGCCCGCACGCTCAACGTCTCGGTCAACACTCCGGCTGACGTGGGGCGGGTGGCGCTCGAACTCCTGCGTGAATTCGGTCCATCCAGGCCGGTCAGGCTGCTCGGAGTGCGGGTCGCGGGACTCAGCTCCGGTGGGGTTGAGACTGAGCAGCTGGCTCTGGCGCTGTGACCGGGCGGGCCCGCCTGCCGGTGGAGCCCGCCCGACCATCGCGCGCCTAGTAGAGCGCGGTTGCGAGCCGTCGACGGGCCGCGCGGGCAAGCTCGCTCTCGGCTCCCAGCTCGTCCAGCACACCGACGACGACCTTCCGGATCTCGTCGCGGCTCTGCTCCGCGGCCGGGATCGCATCGATCAACAGGTTCAGTCCGCTCTCGGTCTGACCCGAGTCCAGCACGGATAACGCGGCTCCGACACTCGGCTCACCCGAGCGCTCCAGCTCGATCCGGGCGAGCAGACCGTCTGCAGCGAAGCTGCCTGAGACGTTATGCAGGATGGTCTCAGCCTCTTGAGCTTGGCCACGCGCGAGCAGCAGCCGCGCGAGCGGAACAGCGGCATCCGCACGACCGGGTTCCAGGTCCAGCGCATGGCGCAGGGAAGCCTCATCGCCCTGAGCCACCAGGCCATCCGCCTCTGACGGAACCAGCCCGTCAAGGAATCGCTCGACGGCCTGCGGTGGCTGCGCGCCCGTGAACTCGGACACGACGGCGCCGTCCTTGAAGGCCTTTACCGCGGGAATGCCCTGAATCCTGAAGGCCTGGGCGAGCCCCTGGTTGCGATCGGTGTCGACCTTGGCGAGCTCAACCTTCCCGGCTCGCTGGGCAACGGCTTTTTCTAACACCGGCCCAAGCTGGCGGCAGGGGCCACACCATTCTGCCCAGAAGTCGACGACGACGGGCACCTGCTTTGACCGCTCGAGTACAGCGGTCGCGAATGTTTCCTCGGTGACGTCCATAGTGCTTTGATCCTAGAGTCTCCGGGGTGTCAACTCAGTTCAAGGTCAATGCCAACGGCGTGGAGCTCCTCGGTGAGGAGGCAGGGTCGGGGGTGCCGGTGCTTCTCCTGCACGGCCTCACCGCCAGCAGGCGTTATGTCGTCATGGGCTCCCGGGCCCTCGAGCGCTCAGGGCACCGGGTGATCATGTATGACGCTCGAGCCCACGGCCACTCCTCACCGGCGCCGACCCCCGACGCCTACACCTACGATCTCCTGGCTGATGACGCGCTAGCGGTCCTGGATGACCGTGACGTCGACCGAGCGGTCCTGGCGGGAGCGTCGATGGGAGCGCACACGTTGCTCAACCTCGCGCTGCGCCACCCGGACCGCGTGGCTGCTCTGGTCGTGATCACGCCGGCGTACAGCGGGAATTCGGTCCAGGAGGCTGCACGCCTGGAGCGCTGGGATCGTCTCGCGAGGGGTCTTCGCCTGGGCGGCGTCGACGGCTTCTTGGAAGCCTATGGGGAGCCCACGGGGGCGTCGCCTGACTTCGTGCGGACGCTCCTGACGGTGACCCGCCAACGTCTCTCTCAGCACGACAATCCTGAGGCACTGGCTGACGCCCTGCACGCGCTGCCGCGCTCTGCGCCGTTCGGCAAGCTGAGCGACCTGGCAACGATCTCTGTTCCGGCGACGGTTGTGGCCTCAGGTGATGCGGCGGATCCTGAGCATCCAGAGGCGCTCGGGCTTGCCTATGCGCAGGAGATTCCCGGCGCGCAGCTGGTGAGGGATCCGCCGGGACGGTCGCCGATCGCCTGGCAGGGCAGTCAGCTCTCGCAGATCATCGCCGCGGCCGCGGCTGATTCCGGCCTGGGCTGAGGCCGCTTCAGAATCACTGGCTCACCCGAGTACGACTGCGGCTGTTCTCCTGGTTGGGGCCTGATAGGTGTTTCCACCGAAGCTCGCCCGCACGTAGATCCGCTCGTGTTTTGAGCGCGGGACAGTGGCGGCGGCGCTGAACCCACAGGAGGGCTCGACCAGCACCTTCGTGGTGCCGAGGAGGTGCCTGCCCGCGAAGAACCGCACATCTATGACGCCGTGACAGCCGAGGGCCGTGGTTGTTCCGCTGGCCAGACTGACAGCGCCGCTTGTCCTGACCGTCGAACTTGTGGGGGTCGCCCGTCTGGCCCGGACGCTCAGTTTCAGGCCGGTGCGGCGACGGGGCCAGGGAAGGGTCTGGAAGGTGAGGTCGGCGCCGCTTGTGGAGACCACGGTCCCGTGACTGGCCACCAGCCGGTAGTGGAAGACCGTTCCGGGCGCCAGGCCCTGTAGAACGGCCGTGACCGGAACCGGTGCCGTCCCGGCCGGAAGCGACGCCGGCGCCGTCTGCATTCCGTAGGAGGTCCCCAAGCCGTACTGGAAGTAGTAGGTCGTGGCCTGGTTGCTCGGGTCAATCGTGCCGACGACAGTTGCCGAGTTCCGTCGCACATTCGCCGCGGTCGCGGTTGCGGCGGTGGGCGCCGGGTTGCCGGTTGTCGTGAACGATCCGATCGGTGTGGTGGCGGTCCCCGCGCTGCTGGTGGCGACCAGCTCGTAATAGTAGGTCGTGGCCGGCGCAAGCCCACCGATCTTGGCCGACACCGCAACCGCGGCCGTACCGGCACCCGCACTCGTTGCAGTAGCCGGGGCGAGCTGGCCCAGCGAGCTCGTCGACCCATACTGAAACTGGTAGGTGGCGGCAAGGCCGTTGGGATCGACTGTGCCCTGGAGCGTGGCGTAGGTCTGCCCGATGCTGGTCGGTCCGCTGGCCGCAACGGTTGGAGCAGAGGCTGCGAGCGCCAACGGCGCGATTGATAGCGCTGTCAGCAGCGCTGTGAAAGTGATCAGTCTTCGCATCCCTACCTCCTCCGAGGGGCTCTGTACGCGTTCAGGTGTCCTCTCACGTTAACCAGCCGCACGGACTGAGTTGCGCTCGCACCGACTGTGAGCATCGGCTCGGAGTGGCCGATGATGTGCCGAACCTCACCCAAGCCATAACTCATGGATATAGCCGCAATAACTTCGTATGGGCTTTCGTACTGGTGCGCCGCTACTTTCGCGTGGCCATAACCGGCATCGATAACCGTACTCACCTTTGGTTATGGCCCGATGCGAATCCTGCGCATCTATAACCAGCAGCAGGTCCAGCCATAGCTGTCGTATCGCCGCTAAAACCGCTGGTTATAGCCGCTCAAATAGACCAATAACGACGGGAAACGACTGTAAACGACCGTGACAAGCGCCGATGGTGCACATAACATTGCGCAAACTGTGAGTGAAGCAATGTTGTCGGCGGAGGATGCCGCCTCGATCCTGGGTCTACAGGTGCGGACTGTGCGCAACTACGTCCGAGACGGACGGCTCCCGGGTGTCCGCATCGGCAAGCAATACCGAATCGCGCGGCAGGACCTGGAGGCCTTCACCGCCGGCGCGCTGAACCACGAGCCGACACAGCGGGCGGATGAGCCCGCGCGACAACCGTCCGCGCCGCATCCGGTCGGCGAGGTCTCCAGTGTCGTCCAATTGGAGGGCATCGATGCTGACCTGAGCTCGAGAATCGAGCGGACGCTCGTCGCTGCGCGGGGCGTGTCCGGGGGAGGGGAGGGAGAGCCGGCACTCAGGGTCGAGCACCTGTATGACGCTCAACGTCTCCGCCTGCGGGTGGTGATTGTCGGTCAGCTCGCCGATTCGGCAGAGCTGCTGCGCGTGATCGATGCGCTTGCGCTGGCTCCTCGCTGACCCGCGAGCGGGCCGGCGCGTGTGCTCAGGCTCCCTGGGGAGGAGCCTCCATGAACGGCCTCACCTCCAGAGGCTGACGGCACGCCATGGCCGCCTCCCGAGCCCAGTCCAGCGCTGCGTCAAGGTCCGGAACGTCGATTACCCAGAACCCGCCGAGATATTGCTCGCCCTCCAGGTAGGGCCCATCCGACATCACGGCGGTACCTCCACGGGGATCGACGGTCGTTGTCGCGCTCTGATCGTGAAGCCCTCCGGCAAAGACAAAGATCCCGTCGTCCATCGCGCGCTGGTTGACCGCGCCGACGGCGGCGACAATCTCCGCCATCTCCTCGGCGGCTCGACTTCGCGTATCGGGTTGGTCGTAGACGGCGATCAGGAACTGCGGCATCTGTCTCTCCTCGTTGAGGTCTGCGGCATCCGATCCGAATCACTCGTTGGTGCCGTTGCGCTGCACCCTAGCGGCGGCGTCGGCTGACGGCGTGCGTCACAGAGCAAGCTGCTGGGAAGCCTGGGAGAGAGGGGGCTCGACCGGGACGAGCAAGCAGGGAGGGGCTGAGTCGACCCAAAGGAGACAGGAGGTACCCGATGAGTACGAGTCACACGCATACGCCACCGATGGATCCGAACACGAGCGAAACCGACGCCACGCAGCTCGCGCTTGCACGAGCGCAGGGCGAAGCTTATGGGCGCGCGCTCCAGCACATGGCGGAACGGGTCGCCCACGACGGGGGTATGCGAGCGGCAGGCGAGTACATCGTCGGCTACGCCGTGGAGGAAGCTGAGGGCATGTACGAGTGGGCCGGCGGCCAGCTCGAATGGAGGGACCCTGAAGGGGAGAATCTCCACCTTGAGATCAGCGTCCGAGATGGAGCCGACGGGCGGTTCGTCCCAGGATTGACGGTGCAGGCGGTGCTGACCGCTCCAGGTGGCGAGAGCCTCGGTCCAGTGGAGCTGCCGCTGTTGTGGCATCCCATGATCTACCACTACGGGCGCAATCTGAAGGCTCCCAGCGACGGCGACTACAGACTCAGCGTCCATATCGACCCGCCGACGTTCATGCGCCATGACGAGGTCAACGGATGCCGCTTCAGGGGACCCGTGGACGTCGAATTCGATTGCGTCAGGGTTGAGCGCGGTCAGGATTGAGCGACGGCTGGCTCAGGGCAGCTCGCGAGATTCAGTTGCTGCTCCGACCACCCACCTGTAGATGTGCTCGGGGCGACCCACCGTCGCGTAGCGAAGCGCCAACGTCACCATGCCGGAGTCGACCAGGAATTTCATGTAGCGCCGCGCCACGCCCTGGCTGAGGTCTGTCATGGTCGCGAGCTCCGCCGACGACATTCCCTCGTCGTGCTCGCGCAGGATGGCAATCACGTGCGCAAGCGTCGGCGCCGATATCCCCTTGGGCAGGGTTTCGGCGCTGTGGTGGCTCCTGAGCACGCTGAAGAGCCGGTCGATCTCTGCCTGCTCGGCTTGGTCGAGCCCATCCAGGCGCTGCTTGACCGTTGCGTAGCTCTGCAGGCGCTCGCTGAGCATCGTGAACGTGAACGGCTTGACTATGTAGTGGACGACGCCAAGATGCATCGCGTCTCGCAAGACATTGACCTCCTTGGCCGAGGTGATCGCGATGACATCGACGTGGGCCTCTCTGCTGGCGCGCACGCGTCGCAGAACCTCCAGCCCGCTCAGGTCCGGCAGATAGATGTCGAGCAGCACCAGGTCGGGTTTCAGCTGCGCGATCAGACGCAGTGCCTCGGCTCCACTGGTCGCCTCACCCACGACTTCAAAGCCGGGGACGCGAGCGGTGAACTGGCGGTGGACCGATGCCGCCATGAAATCGTCGTCCACCACCAGCGTCCTGATCATGATTGGGTCGCCTCCAGGTCGTTCTCTTTGGCCAGCGGGATGCGCACCGTGAACAGGGCGCCGCCGGCATTCTCGACGCTCAGTTCACCGCCCCGCCGACGCACCTCCTGGCTGACCAGCGCCAGACCCAGACCGCGGCGGCGGCTCCCCTGCCGGGCTACCTTGGTCGTGTAGCCGTCGCGGAAGATCTCCTCGGTCAGCGCTGGATTGATGCCCTCTCCCGAATCGTGGACTCGCAGGACCAGTCGGTCCTCCTCAACGGTCAGGGAGATGTCCACCCGCCCGCCGCTTTCGGCATGCGAAGCGGAGTCAATCGCGTTGTCGATCAGGTTTCCGAGCATCGCGGCGAGACCATTGACGTCCTCAAGCCGATCCGAGACGTCCTCAAAGGCGGACACCGCGAGCTTCACTCCGCGTTCGCTCGCTACCGATGCTTTCCCGAGCAGGAGCGCGGCAAGGGTCGGGTCGTTCGTGCCGCTGACCAGCGAGCCTGCGAGCTCCTGGTGCATGAGCGACACACGATTTATCTCATGAACGGCGTCGTCATAGCGGCCGAGCTCGATCAGGCCGCTGACCACATGCAGACGGTGTTGGAAGTCGTGTTCCTGTGCTCGGAGCGCCTCCGCCAGGTCGCGTGCCTCGGTCAGCTCGCCCAGCAGAGCATCGAGCTCCGTCCTGTCTCGCAGCGTGACCACAGCGCCGATTGGTCGTCCATGTAGTGCGACCGGCGTGTGGTTGGCCACCAGGACACGGTCGTTGGTGAGGATCACCTGATCTGAGCCGGCAACCTCGCCGGTCAGCACTTCGCGTACTCGACCATCCGGGACAGCCTCGGCCAGTGGCCGACCCAGCAGCGAGTCGTCCAGGTCAAGCAGTCGCTTTGCCTCATCGTTGAGCAGCGTCACATGTCCACCTGAGTCAAGCGTGATGGCACCCTCGCGTACACCGTGAAGCATTGCCTCGCGCTGTTCCACCAGCATGGCGAGTTCGCGGATCTCCAGCCCAAAGGTCTGGCGTCGAAGCTGGCGCGCGAAGAGCGCCACCGCCAGGCTGCCCAGGAGCATGGCGATCAACGAGGGCGTGAGGATACTGGGCAACTCGCCTGCCAACTCGGAGCCGAGCGCTGTCTCCAGGACACCGACTGAAACCAGGCCGATGATCCGACCGTGCGCGTTGCGCAGCGGGATCTTTGCGCGCGCAGACCGGCCCAGCGAGCCCGTCTGGACCGCCACCTGCGTCTTGCCGGCGAGCACCGAGGTCACCGGTTCCCCAGGGTCGTGCAGCAGCGACTTGCCGATCTCAGCCGGATTTGGATGGGAGTAGCGGATGCCCTTGCGGTTGGCCACCACGATGAATGAGGCGCCCGTTGAGCGCCGGATGCGTTCAGCCAGCGGATTGATGATGCGTGCCGGATGAGGCTTGCCAAAGGCGTCCACGATCGCCGGCATCGCCGCGACCGAGTGTGCAATGGCCAGCGATTGGTGCTCCGCACGGGAGTCGAGGTTGTGCCGCGCGCGCACCACCGAGATACCGATGCCGCTGATGACTATCAGCGTCGTGATTACCAGCTGGACAATTGCCACCTGCGTTGAGAGGCGCAGTGCCCCGGCGCGTGCTGCTAGTGATCGCACGGGACGGAAGGTAATCCCTTTTGCCGGCCTTTGGGCATGCAGAAAATGCGCAAAAGCGTCACTAAATGCAGCAAACCACGACTTAGCGCCGCAATCTCGACAGACACGTCGAGGTGGCCGAAGATTCCCGCCATGGAGGAGAGAAGAACGCGCACGTCGCGTCGCAGCAGCACGTCCGTGCGCCTGCGCGGCGGCGCACACGCACGGTTCAACCTTGAGCCGGCCAAGAACGTTTCACCGCGCGCCGTCCCGGGAGGACACGCCGCACACAGAGATGGGGAGGCGCGCTGATGTCGCTCTTCTGGCTTTCAGTCGGCTTCGGGCTGGTCACGGCCTCGGTGCTTTCAATCGCCTCCATCGGCCTCAGCCTGCAGTTCGGCATCACCAACTACGTGAACTTCGCCTACGGCGACTTCATGGCGCTGGGCGCCTTCTTCACGTACGTCTTCAACAACCAGGTGCTGCACTTCAACATCTGGATAGCGATGGTCATCGGCTCGCTCCTCGTGGGGGCCTTTGCGGTGATTGTCAACCGGTACCTCCTGGGTCCGTTCGCCAGACGCTTTCAGACCACCCACTACGTCCTCATCGTCACGTTCGGCCTGTCTCTCGTCATGCTCAACCTGATCTACTCGATCTGGGGCGCTGACGTGCGGTTCTACTCGATGCCGATCGCCTCGGCCTTGAGCATCGGTCCGCTGCGTCTGACCGTCACACAGCTGGTTGTGATCGGCATCGCGGCCCTGATGATCGGATCGATCCACCTGGTACTGCAGCGCACACGGCTGGGGAAGTCGATGCGAGCCATGTCAGACAACACGACGCTCGCCATGACCAGCGGCATCGATACGAAGCGGATCACAACGTTGACCTGGTTCCTGTCGGGTTCAATGGCCGGCCTTGCGGGGACGGTGCTCGGCATCAGCGAGGGCAATCTCACCCCGGCCTCCGGAGAACTCTTCCTGTTCGTCATCTTCGCCGCCGTCATTCTCGGAGGGATCGGAAGCATCTACGGGGCCATGGGCGGCGCGATCATCATCGGCCTCGCTACCGAGATCTCGGCCGCCTTCATTGACCCGGCCTACAAGCTCGACATCGCGTTCATCGCGCTGATCATCACCCTACTCATCCGGCCTAACGGGCTCATCGCGCGCCCAGGAACAGCCTGACGTCCAATGCTCTACTACGTCTTCACGCTCGTCTTTTTCCTGTTCGATTACTTCATCCTCGCGATGGGGCTGAACATCCAGTACGGCGCCACCGGGATCCTGAACTTCGCCTACATCGGATTCGTGGCGGTCGGCGCCTACATGACCGGCGTTGCAGGGATGCCCTCCAACATCACGGGGCAGCACTACATCCTCGGACTCGGCCTTCCTTTCCCGCTGAACACGCTCTTTGGAGGCCTCTCAGCGATGGCGATGGCCGTGATCGTTGCCCTCATCACGCTCAGGCGTCTGCGCACGGACTACCTCGCGATCGTGCTGATCTCGTTGTCCCTCGTGCTCTATGACTTCTGCAACAACTTTGTGCCGCTGTTCAATGGCGCTGACGGGCTCTACAACGTTCCGGCGCCGCTCACCAAGGCTCTTGGCCTGAACGTGAACTCGTTCATAGTTGTGTTTGCGTGCGTCACGGGTGTGGTGGCGCTGATCCTCTGGTTCGTGATGGCACGGGTCACCAATGCGCCGCTGGGACGCAGCCTGCGTGCAATTCGCGATGACAGCACCGTCGCCGGAGCGCTCGGTAAGGACGTCTTCCGGATGCAGCTGAAGTCGATGCTGATCGGGTCCTTCTATGCCGGCATCGGCGGTGGCCTGCTGATCCAGTTCGGTGGTTCGTTCAACCCCACAGCCTGGTTGCCTGGCGAGACGTTTGTGGTCTTCGCGGTGCTGATCGTCGGCGGCGCCGGGAACAACATCGGAATGTTTGTCGGGGCGCTGCTCGTTGAGACGCTGCTGATCCACCTTCCGGCTTTCCTTCCCGAGATTCCCGGCCATCCGGGCCTGATCGAATACATCGACTCTGCCCTCGTCGGCATCGTCCTGATGGTCATGCTCTGGACCCGGCCGCAGGGTATCGTCCCCGAACGGGTGCGGCGGGCTGTCACCTTCGGAGTGCCTGACAGACCTGAGATAGACGCACGGGAGTTGGGCTCGGCCGAGGTTCTGGGCGCGCCGGTGGCCGCTGCGACAGAGGGTGCGAAGTGAGCGCCGCCAACGCAACGGCGGGCTCTCCGCCGCTCACGGTGGATGCGCTTCGCTGCGAGGGGCTCACCAAGGCCTTTCAGGGTGTCCACGCGGTTAATGGCGCCGCCTTTGAGGTGCCAGAGGGCAAGATCACGGCTCTGATCGGTCCCAACGGCGCCGGCAAGACGACCGTGGTCAACATCCTCTCTGGTGCGATGAGCTCGGACTCCGGTCGTGTGTTCCTCGGCGATACGGAGATCACCAATTGGCCGGCGTACAAAATCGCGCGACAGGGGCTGCTGCGGACCTTCCAGCTATCGCGGGAGCTCGGCGGTCTGACGGTGCTTGAGAACCTGCTGGCCGCACCAGCGGTTCAGGCCGGCGACTCGCTGGTCAACGTTCTTTTCCGTCCGGGCCTGGTTCGTCGCCAGGAGCGGGAGAATGCCGAGCGAGCCCTGGAGCTTCTGGAGGTGTACCGCCTCTACCGACACAGAGACACCCGTGCACGCGAGCTGTCCGGGGGACAGAAGAAGCTGCTTGAGATCGCGCGTGCGGTGATGGCCTCTCCGAAGCTGCTCTTGCTGGACGAGCCGATGGCCGGCGTCAACCCTGCACTGATCGAGGTGATCGGTGAATACATCCTCGACCTCAAGCGCAGCGGCGTGACAGTGATGATGATCGAGCACAACCTCGGGATCGTCGAGAAGATCTGTGACCACGTTGTGGTCCTTGCCGAGGGCCGCACGCTCGCGACGGGAAGCATGAGCGAGCTTCGCTCTAACACTGCAGTTGTCAGTGCCTATCTGGGAGAGGTGATCAATGCCGGCGCTGCGCACTGAGGCCGTCACGGCCGGATACGGGCGGTCCCCGATCATCCACGACATCAGCGTGACCGCCGAACTGCGTTCGGTGACGACGATCATCGGGCCGAACGGGGCCGGAAAGTCGACCTTCGCAAAGACGCTGGTCGGCATCCTCAAGCCGATGTCCGGCAGGATCTTCGTCGGCGACACGGAGACCACAAAGCTGCCCGGGCATGAGATTCCGCGTCGCGGTCTGGTCTACGTGCCGCAGAATGACAACGTCTTCAAGCGGATGAGCGTCCGCGAGAACCTTGAGGTCGGGGGCTTCGTCTCAAAGGCGGATCCGAGCGAACGGATCGATGAGCTCTTCCAGATCTTCCCGGATCTGGCCAAGGCGAAGGACAAAAAGGCGGGATTCCTCTCCGGTGGCCAGCAGAATCTGCTTGCGATTGCCAGGGCGCTGATGGCAAAACCCACTGTGATCGTCCTGGACGAGCCCACGGCCGGTCTCTCGCCGGCTTATACGAGCGTGGTCTGGGAGCAGATCGAGCGAATCTCGCAATTGGACACGGCGGCGCTCGTGGTCGAGCAGAACGTCGAGCGAGCGCTCAAGCACTCCAATTACGTGCACATCTTCGTGGCCGGCCGCAGTCATGTTCACGGTCCGGCCGAGGAGATCGCCGCGCTTGACCTGCCATCGATTTTCCTGGGCAGGTCAGTCGCGGACCAACCCGCCTGAGGGGGATGCCATAGAAACGGTCAGACGCAGTTGGTTCAAAGCAGTTCCTGTTCAGAAACATTGAGAAGGAGGAGGAGGAAGTTGATGTTCAATACCAGACGCCGCTCGGCTGCAATCGGTGCAGCGCTCGCCGCGGCAACGATGGTGGCCTCCGGCGCAACCGGTGTCGCCGGTGCCGCCGCCAAGGGGTCAAGCGGCTCGCCGATCGTGGTGGGCGGGATGTTCCCGTTCACCGGCTCCAAGTCCCTGCTTTCAACGTGGGGAACGAGCGGCGTGAAGGTCGGCATGTATGAGGTCAACAAGGCGGGTGGTGTGCTCGGTCACAAGCTCGTTGCCACCTACGCTGACGACTCAGCTGACTCCGTGGATGCCCTGCCGGCCTTCCGCAAGCTGATGCTCAAGCACCCGACGTTCATGGTCGGACCGTTCTCACCGACGATCGAGGCCGTGATCAACAAGTTCCAGCCGAACAACGTCGCTGACTTCATGATCGGTGGTCTGACGACCCTCGACAACATGAACTACAAGTACGTCTTCCGGACCTCATCGTCGGACTCTAACGAGGCCATCGCGATGGCCTATTACGCGATCAAGCACGGTTGGAAGACCGCGTCGCTCATCTTCGACAACTCGGCGAACTCCCAGGGGTTCGTGCCGCCGCTTGAGAAGGCATTCAAGAAACTGGGCGGGAAGATCCTCGCCAACATCACACTGGTGCCGGGACAGTCGTCGTACAGCGCTGAGCTCGCTCAGGCTTTCTCAGGCCACCCACAGGTGATCTTCGACTCTGAGGATTCACAGTCGGCGGCGACGCTCTTCTCCGACGGCCAGCAGCTTGGTTACATGAACATCCCGTGGATCGGTGACGACCTTCAGTCCGCCCCGCAGGGTGACTACGCCAAGGCCTTTGGACCGACGGCGAGCACAGAGCTGACCGCCGCCCTGCCCGCCTCGCCCTCGGGAGCTGGTTACAACCACTTCCTGAAGGACTACAAGGCGGTGTTCCACACCACGAGCATTCTGCCGACGACGTTCAACGGCTACGACTCGATCGTGCTGGCCTCGCTGGCGATGACCAAGGCGAACTCGACCAACCCGAAGGTCTGGGTCAAGGATGTCCTCGCGGTCTCGAATCCTCCCGGAATCAAGTGCTACACGTACGCGTCCTGCGTGAAACTGATCAAGAAGGGCAAGAAGATCAACTACACGGGCGCTTCAGGAAATGATGACTTCAACAAGCATCACAACGTGTTCAGCGGCTTCCAGATGCTCGGGTTCGATTCGAGTCTGAACAACGTCACGCGTTCGATCGTGACGCCGAAGCAGCTGCAGTCTGTCGTCGCCATGGGCGGCTGATAGCAGCCTTCTAGGTTCTTGGGGCGGGGCCGGGGTATCCGGCCTCGCCCCAATCGCTTTTGTTGGAATGACTGGCATTCGTGGTTCTGAACGAGGTGAGTGGTGAGCGAGACGCTCAGGATCCGAGTCCACAGCAGCGCTGAGCAGCTCCCGCGCGAACGGCAGCTCGCTCACCGGCTCGCGGTCCTTGCGGCGGGCTCGGCGGAGACCGTGCCGGAGGTCGCCGAGATGGTGATCAACCGCATCATCGAGAACACGGCGGTGGCGATCGCATCACTGAATCGCGCGCCCGTTGTGGCCGCGCGAGCGCAGGCCCTGGCGCACGCTCCCTCCCGTGGCGGGCGCGGCGCTCTGATCTACGGGGTCGCTGATCGAGTCTCTGCTGAGTGGGCGGCGTGGGCAAACGGGGTCGCAGTGCGTGAACTCGACTTCCACGACACCTTTCTCGCCGCGGATTACTCACATCCGGGGGACAACGTGCCTCCGATCCTCGCCGTTGCCCAGCATCTGGGCAGCAACGGCAGCGATCTG
>JAKAED010000176.1 GCA_021820105.1 Actinomycetes bacterium | reverse complement strand
GCAGCAGCTGGGACAGTCTCAACTCCAACCCGGCGGCGATCCTTGCAGCCACCTGCAGCGTCGGCGAGGTCTCGCCACGCTCGACCTGTGAGAGCATCGGCGCACTGACCCCGCAGCGCTCCGCCAGGTCGCGCAGGGAGAGGTCCATCGCCTCCCTGAGCGCGCGAACCCTAGCCCCAAGGACCTCAGGGGTGGCAGCCGTCGGCTGATCGAGGTTTGTGGCGAGGCTCTCCGCTGTGGCCATACGCGCGTATGTTATCGCATACAGCTGTACAAGACCACGTTCAACTAGTCACGTCTGAGCCCGAGCTTCATCCTGCATTGCCACCACGCGAGCCTGATAGCCCAGGTAGGTCGGTTGCCGATTTTCCGCCAGTGGGTACCCATGCGCTGCGATGCATTTGCGGCTTGAAGCGCCGCCGCTCCCTGCACGTACTTGCGTCGGAACTGCTGCCATGTGCGATGTGGATAGTGGTCGATCCGCAGCGGCGCGGGGTAGGGCAACTCGTCAAATCCGGAAACAGTGTGGTTCC
Source organism: Actinomycetes bacterium (assembly GCA_021820105.1). GTDB lineage: Bacteria > Actinomycetota > Thermoleophilia > Solirubrobacterales > Solirubrobacteraceae > Palsa-465. Next base: position 6,387 of record JAKAED010000176.1, on the reverse strand, counting down.
CGGAGCCAACGATCGCGCCGGGCTGCCAGCGAAATGCGACCTTGGGTAGTTCAGCCTCTAGCCACCAGGGCAGCCTCTCAGGTGCGGTTCCGGTAAGTCGGGTCGGCCTGGGATAGTGGTCAAGCTGGCGCGCGGCCAAGACCGGTGACTCAGCCATTTCAATCACCTCTCTTAGAGAGCAGCCGACACCCGACCAGAACTCATCCGCGTCGAAGGGAACGATCCAGGTCGCACCACCAACGGCAGCCTGATTCGCAAGTGAGGTCATCTTCTCTGACTGACGGTACGCTGGATCAAGATCGTCGACGACGGTCAAGGGCAGATCCGACGCTAGCTTTTCTAGTAGCTCTCGCGTGCCGTCGGAGCTGAGGTTATCGGCTACGAGCAGCCTGTCGACACCCTGCGCAATCAAGTGACGCAGTGTTAGCTCGATGATGTCGGCCTCGTCGCGAACCATCGTTACGCCCCAGATTTGCATGGCGAACAGATCGTACAGTTGTCCCTCAAGTGCTATTCAAGTGGCGTCCAGACATTCTCGTACTCGGCGGCGGCGGACGCCAGGGTGACGCCTGGATGACCGGAGTGCTGGCGGGCCTGGAGGACGCCAACGGGTTTGATCTGCAGGGTTGCGAGTACCTCGTGGGCACCTCCGCCGGCGCGATCGTCGCCGCGCGACTCGCGGCCGGCGCGCCGCTGCGCCGCCCCGGGGGCGAGCTGCACGACGTGAGCGCGAAGGCGGACCAAGCGCTGCCTGATTGGGCGGGTCGCTCGCTGCTCGCGCTCGCCTCACCGCTTGCGAGCGTGGCCCTGCGTGCGGGGGCACTCCCCGGCCAGGTGGTGCGCGCCGGTGCGCTGCGACTGCTGCCGGCATCGGCGAGCGAGCCGATTGACTTCCGCGACTCCTTTCCACCGCAGCGCGTGCGCTTTGACGGGCGCCTGCGACTGGCGGCGCTCGACCGTGGCTCAGGGAGGCGCGTGGTGTTCGGGTCACCAGGCGCTCCGCATGCGAGCGTTGCCGAAGCGCTGGCAGCCTCCTGCGCGGTGCCGTTGGTCTTCGCGCCGGTCGTGATCGGCGGTCGCGAGTATGTGGACGGCGCCATCTGGAGTCCCACCAACGCCGATGCCGCACCCGCCGCGCGTGACGCTCAGGTGCTGGTCCTGGCGCCGATGGCGAGCCTCTACGGCGGCTTTGCGCCACCCGTGCGGGCGGCCGCGCGTGCGTTGATGCTGGTCGAGGCCTCAGCGCTGAAGGCGCGCGGCGCCCAGGTGCGTCTGATCACGCCCGACCGGAGCGCGGCCGTTCTGATCGGGCGCGACCTGATGGAGCACTCGGGGCTTGACGCGACGCTGGCGGCGGGGTATGCGCAGGGGGTCGGAGCCTGACTCCCAGGCGAACGTCTGCCACCAGCGCAACGGTCTCGAACCGTTACAGACACCGCAAGCCGGCTAGCCATCGACTGAAACCCACTGGCCACCGGCGTGAAGCTCTGGCTCAGATCTCTGAGCAGGAACAGTCTCCTGCTCAGAGATCACTGACTTCGGAGCGTGTCGCAGACGATCATTCCAGGGGGCTTCGATCAGCCTATGCGCGGCCCACGCCAGCGCGATACAGAGAAGTATCAGCGCGACTGCTGACAGCGAACCGACCACCCGGTTCACCCCGAAAAGGCTGTTCGGCGAGATGGCCTCTATAACCATGATCACAGGGAATTGAGTTAGGTAGAGCGCATAGGACCAAACGCCGAGTTTTACGACTGAACGGCTGCGGAGCAGACTCGGCGCGCCGACGATGTCCGCGGTCGCCGCGGAGCCGATGAGCAGCAGCACGAACGGCAGCACCCCGATCTCAACCAGCGGACGATTCGTAAGCTGCACGTGTGCGTGGCCATCGGCCAGCCCGAGAACGAATATGACCGCTACCGCCAAGGAGAGCGACCACCGCAACCGTGGGAAGCGCATACCCCGGCGGAACGCCTCAGCCAGGATTACGCCCGACAAGAAGGGGGCCACCTGATACGCAGCCGCGTAGTACGGGACGAACCATGATGAGAAGACCCCATCCCACGCGACGATCGCCAGCGGCACCACCGCGAGCAGCACAACCAAAGAGCAGGCGAGCATCCGGCCGGACGCGCTTCGTGCTCGGGGTATCAGCAGCGGAAAGAGCGCATAGAAGAACGCTTCAGCGGAGATCGACCAGCCCGGACCGTTCGGATTTTTTAGCACCACTGTGGGCGTTACGAACCAGCCCTGCAGCAGAACAACCGACAGGATCGCTGCGAGTGCAGACACCTCTGCTTGACCAGCGAGTCCGAGAATCACTCCCGGTAACAGCGAGACGAGATACAGCGGATACACACGCGCGAACCGACGCCGCCAGAATGCGCGCGCAGTGTCGTCAGCAGTGGCCGTCCAGGTCAACACGAAGCCAGAGAGAGCAAAGAAGAACGGCACCCCCAGATAGCCGAACTGACACCAAGCGGACCCCAGCAGTGTCGTGACGTTGCTGTTGATGTGTGTCAACAGCACACCCAACGCTGCAAAGAACCGGAGCCCAGTCAGCGAATCGAGACGCGCCGGTCTTCCTTCGTTCATGTCACCCAACGGTCGAACACTCCCTCGGCAGGGCTGGAGCGCGGGATGCGTCCTAAGGCGTGCCCGCAAGCGCCGCCTCAGCTCCTTCGCCCTCGTGCCTGCGCACCGCGTTTGACAGGGCCCGCACGTAGGCCCGCGCGGCGGCCTCGACGATGTCGGTGGAAACCGCCTGACCCGAGCCGGAGCGTCCTTCCACCTCAACGACGATGGAGGTCTCCCCCAGCGCATCCTGCCCGCCGGTCACGGCGCCGATGTGAAACTCACGCAGCCGCGCGTCCACGCCGGTGGCGACGTTGATCGCGTGGAAGATCGCATCCACCGGTCCGTCGCCGCCGAAGGAGCCCTCGAGCTCCTCACCCTCCGGGCCGCGGATCCCCACCTTTGCGTGCGGCGGCCTCCGGGTCGATGACTCCACGTCAAACCACTCAAGCGTGTAGCCGGCGCCCTGCGTCTGCTCACGCAGCTCATCGGTGAGCAGCGCCTCAAGGTCCATCGCGGTGACCTGCTTCTTCTTGTCCGCGATCTCCTTGAAGCGTTTGAACGCCTGGTTCAGCGTCTGCCCGGAGACGTCATAGCCGAGCTCGCTCAGCGCCTGCTGGAGAGCGTGGCGCCCGGAGTGCTTACCCAGCACCAGCTGGTTTGATTCGAGCCCGATCGAGGTGGCGTCCATGATCTCGAACGTGCTGCGCTCCTTGAGCACACCATCCTGGTGGATGCCGGACTCGTGGGCAAAGGCGTTACGGCCAATGATCGCCTTGTTGGGCTGCACCGGGTAGCCGGTCAGGCGCGAGACGATCCGGGAGGTGCGAGCGATCTCCTTGGTCACCGCGCCGGTGTGCACCCCGAGCTCATCCGCGCGCGTGGCGATCAGCATGATGATCTCCTCAAGCGCCGCGTTACCGGCCCGCTCGCCGATCCCATTGACAGCGCACTCCACCTGGCGGGCGCCGGCGGTCACACCAGCGATTGAGTTGGCAACTGCCAGCCCAAGGTCGTCGTGGCAGTGCGTCGAGAGCACAACGTCGTGCAGCCCTGGCACCAGCTCATACAGCCGCGTCAGAAACGCGGCGTACTCATGTGGCAGCGCGTAGCCCACCGTGTCCGGGATGTTGATCGTCGTGGCGCCCTCATCAAGTGCGATCTGCAGGATCTCAGCGGTGAACTCAACGTCGGATCGTGTGGCATCCATCGGCGAGAACTCCACGTCCTCACACAGTGACCGAGCGTGCGCGACGGCAGCCCGAGCCATCCCGCGCACGTCATCCCGCGTGTTCTGCATCTGGTACTTGATGTGGATGTCCGAGGTTGAGATGAAGGTATGGATACGCGGGCGCTGAGCGTCCTTGAGCGCCCCCCAGGCGGAATCGATGTCGCCCGGGAAGGCGCGTGCGAGTCCGGCGATCACCGGTCCCTCAACGCTGCGGGCGATGGTCTGCACCGCCTCAAAATCCCCTGGCGAGGAGATGGGAAAACCGGCCTCGATCACGTCCACGCCGAGCCGCGCCAACTGCTGGGCGATCTCAAGCTTCTCCTGCGCGTTCAGCGATATGCCAGGTGACTGCTCACCGTCACGCAGGGTGGTGTCGAAGATGATTACACGGTTGGGGTCTGCTGCCGGCGTCACTGACTCACGTCTCCTTTGGCTCTCGTCCTGCTGCTTCTCGGGCTTGGTTTGCGGCTACATGCGGCCGCCGACGCGCTATTCCCCCCGGAGGGGGAGGAGGAGAAGTCGGAGGTTGAGGGCGTGCGCCATCGGCGTTAAAGGCTAGCGGCTGCGTGGGCGGAACGTCAACTGATCGCAGCGGAGGGGCCGGCTTGCCGGCTCGGCCCCTCCGGCACTGCCTCGATCAGAGCGTGACGCTGACCCCGGTGACGAACCCATCGCTGGTGGCGATCTCACGCACGAGCGCATCGGGCACCGCCACGTCCGTGGTGATGATCATCGCCGCGTACGGCTCGTGGTCTGAGCCCTCCGGCTGACGGCCGACGATCGAGGAGACGATGTTCACGTTGTGGGCGCCGAACAGCGTGCCGACACGCCCGAGCATCCCTGGGCGGTCGTGATAGCGGAACATGGTCACATGCTCCTCGAGCTGGACCTGAAAGCGCTGGCCCCAGGCCTCCAGCAGATGCGGCCGGTGGAGGTTGCCGATCACTGTGCCGGCGACGCTGGCGGTGTGGCGACTGCTGGTCACCGTCACTCGGATCATGTCGGTGTAGTCGCGGACCTCCGACTGCTTGGAGTCGACACTTGAGATCCCACGCTGTGCCGCCAGGGCGGGGGCGTTGACCTCATTGAGTTCCTCCGCCCCCTTGGCCGACAGCACTCCCATCAGCACATTGAGTCCGAGCAGGCGCGTGTCGCGCGCGGCAATGCCTCCGAGGAAGTCCACCTTCACCGTCTCAATCGCAGCCTCCTCATCGAGAGAGGCGGCGATCTTACCCAGTGCGCGCGCAAGCGGGACAAAGGGCGTCAGCGCCTCAATGTCCTCATCCGGGATGGCGGGGATGTTCACGGCGGTGGTCACAGAACCCCCCGTCAGCGCCGCCACGATCTGCTCGGCCGCCTGGAAGCCGGCCCGGTCATTGGCCTCAGCTGTGGAGGCACCCAGGTGCGGTGTGACAATCACGTTCGGATAGCCAAAGAGCGGATGGTCTGTGATGGGCTCGCTCTGGAACACATCGAGCGCTGCGCCTGCGACCTTGCCGCTGTCCAATGCCGCCTTCAGATCCTCATCGACGACCAGAGGGCCGCGGGCGACGTTCAGCACGCGGACGCCGTCCTTGCACTTGTCCAGGACCTCCGCGTTCAGCCAGCCAGTCGTCTCCGACGTCTTGGGCAGGTGCAGTGACAGGAAGTCAGCCACCGCATACGCGTCCTCAGGCTGAGCGGCGCGCTCCACACCCAGCTGCTTGAAGCGCTCATCGCTCACCAGCGGGTCGTATGCGACCACGCGCATCCCGAAGCTGCGGGCGCGCTCGGCCACGAGCTGGCCGATGCGACCAAAGCCGATGATCCCGAGTGTCTTTTCAAAGAGCTCAACGCCTGAGTACTTCGAGCGGTCCCAGCGCCCGGCGATCAGTGACGCGTGCGCCTGCGGGACGTTGCGGGCCAGGGCCAGCAGCAGCGCCATGGTGTGCTCTGCTGCCGTAACGACATTTGACAGCGGCGCGTTGGCAACGACGATGCCCCGCTTTGAGGCCTCCGGTACGTCGACATTGTCGACACCCACCCCGGCCCGGCCGATCGCCTTCAGTCGCGTTCCGGCGGCCAACAGCTCGGCGTCGAGCTTGGTCGCCGAGCGGATCAGGATGCCGTCAAATTCGGGCAGCCGCTGCTTGACCTGCTCGCGGTCCCAGTCGAAGCCGAGTTCGACGTCGAAGTGCTCCTCCAGCAGGTTGATGCCGGAGGCGCCGACCTTCTCGGCAACGAGTACACGTTGGCGGCTCATGCGTTCTGCTCCAGGACGAAGTCGATACAGGCGGTCAGCGCCTGCACGTCAGCAGGATCGGTCGCCGGGAACATCGCCACCCGCAGTTGGTTCCGGCCGAGCTTGCGGTAGGGCTCGACATCCACGATGCCGTTGGCGCGCAGGGTCGCGGCCAGCTCGGCCGCATCAATCTGCTCAGCAAAGTCGATCGTGCCGACCACCAGCGAGCGCTTATCCGGATCGCTGACGAACGGGCTCGCATGCTCATGCGCCTCGGCCCATCCGTAGAGGTGGCTGGAGGCGGAGGTGGTGCGTGCGACCATCGCCTCAAGGCCGCCCTGGGCGAGCAACCAGTCGATCT
>JAKAED010000175.1 GCA_021820105.1 Actinomycetes bacterium | reverse complement strand
AGCCAAAGACCGACCCGGTCGGGCGCAGGCTGAGCTGCCGGGTGGGCGGCGCAACCTGCCAAGCGGGCGGGCGCGGTAGAGCAAGCCGGGCCAGAACGGGTCCGTGTGGGGAAGGAAATGTGCCGTAGCGGCAACTTTCTTTCCCCACGCGGCTGGAGCCGGGGTCGGGCGGGCGGGCGCGGGCGGGCGCGGGCGGGCGGGGGCGCGTGGGCGCGGTGAGCGCGAGTGGGCGCGGGGAGCGCGAGTGGGCGCGGCTGGGGCGAGTAGGCGCGAGCGGGCGCGGAGAGGAGGTGCCCCCGCCCGCCCACCAATTCAGAGCTCGCGCTCCAACCAGACCGCCCCGTCAACCGGCAGCGCGGTGCCGCCGTCGGCAAGCTCGCAGCTGGCCAAGAGCACCCGCCAGCCCGCCGGCAGCGGGACCGGCGCCTCAGAGAGGTTGACGATCAGCTGGAAGCCAGGCTCGCGCGTGAAGGCGAGCACGCCCTCAGGGGCCTCAAGCGCCCAGCTCAGCTCACCGTCGCCCAGGGCCCGCAGCGAGCGGCGCAGCGCCAGCGCGCGGCGGTACAGGGCCAGCATCGAGTCCGCATCCGCGGCCTCCCGCTCAGCGCTCACCGACGCCCACTCAGCCGGCTGCGGCAGCCACGGCGCGGCCACATCCGACCCCGCCGGGCTGAAGCCAAACGGCGCCACCTCACCGGACCACGGCATCGGCACGCGGCAGCCGTCGCGGGTGCGGCCGGTGCGGGCAAACTCGGGGTCCTGGATGGCCTGCTCAGGGATCGGCGCCTCCCAGAGCCCAAGCTCCTCCCCCTGGTAGACGTAGGCGCTGCCCGGCAGCGCCAGCAACAGCAGCGCGGCCGCACGGGCGCGGCGCTCGCCGAGCGCAAGGTCGACCTCAGACAGGCCGCCTGAGTCACCAAGCGCGCCCGCCAGGCGGCTCCCGTAGCGGCTGCGGTGACGTGTGACGTCGTGGTTTGAGAGCACCCAGGTGGATGGCGCGTGCACCCGAACGTGAGCGGCGAGCGTCTCATCAATCGTCGCCCGCAGCGCCGGCGCCGCCCACGCGCAGTCCAGGAAGTGGAAGTTGAAGGCGGTGTGCAGCACGTCACCGTCCAGGTAGCGCGCCAACCGGTGCGGATCACTGACCCAGGCCTCCGCGACGAACATGCGGTCACCGGCATAGGAGTCGGCGACCCGACGCCACTCCCGGTAGATGTCGGAGAGCTCATCCCGGTCCCAGTAGGGGTGATCGGTGGTGTCGGGCGGACCCGGCTCGTCCTCCCGCACCGCGCGCTCACCGAGGTCCGGCAGGGCCGGGTCCTTGACGAGGCCGTGGGCCACGTCGATGCGGAAGCCGTCCACGCCACGGTCAAGCCAGAAGCGCAGGATTGAGAGGAACTCCTGTGCGATCTCCGGGTGGTCCCAGTTGAGGTCGGGCTGCTCAGGCGCAAAGAGGTGCAGGTACCACTCACCGGGGCTGCCGTCTGCCTCCGTCACCCGGGTCCAGGCGCTGCCACCGAAACGGGAGCGCCAGTCATTGGGTGGCAGCTCCCCCTCAGCGCCGCGGCCGGGCCGGAACCAGTAGCGGGCACGCTCGGGCGAGCCCGGTGCGGCGGCCAGCGCCGCCTGAAACCAGGCGTGGCGCGACGAGGTGTGGTTGGGTACCAGGTCAACAATCACGCGGATCCCCAGTGCGTGGCAGTCAGCGATCAACGCCTCCGCATCCGCCATTGAGCCGAACAGCGGGTCGATCTCCCGGTAGTCCTCCACGTCGTAACCGGCGTCGACCATCGGCGAGCGGTACCAGGGGTTGATCCAGATCGCGTCAACCCCCAGCTCCTGCAGATACGTGAGCCGCGAGCGCAGGCCGGCGATGTCACCGATGCCGTCCCCGTTGCCGTCCGCGAAGCTGCGGATGTAGACCTGGTAGACGACTGCCTCCCGCCACCAGGGGCCACCGGCGCGATCACCGGCACGGTCGCCGGACGGCGTGGAAAGGCCGTGCAGCTGCTGCTCAAGATCGGTCAAAGCTCTCTCCTCAATGGTCTCCGGCGGACGGCGGCTGTGAAACGCAGGCGGGTGCCTCAGCACCACCGATCTCCCAAACGATGACGGGATCTGGAACGTTATAGTAAAGGCGACGGATCTACAGTACCCAGCCGATGCCAGAGAACCCCAAGCCGGACGGCCGCCAGACGGCTGAGCGTCGCGCGCAACGCGCGAGCCTGGTTGGCGTGGCCGAGGCCGTGGGGGTCTCCCCCTCCAGCGTCTCAAACGCCTACAACCGGCCGGATCAGCTCTCCGCCGAGCTGCGCGAGCGGATCCTGCGGACCGCGGCTGAGCTCGGGTACCCGGGGCCGGACCCAACTGCGCGCAACCTGCGCCGTGGCCGCTCCGGCAGCCTCGCGATGGTCTTCCCCGAGCGCCTGCCCTACCCGTTCACGGACCCCTACGCGATGCTCGTGCTGCGCGGCGTGGCGGAGGGCCTGGCGGAGGCGCAGCAGGCGCTGATGCTGGTGCCGGGCTCACCTGATCAGGAGGCGGATGAGGGCGCGGTGCGCAACGCGGCCGTTGATGGCTTCATTGTGCACTCCCTGCTTGAGGAGAACGCGCTGTTTCAGGTCGCGCTCGCGCGGCAGCTGCCGATCGTGGTGGTGGACGGGCCACAGGTACGTGGCCTTGACTGCATCACGATCAATGACCGGGCGGGCACCAGGGCGGCCGCCGCGCATCTGCTTGAGCTGGGGCATCAGCGCATCGGCGTCCTCACCACCCGACTGACCGGGCACACCAACACCGGCCCGGTCCCGCCCGACGAGCGGCATCTGGCGGTGGGCATCGCTCGCCAGCGGCTGGAGGGCTGTGCCGAGGCGGTGCTGGCTGCCGGCCTGAGCTGGGATGACACTGTGGTGATGGAGTGCTCCATGACCTCGGTCGAGGCGGGCCACGCCGGCATGCGGGCGCTGCTGGACACGGACCCGCAGGTCACGGGCGTGGTGGCGTTCAGCGACCTGATCGCGGTGGGCGCCCGCCAGGCCGCGGCCGAGCGCGGGCTGATGGTCCCGTTTGACATCTCGATCGTGGGCTTTGATGACGTGGCGCAGTTTGAGAACCTGACGACGATCCGCCAGCCGGCCGCCGAGAAGGGAAGGCTGGCGGTGGAGCGGCTGATCGAGCTGCTCTCCGGTGCCCCGCAGGTACCAAAGCATCAGGTCCTGCCGACGGAGCTGATCGTGCGGGGCTCAACCGCGCCGCCGCCGGTGCTCAGCCGGGCGGCAGCGCGATGATCGACTGAGGGCATGCCGATCGACTCAGGGGCGCTGATTCACTCAGAGCTCAAGGAAGTCAGCCAGCCACGTGCGCACCGCGACCAGTGTCGCCTCCTCAGCGCGGCCAGCGCGAGCGACCACGCGCTCCCGTGAGATGGTCCTGATCTGCTCTGACATCGCCCACGAACGCTGCTGCAGCTGAGCTCCGGAGACCTCAATGTGATTTGGCCAGCCGCGGTCCAGGGTGGTGATCGGCACGACCAGGACGAGTGTGTCGACGGTCTCGAGGCAGCCGGCGCCGGCCACCACCAACGCCGGCCGGCGGCCGGACTGCTCCCGGCCGACGGCGATCTCCGGCTCAACCCAGATGACGTCACCGGGCGCGAGCGCCGCGGCGGCCGAAGCACCCTCAGGCACTCTGGATGCGGTCCCAGGCGCGGCTCTCCTCGCGGTAGGACTCAAGGTCCGCTGGGGAGGTAGCCCCGATCGCCGTGCGGAGGCTCGCAAGGCGCGCCTCTCGCTCGCCCAGGCCTGCCAGGTACTCAAGCTGCTGCCCGAGCGTCCGGTGCGCCAGCGCAGCCTGTTCCTTCAGGCGATCGCGGACCTCATTCGACACCTTGATGGTCGTGGTCACACTCTGAGTATGCTGGCGGCTCAGCCGCCGCTGACGCAGAGCCGCTCAGCCGGCCGGCAGCGCACGGTCGATGATCGCCTCGACATCGACCCCCGGGGGCAGGGTGCCGTAGGCGCGACCGCCCTGCCCGCCCAGCCGGGTGGCGCAGAAGGCGTCGGCCACCGCCGGCGGCGCGAAGCGCACCAGCAGCGAGGCCTGGAGCGCGAGCGCGAGCGCCTCCACGACCCGGCGGGCCTCGTACTCGCTGGGGCTGACCGCCGAAGCAGCGGCGAGGCGGTCAAGGTGCTGATCCAGGTGGCGGTTGGCGCCGCGGGCCAGCGAGCACTCCTCCAGGAAGGCGGCGGCCGCCTCAGGCTCGCGGTGCAGCGCGCGCAGCACGTCCAGAGCGGCGATGTTGCCCGAGCCCTCCCAGATCGAGTTGACGGGGGCGCCGCGGTAGACGGCGGCCATGCCGGCGTCCTCGACGAAGCCGTTGCCGCCCAGGCACTCAAGCGCCTCGGCGGCGTGCACGGGGGCGCGCTTGCAGATCCAGCACTTCATGACGGCGGTGGCGAGGCGCCGGAAGGCGGCGGCGTGCTCGCCCTCGTCGTAGGCGCGCGCGACCCGCAGCGCGGCGGTGGTGGCGGCCTCAGCGTCCAGGGCCAGGTCGGCCAGCACGTTCTGCATCGCCGGCTGCTGCACCAGCAGCTGCCCGAAGGCGCGGCGATGGCGGGCGTGGTGGATCGCCTCGGCGGTGCCTCGCCGAAACACGCTGACGGAGCCGAGCATGCAGTCAAGGCGGGTGTGGTTGACCATGCGGATGATCGTCTGCACGCCACGGCCCTCCTCGCCGAGCAGCCGGGCGGGGGCACCGCGGAACTCAACCTCGGCGCTGGGCAGCGACCGCGTCCCGAGCTTGTCCTTGAGCCGCTGAAACTCCATGCCGGGTCCGCGTTCGGCGACGAAGCAGGAGAGGCCGCCGGGCGCCTGGGCCAGCACCAGGAAGATGTCGCACGGCGGGTAGGAGCAGAACCACTTGTGGCCGTGGAGTTCATACAGGCCATCGCCGAGCGGCTGCGCGCGGGTGATGTTGGCGCGCACATCCGAGCCGCCCTGGCGCTCCGTCATGGCCATGCCGGCCAGCGCGCCGCGGCCGTACTCACTGCTCGTGAGCCGCGGCTCCCACTCAGCGGCCAGCGCCGCGGAGCCGTCCCGCAGCGCCGGCACGGACGCGTAGGTCATGGAGACCGGGCACATGACCCCGTCGTCGAGCTGCCCCCACAGCATGAACATGGCCGCGCGCACCACGTGCGCCCCCGCCCGCTGCTCGCGCCACGGCAGCCCTGACATCCCGCGGCTGATCGCTCCCTCCAGCAGCCAGTGCCAGCTGGGGTCGAGCTCCACCTGATCGATCCGGCTGCCGTACCGGTCGTGGGTGTGCAGCACTGGGATCTGGCGCTCGGCCCGGCGGGCGTGCGCGCGCGCCTCCACGCTGCCGGCCACCATCCCGGTCTCACGCACGCGCTCGATTCCCCAGCCGCCGCCCTCACGCGCGAGCGCCTCCTGCAGCGCGCGGTCGAGCTCGAACAGGTTGGCGGGCTCAAACGGCGGTGGCTGGTTCAGCACCGCGCGCGCCGGATCCGGCTGGTCAAGCCCGGGGATTTCATCGAGCGCGGCCATGCGACAGCTGTCACCCAGCCTACCGCTCGCGCCTGTGCTTTCCCAGGCTGCGGGGCGGGCGGCCCGCTGGCTCGCCCGTCCCGGCGCAGCCTCCAGCACCCGCTTCCCCTCGGCGGACTCACACCCCGGGCGGTCCGAGCAGGTCCCAGCGGTTGCCGGCCACGTCCAGAAACACGGCGACCTTGCCGTAGCTCTCAGTCCGGGGTTCGGTCACGAACCTGACGCCGCGGGAGCGCATCCGCTGGTGGGCTTCATCAAAGTCCTTGACCTGCAGGAAGAGGCCGACCCGCCCGGCGAACTGCCGCCCGACCGCGCGCCGCTGCTCCTCACCGTCCGCCTGCGCAAGCAGCAGCCCCGTCTCAGCCCCGGGCGGACGAACCACGACCCAGCGCTTGGGGCGGCCATCATTGGTGGTGGCCGGCGAGTCCTCAAGCAGCTCAAACCCCAGCTGCTCAACGAAGAACTCAATTGCGTCGTCATAGTCATCGACGATGATCGCGACCTGCTGCAGGTGCATGGAAAGCTCAGGGAAGCAGCAGGAGCGGACGGGCGCGTGCTGGTGATCAGGCAGCGGCCGGAGCACCCCGGGTGGACACGGCGGCCTCGAAGTGGAAGTTCTCAAACACCGTGTTGGCGCCGGGATCGACGGCGCTGGCGAAGGCCACCACTCTGCGGCCGAGGATCTGCTCAACGGCCGCAATGGACTGGTCCGCGGTGGCCAACTGATACGCGGCACGGGTGCTGCGGACGCTTGCCGCCTGTCCCAGCGACACGAGCTTCAACTCGGCCGGGAGCAACGCGTCCTCAAGCACGCACACCAACGTGTCGGGACCAGCGAAATCAGAGCGGGCTCGCGTCGGTCCACGCCCGAACTGCTCCTTGTGCAGAGCGACCATCGCGTTTGACACCTCCGACATCGCTCCGGCATGTTCAGATCTGCGCGTGTCCATGAGCCCTCCCGGTCCCGTCCCTCACGGAGTGAGGCGTGGTCGGCGAGCAGATCGAGCCGAACACGTTGTTTGTCAGTCCTATTCACCTACCAACTTCCTCCGGCACTGAAACCGCCACTGATATGTTGTGCATTGCGGGACTTACGTCGACAGCGTGCGACGGCAGGGATCGTGACCGTCATTTCAAACCGAAGGACGTTCATGGTCTCCGTCCCGAACTTCACCGTGCACACGCGCCGCACCGGAGCAGTCCAGGTGCTGACGCCCGTCGGCGAACTGGACCTGGCCACGGCTCCGCTGCTGGACAGTGCGTTCCAGGCCGCCCTTGAGGACGCGGCGGTGGAAACGATCTTCCTTGACCTCACGGAGCTGAGCTTCATCGACCTGAGCGCGGTGACGCTGCTGAGATCGG
>JAKAED010000174.1 GCA_021820105.1 Actinomycetes bacterium | reverse complement strand
CCGATCTACGAGCGCAACAACCTGCTGCGCACCTGGAAGGATGGCCGCGCTGCGATCCCCGCCTACCTGGAGGATCACGCCTATCTCCTGCAGGCGCTGCTGGTGCTGTACGAGAGCACCTTCGACGAGCGTTGGTTTGTGGAGGCGGTGGCCGTCGCCGACGCGATGATCGAGCGCTTTGGAGACCGCGAGCACGGGGGCTTCTTCACCACCGCCGCGGACGTGCCGCACCTGGTCGGCCGCCGCAAGGACCTGGAGGATATGCCGATCCCGTCGGGTAACTCGGCGGCGGCACTGGGCCTGCTGCGACTGGCCCGCCTCTCAGGCGAGGAGGCCTACGAGCGCTGGGCTGCCGGAGTGCTTGCGCTGCATGCACCACTCGCGCTGCGCCACCCGCTCGCGTTCGGCCACCTGCTGCAGGCGCTGGACCTCTACCTTGCAACCCCGCGCGAGGTCGCGATCGTTGGCGCCGGTCCGCTGACCGGCGCCCTACGCACCCGGTTTCGCCCCCATCTCGTCCTCGCGGGAACCGACTCGGACAGCACCGCGGGCACGGCCGTGGCGCTGCTGCGTGAGCGCACGCTCATTGACGGGCGACAGGCCGCGTATGTGTGCGAGCGCTTCACATGCCGGTTGCCGGTCACGGACCTGGAGGCGCTGGAGGCGCTCCTCTGACGTCCGCCACCAGATACGAAGCCTCGCGGGGAGAGGCCCAGGCCCCTCCCCGCGATGTGCAGCTGCCCGCCTACTGGTCGTCAGCTGTCAGATGACCCACATCGGCCGGCCGTGAGCAAGCCCACGCCCAACCTTCAGGGTTGGTACGACCGTCACGTACATGGTCGGATGTCCATGCCGAGGCTTGCGCAGGCTCGCTGCGTCCTTCATCCCGCTGGCGTTCAGATGGACCGTTACCGCCGCGGTCCGACCTGCGCTGATCGAGAGGCGCTTGGCCTTGCTGATCACGTGACCGTGCCAGCGCAGCTTCACCATCCCGTTGCAGCGTGCCCAGCTGTGGCAGCGCAGATGCACGACCACCTTGCCGCCGTGATCGCGCAGGTTCCCGCGAACCACGATCAGGCTCGGTTTGCGGTTCGACGTCACAGCGGGCTTGATCGTCGCCGTTGTGGTGACCGGGGATGTGGTGGTCTGCGCACCAACGGTCAGCGTCAGTGACGCCACCGCATTCTGCGTCGGCATCCCCGGCGAGTCGGCGCGAACCCACAGGTGATACGTGCCGGCGGCCTGCGGCGTGCCGGAGATCACACCCGTGTATGGGTCCAGGCTGAGCCCGTCCGGCAGCGTGTTGCCATTGGCAACCGACCACTGGTACGGACCCCAGCCACCGGTCGCCATGGACGCCAGCGAGACCGAGGTCACGCCCGCGGTCACCGTTGTGGGAACGCTGCCGGCCGTGATCATGAGCGGCGCCTGCGCGCTGATCACGTATGGCTGTTCCGAACCCGATGACAGGCAGTTCCCGTCGCCATACGATCCCGAGAGACAGCTGAGCGCGTTGGAGAGCTGGGCAACGGTCGAGAAGCCCTGCAGGTACTTGGCGAACACGGCGCAGGATCCGGTCGCTCCACAGCCCACTCCCCAGCCGACGGACAGACGTCCATAGGCGTCAGCGCTCGACGGCAGCGGCGCGGAGATCCCCGTGTCGACAGTCGTCCCGGATATCCCGACGAGGAGCGCGTTGAGGTTGGTATTTGAACTTCCCTCAGTGGTGAAGAAGGCCTGGTTCGATCCCAAGTAGTCCGCGGTGTAGCCGCCAGAGGCAAGGCATGACCCCGCCGCCGAGCAGCTGATGTGGCTCAGCCACGCCGACTGGTTGCCGGTGGCGTCCTGCACCGCGTCGCCGGGCAGTGTCACCTGCACCTCGCTGCCGAGCACGGTGCTGCTCGCACCGCCACTGACCGAGATCACAAGCGGCTGCTTCGAGCCGTTGGTGTCCCAGTAGGCGCCAACGACATCACAGCCGGCGACACCGCAACCGACATCATTGGCCTCCGCGCTGGTGGTGCTCTCCGCGCTGCCGAGGGTTGCCACCACCTGGGCTGCCGGCAGCGGCAACCCAGCTGCGGAGATTGAGGTCACCAGCTGCTCGTTGCTGCTGGAGCCGTTGTACTGGCCGATCGCCGCGCAGCTCCCGGCTGCGGGGCAGGAGACGTCGTTCAGACGTGCTCTTGGATCAGTCGCGCTGGCGTCGGAAGGCAGGGTGAGCATCGTGCTCGCCCCCAGCGCACCGGTGCTGGAGACCGGCACGACCATCGCCTGCGAGTTACCTGATGTGTCGACGTAATCGCCAACCGCGACACACGCGCCTGAGGACTCGCAGCTGACGCTGTTCAGCTCCGCGTACTGCTTGCCCGTGGAGTTGTCGATGGCATTGCCCGCGGGGGGCGCCACCTCGACCGCAGTCCCGGCGTTGCCGCCCGTGATCGGCACGATCATCGCCTGCGTATTGCCGTCACCGTCGACGTACGAGCCAACAGCCACGCATGCGCCCGAGGGGTCGCAGCTGACGCTGCCCAGCCCCGCGTCCTGCGCGGTGACGTTGCTGGCCGGAGGCGCCACCTCAACGGCCGTGCCCACCTGGCCGTTGGTGATGGGCACAACCAATGCCTGGTTCGTCGACTCCGCACCCTGAGCCTCGTACGAGCCGACGGCGACGCACGAATCAGCGCCCCAGCAACTGATGCCGTAGAGCTCGCCATAGCCACTTGCGTAAGCGTTGGCGGGAAGCGCGACCTGAACCGCGGGCGCGGCCACACCGTTGTTGATCGGCACCACCAGCACGCCGCTCCCAGCGATCGAGTCGTACCCGGTAACGGACGCGCAGAAGCCGGCCGAGCCGCAGCTTGTCGCTCCGCCGCCGAACTCATAAGCACCGATGGTGCTGGAGATGTTCTCCGCCGGCGGCATCACTATCGACGACGCCGACTGCAGCGAGGCGGGGAACATGGGGCCGCCGGCTGCCGACGCTCGCCCAACCCCGAGAACGGCAAAACAGGCGAGCAATGCCAGCGACGCCGTCAAGGCGCGCAGGCGTCCAGCCCGCCACAGATCCTTCTGTGAATAGGTCATCCTGGACCCTCCGCCCAAGAAAATGAGAGATTTACAGGCCCACTCCGTCAGTGGGATGATCTCGGCCCCTCCCGCAAGATCAGGGTGGGGATCATAACCCTGCGGTAAAACCCGTAGTGCAAGATTCCTTGCAGAACTAAGGAAAATCTAAGTATTGCCGGTGGCGGCGGGATGGCTACGCCGACGCGGCGTTACGAGCAGCGGCTGTGGGCGACCTATGTGAAAGCCCTGGGCATAGTCGGCACCTAGTTCACGCAGCACGTCCAGGGTCTCCTGGTCCTCAACTCCCTCCGCGATCGTTCGCTTGCCAAGTGCCGACGCGATCCCGACGATCGAGCGCACGATCTCCCGATCCGTGCCGTTGTTGGCGACCTGACCGACAAAGTCCATGTCGATCTTGATGAACTCAGCCGGCAGGTGCTTGAGGTAGGAGAACGAACCGAACCCGGTCCCGAAGTCGTCAAGCGCGAGCGAGCAGCCGATCTCGGCGAGCGAGCGGGCGAGCATCTGCGCCTGTGGAATGTTGCTGATGGCCGCCGTCTCGGTGACCTCGACCATCACCTTGCACGGGTCGACACCACCCGCCACGGCGCGGCGCACCAGCTCGATGAGGCTGTTGTCGGCCAGTGACTGCGCGGAGATGTTGACGCCCACGTGGTGGCCTGCCGCCGCGAACTCAAGCGCGCGCCTGATCACCCAATGGTCGATCTCACCGATCAGCCCAAAGTGCTCCGCGGCCGGGATGAACGCGGCGGGCGGGATCAGGTCGCCGTCATCCGTGCGGAGCCTGACGAGCAGCTCGTGCATGACCACCCGGTCGGTTCGCAACTGCAGGATCGGCTGCGCCAGGAGCTCCAGTCGTGACTGGTCAAGCGCAGCGCGGATGCGCCGCACCCAGCTGAAGGCGCTGGCGGATTGCCAGCGGTAGACCCGTGCCTGATCGCCCCCGGCCTCCTTGGCCTCATGGAACGCCACGTCGGCAGCAACGAGCAGGTCCTCAGCCGTGGTTCGTTCGCCATCGGCGAACGTGCTGATGCCGATGCTCAGCCGGATGGGACCCTGCTCGCGCGCCCCGAGCAGGGTGCGCAACTCCGCGGCCACACCCAGTGCGCCTGATTCCGTATCTCCCCACAGCACCGCCACGAACTCATCACCGCTGAGCCGGGCGATGAGGTCTGTGTCGCGCATCCGACCCCGGAGGGCATCGGCAACGGCGCGGAGGATCTCGTCGCCGGCCGCGTGTCCGAGTGAGTCGTTCACGGCGCGGAAGTTGTCCACGTCCATCAACAGCACGGCACCGTGCGCGTGTTCCGCCGCAGCGAGTGTCAGAGACGTGTCCAGCGCCTCCAGCAGGTGCCTGCGAGTGTGCAGGCCGGTGAGCGGATCGACCGCCGCCAGGTGCTCCAGCTCGAGGCGCATCCGCTGCACGTCGGTGGCATCCGTGACGATCCCGCAGATGGCATACACCTCGCCCTGCTGGTCACGGACCGCGAACTTCACCGCCGAGACCTTCCTTCCGTGTGCGTCGGTCACCTCGTCGCTGGCCGTCTCTCCGCAGAGCACGCGAGCGTCAGACGCGAGCGCCGGACTGACCAGCGCGGGCGGTAGGACCTCAGCGCGGAAGCGGCCGATGATCGCCTCTGGCTCGAGCCCGACCACATCCCCGTAGGCCGGGTTGGCCATCAGGTAGCGGGAATCACGATCGCAGACGTAGAACGCCACGCTGATGCGATCGGTGACCTGCTGAAGCCGCTGCAGTTCGGTCAGCTCAAGCGCCATGTCAGTCGCGCTCCGGTCCGGGAGCCAATCATCGTGCGTGACCACATGCTCAGGTTCGGCAGCTGACACGCAACTTCTGACCGTGGGAAATACGTATGTGAGGTCCCGAGGGCACTCGGCCTCGCGTCAGAGCACCGGCAGATACCGCTCGAGCTCCCAGGGTGTGACCTGAACGCGATAGTCCTCCCACTCCTGGCGCTTGATCTCGATGTAGCGGTTGAAGGTGTGCTCGCCAAGCGTTCGCAGCACCAGCTCTGATTGCGCGGTCAGTTCAATCGCCTCACCGAGGGTCTCCGGCAGCTGCTCGATTCCCAGCCGCCGCCGTTCCTCGGGCGAGAGGTGGTAGAGGTTCTTCTCCATCGGGTCGGGCAGCTCGTAACCGTGCTCGATCCCCTCCAGCCCGGCCTGGAGGAGCACCGCGAACGTGAGGTAGGGGTTGCAGGCGGGATCAGGACAGCGAAGCTCCATCCGCGTGGCCTGCTCCTTCCCCGGGTGATACATCGGGACCCGGACCAGCGCGGAGCGGTTGCGCCGTGACCATGCCACGTAAACGGGCGCCTCGTAGCCGGGCACCAGGCGCTTGTAGGAGTTGACCCACTGGGCAAAGATCGAGCTGATCTCACGGGCGTGACGGAGCTGGCCGGCGATGAACGCCTTGCCGATGTCGGAGAGGTTGTAGGGATCATCGGCATCGAAGAAGGCGTTGCGCTCACCACGGAAGAGCGACTGATGGGTGTGCATGCCCGAGCCGTTCTTTCCGAACAGGGGCTTGGGCATGAAGGTCGCGTGGCAGCCGTACTTGAGCGCGTACTCCTTGACCGTGATCCTGTAGGTCATGCAGTGGTCGGCCATCGTCTGCGCGTCGGCGTAACGCATGTCGATCTCATGCTGGCTGGGGCCCACCTCGTGGTGGGAGTACTCGGTGTGGATCCCGAGCTGCTGCAGACCGAGGACGGTGTCACGGCGCAGATCGGAGCCGGCATCGAGCGTGGTCAGATCAAAGTAGCCGCCCTCATCCAGCACCTCGGTCGAGCGGGAATCGCGGAAATAGAAGTACTCGAGCTCCGGCCCCACGTAGAAGTGATCAAAGCCCATTGCCCGGGCACGCTCGACCGCACGCCGCAGAATGTGGCGCGGATCGCCCTCATAGGGCCGGCCCTCCGGAGTACGGATGTCACAGAACATGCGACCGACCGCGTGCTCTCCACCCCGCCAGGGGAGGATGGCGAAGGTCCGTGGATCGGGCACCGCGATCATGTCGGACTCCTCAATCGCGTTGAAGCCCGTGATCGACGAGCCGTCAAAGCCCATACCACCGTCAAAGGCGTCAGCCAGCTCAGTGCTGTTGATGCTGAAGGCCTTCAGGTTGCCGAGGATGTCGGTGAACCAGAGCCGGATGAAGCGGATTCCCTCCTGCTCAACGCGGGCCAGTACGTCTGCGGTGGTCAGGGCAGGCTGATCGCTCATCGCGGCGGAACGTTACTCGGTCTGATCGATCGAGCCGACCTGGCTCCGATGCTCAAGCCGACCCGTGCGGGCTGAGCCACCGTTGAGCCCAATCCTCAAGCTCATTGAGCGCGGGACCGAGCGCCCGACCCATCTCCGAGAGCGAGTACTCGACGCGGACCGGAGGTCCCGCCTCCACGCGCCGCTGCACGATCCCACGCGCCTCAAGCTCCTTCATCCGCGCCGACAACAGGCGGTCCGATAGCTCAGGCACCGCCTGGCCGACCTCGGAGAAGCGCATCGGCCGATCCATCAGCACACGCAGGATCGCCCCGGTCCACCTGCGGCCCACGAGCTCGACCGCCTCGTGGTAGAACGGGCAGCAGGAGTGGTCAGCCGGAGGATCAGTGGTCGCCATAGGCCGCCTGACTCACGCCGCCCTCAGCGTGCGCGAAGTCTCCGATGAACCGTCAGGTGGGACCTCGCCCGCAACATTGATCATCGCCGCGAACGCCTCCAGCGAGACCGCCGCGATCGCCTCCAGCAGGTGTTCATCATCCCAGCCCGCCTCGCGCGCCTCCTCGTGCAGGTACATCGGCGGGCGGCCCTCCTCGATCACGGCTCGCAGGTACCTGAGCAGAGCAGCCTGTGCAAGGTCATCAGAATCGAACTG
>JAKAED010000173.1 GCA_021820105.1 Actinomycetes bacterium | reverse complement strand
GGCAACACCCTGGAGTGTTTCACCACCTCGCCGCCCCCGGTCAACAACTTCGACGTCGTCCCGCGTGTGCGCTCGGTGGAGCCGATGCGCGACATCCGGCTCGAGGTCGAGGCGCAGACAGGCAGGTTGCAGAAGAGCGGTGGGTCGGAGCAGTTTGCGCGCGGCTAGCCGATCGGTGGCGCCGCGCTCAGTCGAGTTCCACGAGCTGCATCATCTGGTCTTCGTTTCCCTATAGCCTTAGGCGTCCGTGAGCACCCAGTCCCTAAGTTCGGCTGAGCCGATCCCGACGTCCTCGCGCGTGCGTCAGGTCGTGGCCGACTACGTTGAGCTGACCAAGCCCAAAGTCCAGTCGCTTCTGCTCCTGACCACCGTCACGACCATGGAGGTGGCCGGCGATCCGAAGCTCTCCAAGGTCGCGCTGGCCTGCCTCGGCGGCTACATGTCGGCCGGTGGCGCTGGAGCGGTTAACCACTGGTATGACCGTGACATCGACGCTCAGATGGAGCGGACAGCCTCGCGGCCGATCCCATCAGGGCGTGTGGCGCCGGCGGCGGCCCTCAGCTACGGATGCGGTCTGGCTGTGGGGTCGTTCGTACTGATGTGGCTCACGCTGAACCTGCTGGCCGCCTCGCTGGCGTTTGCCGGCTTTGTCGGCTACGTGGGCGTCTACACCGTCTGGCTCAAGCGGCGTACGTGGCAGAACATCGTGATCGGAGGGGGCGCAGGGGCGATCCCGCCGCTTGTCGGCTGGGCTGCAACCCGCGGCTCGCTCTCATGGACCGCGGTGTATCTCTTCGCGATCGTCTTCTACTGGACGCCGCCGCACTTCTGGGCACTCAGCCTCCTGATGAAGCGGGAGTATGAGAAGGTTGGTGTGCCGATGCTTCCGGTCGCACGTGGTGAGGAGATGACGCGCCAGCAGATCGTCCTCTACTCGCTGCTGCTGTATGCGCTCACGCAGCTGCCGTTCTGTGCCGGCGCCTTTGGTGGCATCTATCTCGCGGCCTCGATGATCCTTGGCATCGGCTTCATCTTCCTGGCCGTGCGGTTGTATCGGCGACGCGACCGGACCAGCGCCCTGCGCCTGTACCTGTACTCGCTTGCATACCTCGCTCTGCTCTTTGGCTCGATGGTCGCGGACGTCAAGCTCTGATCCCGGGCCCGCCGGATCAGACGCAAACCGGTAGGATTCAGCTGGATGGACAAAAAGCTCGCTCGCAAGAACCTGCGCGCCGGTCTGATCGCCGGAGCAATCTGTTTCTTCATCTTCGGCGCGACGTTCGTTGTCGCCGCGATCTATCTGCATCCATGAGCACCACCAAACACGACACCATTGCCGCTGAGTCCGCGTCCGATGAGTCGCGCGAGGCAGCGGTGCCTCCGGTGGGTGAGGAGATTCACCTCCCCGGCGGTTCGGTGTTGCCTCTGGCGGTCGCCTTCGGGGTGACGCTGCTGGTCGTCGGCACCACGATCTGGTGGGTGTGGTCAGCCCTTGGGCTGGTCGTCACCGGGGTCTCCGTGGGACTGTGGATTCGCGACACACGACGGGAGATCGCTGAGCTGCCCGAGGAACACAAGCACTGATCGGGAGCGCGATGAGGACGCTGCAGAGATACCGGATGCGGACACCTTCGACTGGTCGTGAGACCATCGTGCTGGCGGAGCCGGATGTTCAGTACGTGGACCGGGAGACCGGTGAGCGGCTCGAGCCGGTGGCGCAGCTGCTGCCCTTGGCGCCGACCGTCTCCGAACTCCCCTGGTCGATAGAGAACCTGCGCTTCTGCAACCACTGCGACCAGCTCGCGCAGCGTGATCTGCTCGACTGCCCGTGGTGCGGGCAGCAAATGGACTCGTTGGCCGAGTAGGAGCTTCATCGGCGAGGCAGCGTGCGCAAGCGCTTCGACAGCCCTCGCATTCGCGCGCTCCTGCCAGTGGCTGCGACCAGCGTCTGCGCGCTTGGGATTGCGGGTTGCGGCGGTACCACCCCGGCGGCGGGTGTTGGTTCCGGACCACCGGCGCTGACTGTACCAACCACCAGTGGAACGGCGCCGGCGACGCCCGGCGGCGGGGCCGCGAGCAGCCACCGGAAGCCACCCACCCCGGCATCGGTCAGCGGGTCTGGCGCTGGGAGCGGTGTCAGCAGCAGCACTGGATCGACCCCGAGCTCCGGAGGTGGCTCGGCACCTGCGACCAGTTCAAGCAGCGGGGCTGGCGCGACCGCGACTGTGCCCTCCAGCGCGACCACGGTCGCGCCTGCAGGCGGCGGTCAGTCGGCGCTCAGCGGCGGCACAACGACCAGCGCGGTCACCCCGACGCAGTCCACGACGTCCGCGGCTCCGACGGTCGCTCCCTCAACCTCCACAACCGGGGGCGGCGGCATCTGACGTCCGCTACGGGGACGGGGCACAGCCGGGGAGGATCAGAGGACTATCACGGCCGAGCCGTCGAAGCGGCCTGAGCGCAGATCTGACAGCGCCTCCTCCGCCTCCTCCAGCCCGTAGGTGGTGACCGTTGTCCTGACCGGGACACGCGGCGCCAGCGCCAGGAACTCCTCGGCATCCGCTCGCGTCAGGTTTGCGACCGAGCGGATGCTCCGCTCCTGCCAGAGGTCGTCATAGTCGATCGTCGGGATCTGCGACATGTGGATGCCGGCACAGACCAAGGTGCCACCCCGGTCGAGCGCTCGCAGCGCGCGTGGTACCAGCGTGCCGTCCGCGGCGAAGATGATCGCAGCGTCAAGCGGAGTTGGTGGAGCGGCGGTGCTCTCGCCCGCCCAAATGGCCCCTAGGGACCGTGCAAACGCGGCCCCGGATTCATCTCCAGGGCGAACAAACGCGTAAACCTCGCGTCCCTGATGGACCGCGACCTGACAGATGATGTGAGCGGCCGAACCAAAGCCGTAGAGACCAAGGCGTCCACCGTCGCCGGCCAGCTTCAGGGCTCGGTATCCGATCAGGCCGCCGCAGAGCAGTGGCGCGGCCTGCGCATCGCTCAGGTCGGGCGGCAGGGCAAAGCAGAATCGCTCATCCGCGACTGTGCGCTGCGCGAAACCACCGTCGATGTCGCGACCGGTGAAGCGCGCCTTCAGACACAGGTTCTCCCGGCCGGACGTGCAGAACACGCAGAGCCCGCAGGTCTCGCCCAGCCAGGGAACGCCCAGCCGGCGCCCGTCGTCGGTGATGCCAACGATCTGGTGGCCCAGCACCAGTGGCAGGTGGCCCGCATCCAGTTCTCCATCGCGAAGATGGAGGTCCGTTCTGCAGACTCCACAGGCTTGCACGGTCAGCGCAACCTGTCCCCTATCCGGTTCAGGGTCGGGCAGTTCTCGCACCGTCAGTGGCTGCCCCGGCTGCGTGAGTAGGGCGGCCCGCATGTGTTCCTCAGCTGGCGCTGGACGGGGTGCCGACCCAGTGTGCACCGGTCGGATCGGGCAGACGGTCCAGCAGGTCGGAGACGATTCTGGCCGTCGCGCCCCAGATCATGTGCCCGCCCGCCACGTAGGTGTCGGTGTGGAGCGCGACCCCGCGTCGCACCAGGCGTCGTCGACCATAGCCAGCGGCAACTGCTCGCAGTGGCAGGTCAATCACGGATGCGACCTCCGTGACGCTGAGGGTCCAGTCGAAGTCCCCCGGGACGAACCCGACGAACGGATAGATGGCGTAGCCGCTGACGACCGTGGGAATCGGCTGCAGCGCGCCGATCACCTCGACTGATTCCGGCGGCAGGCCTATCTCCTCATGAGCCTCCCTCAGCGCGGTCCCGACCAGGTCCGGGTCGTCGGCGTCCCGGCGCCCACCCGGGAATGAGATCTCGCCGGCATGACGAGGCAGCTCGTGATGACGTTCGGTGAATATCGCGTGTAGCTCCGAACCCTGCAGGTGCAACGGGACGAGCACACCAGCCTGTACGCTCGCGCGCACCTCGATTGTGCCGCTGTCAGCCGGCCTCAGCAGCACCTCGGCCAGCAGCTGACGGATCGAGCCGAGCGTGTCCATGAAGGAACTATATGCCGGGCCAGGGTGCCGGCCGTAGTCTCAGTCGACCAGGGGGTTGAACAGCATGCCGGTCGGTACCTTCGGAAAGAAGTAGGTTGACTTCGGCGGCATGCTCTCACCGGACTCGGCGACGTCCTGCACACGTTGGACTGGTGTCGGCGCCATGAACAGGGCGGCTTCATAGTCGCCATTCAGCACCGAATCGATCGCCTGTTGATCATCGCGTGCGTAGCCCAGACCATCAAGGTGGTCAATCTGCTCGTCCGTCAGGCCGAGCGCGCCCTTCAGCAGCAGCGCCTCGGTCACCGCGGTGTCAAGGCGACGATATGGGTCGGAGCGACCAGGCATCGCTGCATCGGCCACCGCCTGATCACGCAGCGTCAGCCGGTAGGGAGTCCGTGTGCGGGCGTCCAGGTAACCGAGCTCCAGACGCTGGTTTTCAGCCGGCGGAAGCTCTTCCAGTCGATCCAGCCGGCTCATCGTGAAGTTACGCTCCAGGGCGTCGTCCAGCGCGTCCCACTGCGCTTGGGAGAGGTTGCGTACAAGGCGGTGCGTGGGGAATACGGTGAGGCCCTGGTCCTGCAGGGCGACCAGGCACATCAGCACGTATCGGTGGGCACCCTCGCCACCCACCTCGTCCGCGTACACGCGGGCGGTCTCGTAGCGGTGATGTCCGTCCGCGATCAACAGCTCAGCGCGGGCCAGGGCCTCCTGCACCATGTTGATGGCGCTCATATCGTCGACACGCCAGAGCCGGTTCACGGTGCCATCTGGATCGGTCGTCTCAGCCCAACACGGACCGTCGGTGGCCGCGGCCAGCGCCCTCCAGGCGTCCTGAGCGGGGTCGGAGTAGAGCGCAAAAATAGGGGAGAGGTTGACGCGGGTGGCCCGCGTGAGGCGCAACCTGTCTTCCTTCGGACCCGGATGCGTGCGCTCATGTGGCCGGATGCGTCCGGGTCCGTAGTCCTCGACCCGAACGCGAGCCAGGAAGCCTCGGCGTTTACGCGAGCGGCCGTCTGGTCCGACAAACTCCTGTTCAAGTGGCCACAGCGCCGGCTGGGCGTCCTGCACCACCACGCCGTCATTGCGCCACTCTGCAAGCGTGGAAGCGGCGTGCTCGTAGGGGTCGCCACCATCGTCCGCCATCGGTAGGTCGATCGCCACGACGTTGTATGGAGACTGCTCCAGCAGCGCGGTGCGGCCCTCCGTGTAGATGACGTCATAGGGCGGGGCAACCACCGGCTGCAGCCCGCCGGTGCGATCAAGCGCGTAGTGGAGAGCGCGCAGAGGTTGAACGTCGGCCATGGACAGCGCAGGCTAGCGAGTTCGGCGCGGTCACCTCGATGCGGACTTGAGCGCCACCGCTGTCACAGGCTCCCAGGGTTGTGGACGGGCCACTAGACTCTTGCCCGGTCAGCGGGGTGTGGCGCAGCTTGGTAGCGCGCTCGCTTTGGGAGCGAGAGGTCCCGGGTTCAAATCCCGGCACCCCGATAGTGAGCAGATCAGGTCTCAACGGGCTGCGCCTGGCGGCGTCCGCCATTCTCGTCGTGCTGGGGTTGGCCTGCTGGGGTGGCCTCGAGCCCTCGGCGCGCGCTGGTGTTGGCGTCGGAATCGCCCAGGCGCGGGCCCTTGACGTGACCGCCTGGCTGCCCTATTGGGAAATGTCGGCGGCGCTCAGTTCGACCGTTGCAGGCGCCGGGGCGATCACGACCGCGAGCCCGTACTGGTACGAGGTTGCCGGTGACTCGACGGTCCATTATGAGGCCGGCGCTGGTTCGCAGAGTGTGATCGCCGCGCTTCAGGCCCACCACGTGCGGCTGGTGCCGATGGTGACCGAGGCCGCCGGGATGGGGGAGTTCGCACAGATCCTGTCCGACCCGGTGCGGCGTGCCCGGCTTGTGAGGACGCTTGTGAAGCTTGGTTCGCACCCTGGCTTCGCCGGTCTCGACCTTGATTTTGAGAACTTCGCCTACGACCCCAAGCACCGGTTGGCGCTGGAACAGCGGGTTGCAAGCCTCTACCCGAAGCTGATCGGGGCCGTCTGCGCAGGGTTGCACGCCAGCTCAAGGACCTGCCAGGTTGCCGTGATGGCCCACACCAGCCGAATTCACGTTTACGACCACGGCGACATCCCGTCGTGGATCTATGAGTACGGACCGCTGGCCAAGGTCGCTGACCGGGTGCAACTGATGGCCTACGACAACCACTCTCCCGGTGGCCCGGCCGGCCCGATCGCTCCACTGCCGTGGGTTCGCCAGGTGATCGCGTTTGCGCGCAGCCAGGGCAATGCCGCGCGCTTTGAGTTGGGTCTTCCCGCCTACGGCTACGACTGGTATGGACGGAGGAGCGCGTCCGCAATCCTCGCGAACCAGGTTCCCGGCCTGCTCCAGAGCGTGCATGCACGTCTGCACTGGGACCCGGTCATGGGTGAGCAGACGCTGACCTACCGGCAACATGGGCACCGCAACGTGGTCTGGTTCGAGGACACCCGGGCCGATCTGCTGCGGGCCAGGCTGGCGGCCAGCGCCGGCTTCTCCGGCGTGGCCGTCTGGGCCGCCGGTTACGAGCAACCGGGTCTGTGGCCACTGCTGCGCGGCGCCGGCGCCTGACCGTGATGCACGGGCAGGCGCCGGCGCGGCACTGTCAGCAGGGGACCTGGGCGCCTGACTCCGCGTCAGCGACGACCCGGTCCTCAAAGGTGAATCCGGCCTCAAGGGCCCGCTTGACCGGGCAGGTGTCGGCGATCACCTGCAGGCGCTCGAGCTGCTCTGGGCTGAAGCTCGCAGGTGCATGAACGGTGACCTCAACCGCACGCGGGGTTGCCTTGTTGTCGTAGTTGACATCCACGCGTAGGTCCGAGACGTCAAGGCCTCGCCCCATCGCATAGGTGGTGATCATCGTCGAGACACACGCAGCGAGCATCGCGGCGAGCAACTCATGCGGTGCCGGGCCTTCGTCCGTGCCGCCGAGCCGCTCCGGCTCGTCGGTGATGATCGTATGGCGTCCGTTGACATCGACGATGTTGCGCAGGCCACCATCGGCGGGGCGTGCAGTGGCTGTCATGCTCAAGTTGTTTAGCTCCTTTAGGCGTGTCCGAAGG
>JAKAED010000172.1 GCA_021820105.1 Actinomycetes bacterium | reverse complement strand
GAAGGAATCGCTGCTGCTGTGTTCGTCTCAACCCTGCTCACCCGTGATGCATTCAGTGCTGTCGCCGGACACCGTGCGTCAGTGAGGCCGCGCGTGCCACGCGAGCCGCTCATCCTGTTGCCGGGGCTGCTCGGCACCGCTGCGCTTTGGGACCACGTAGCACCAGCGCTGCGTGAGCATGTCCCCGTCCAACTGGGCCGCATCGATCTGGACACGAGCGTTGAGGAGATGGCAGAGTCGGTGCTCGCGGCGGCGCCCGAGCGCTTCTCGCTCGCGGGCCATTCGCTCGGCGCGATCGTCGCGCTCGCGGTCGTCCGGATGGCGCCTGAACGGGTGGTTCGCCTGGCGCTGCTCAACTCGAGCGCCGATCCTCCAACGAGCAACCAGCTTGCTGCATGGGATGAGCTTGAGCGGATCGCGGTTGAAGGTGACTTCACAAAGCTCATTGACGATTTTGCCAGTGGCAGCGTGTCGCCCGCGCGCAAACAGGAACAGCAGCTCCTGCAGGCGATTGCGGCGATGGGACGCGCGTGCGGGCCGCGAACGCTGATGCGGCAGCTGGCGGCACAACGCTCCCGACCGGATGCTCGCCCCGCGCTGGCAGCGATCCGCGCTCCCACGCTCGTCATCTCCGGCGCCGACGACCTCATGTCACCGCCGGCGCGTCAGGATGAGCTCGCAGCCGCCATCCCCGGTGCGCGCCTGGAACGACTGGTCGGCGTCGGACATTGTTCCCCGCTTGAGGCCCCGGCCGAGGTCGCCTCCGCTTTGACCGCCTGGATCACCTGACCGGCCTGGTGCCCAAGTCACGGAACTCGGTCACCAGGTCACTCAGGAGGTGGTGGCCCGTGTGTGGCACGGCGGACCAGCTTCGGTGTCAGCACCACGCGTCTGGGAGGGGGCGGTTCCTCCGCGGTCATGCGCGACAGCAGCAGTTCTGTTGCCGCCTCCACCATTGCCGGTAGGTCCTGGCTCACCGTGGTCAGCTCAAAGACCTCCCAACCAGCGAGCAGCACGTCGTCAAACCCAATCAGGGAAACCTGCTCTGGAATGCGTACACCCCTCCCATGAAGTGCGTTGAACGCACCCAGCGCGAGGATGTCATTGGCGCAGAACAGTGCCGTTGGCCGTGCGTCGAGGAGCTCCAGCGCGGCGTCGTGGCCGGAGCTGAAGTCAAACGGCATCCTGCGCCAGTTGCTCTCAGGCAGCGCTATCCCCGCGTCCGCCAATCCGGCCCTGAATCCCGCCTCGCGGTCGCGGCCGGTGCTGGTTGTGGTCGGCCCGAACAGCGCTGCGATCTTCGTGTGGCCGAGCCCGGCAAGCTCAGTCGCTGCCAGAACCCCGCCGGCGTGGTTATCAACCACACAGACGTCGCCGGGAGCGTCGTCAACGGCGCGGTTGAGCAGCACATAGGGGAAGCCGCGCTGGCTGAGTGCATTCGGCAGGCTGGAATCGAGCATCGTGGTGGTAAGGATGACCCCGTCCAGTGAACCGTCGACGAGCCGCTCGAGCGGCACCCTGCCGTCTGGTCCCGGAGTGAGCACGAGCATCCGCAGATGGGTCTTGCTCAGGCCTCTGTGCAGTTCGCTGAGGATCTGCATGTAGAACGGATTGCCGAGGTCGGCGACCACGATCCCGATCTGGTCGGCGGAGCGTGTGACCAGGCTCCGGCCCCGCTGACTCGGGACGTACTGGAGGTTGGCTGCCGCGGTGACCACCCGCTGGCGCGTCTCCTCAGATAGGCGTGGGTCTCCGCGCAACGCGCGGGAGACGGTCGCCTGCGAAACCCCGGCGGCGCGCGCCACGTCATGGCTGGTCACGGTTCGTTCCACTTTGAGGAATACGTATAACAGTCGGCTCCGTCAGTTCCGATGGACCGGAATCTCGGATGGTTGTCGGCCGGCGGGAGAGGCGGGTTCGGCTTGACGTGCAAATGGCAGGGTGGTAAGGTGGTTATACGTATGCACGATGGACTCCGAAACGTTCGAACGGGTGTTGCCGGAAGCCGTTCGAACCCGCCGCGGTTCCGTCGACAGTCCAGCACCGACGAGGCGCCGGCGTGGGCCGTTGACCTCCAAACCATCAAGGAATTGGCATGAGCACCAGGTATCTCAAGGAGCCGAACCCCCCGACCACGGAGGCGACCGAGGAGCTGAGAAGTCGCGTTTCGGAGATTCTCAGTGACATTGAGCGCGGCGGGCTCGACATGGTGCGGCGGTACTCGCTCGAGTTCGATGACTGGGCTCCGGACGACTTTGTGGTCTCAGACGCTGAGTTCCAGCGGGCCTCTGCTGCCACCGAGGACACGGTGAAGGAGCACATCGCCTTTGCCCAGAATCAGATCCGCACGTTCGCGACCGCTCAGCTGGGTACGGTCAAGGAGCTTGAGGTTGAGGTTGGCGAGGGCGTCCTCCTGGGCCACCGCCTGATCCCGGTGAACGCCGTGGGCGCCTACATCCCGGGCGGGCGCTACCCGATGCTCGCCTCTTCATTCATGACGGTGCTGGTGGCGAAGGTGGCCGGCGTCAAGCAGGTCGTCGCCTGCGCGCCACCGCAACGGGAGCTTGGGATCCACCCGTCGATGCTCTATGCGATGCGGACCTCCGGGGCGGACGCCGTGCTCTGCCTCGGTGGCGTTCAGGCACTCGCCGCCATGGCGTTTGGCCTGATTGATGGCCTTGAGCCGGTTGACATGTTGGTCGGTGCCGGCAACGCGTTTGTGGCCGAGGCCAAGCGCCAGCTCTTTGGGCGAGTCGGGATTGATCTGCTTGCGGGCCCGACCGAGGTGCTGGTCATCGCCGACTCGACAGCTGACCCGCGGTTGGTGGCAACCGACCTGCTTGGGCAGGCGGAGCACGGTCCCAACTCGCCGGCGGGCTGCATCGCGATCGGTGAGGACGTTGCGCGTGCGGTGCAGGCGGAGGTGGAGGATCTGCTTCAGACGTTCCCCACGGCCGAGATTGCTGGCCAGGCATGGCGCAACCACGGTTGGATCGCGATCGCAGAGGACGACGAGGAGGCTGTACGCATCGCTGATGCTGCCGCGGATGAGCACCTTGAGGTACAGGTTGCGGAGGAGAAGCTGGACTGGTACCTGCAGCGCCTGACCAACTATGGGTCGCTGTTCCTTGGTGAGCAGGCGACCGTCGCCTACGGTGATAAGGCTGTCGGGACCAACCACGTGCTCCCGACCTCACGAGCAGCCCGCTATACAGGTGGTCTGTGGGTGGGCAAATTCCTCAAGACCTGCACCTATCAGCGGCTCACGCCCAGGGGCACGCAGCTCGTCGCTCCGGCGGTTGCCGCAATCAGCCACGAGGAGCACTTCAAGGGACATGCAATGACCGCCGAGGTGCGCTTGGAGCGCCTGGCGCAGCTTCAGGTCTGATCGGCTGATGGCCGATCCCTGGCGGCTTGACGGCCGGGTCGCGCTGGTGACCGGCGCGGGGCGGGGACTCGGTCGCGGGTGCGCTGTCGAGCTCGCTCGTGCCGGTGCCCGCGTCGTGCTGGTCGCACGCACCGAGGCCGAGGTCGCTGAGGCCGCCGCTGAGGCCGGGAACGGTTCGGTGGCGCTGGTTGCTGACGTGACCGACCCAGACGAGGTGGCACGTGTGGTCGCGGTGGCGGGCAGCCTCGGCGAGCTCGGAGTGCTCGTGACCGCGGCGGGCACCAACCGGCCCGGGCCGGCGCGGGATTATCCGATCTCCGACTGGGACCTGCTGTTCAACGTCAATGTGCGGGCGACATTCCTCGCCTGCCGTGCGTTCGGGGATGCCCTGTTGGCGCGTGGAGCGCCGGGCGCGATTGTCACCATGTCCTCGCAGATGGGCTCCGTCGGCTATCCGGGGCGTGTCGCCTACTGCGCTTCCAAGCATGCGGTGGATGGCATCACCAGAGCGCTGGCTGTTGAGTGGGCGCGGGACGGGATCCGGGTCAACGCGGTGGCACCGACGTTCGTCGTGACGCCACTCACCAAGCAGTGGCTCGACGATCCGGAGTTCCGTACAGAGGTGTTGGAGCGGCGTCTCCCAACGGGTCAGTTGGCTGAGGTCGCGGATGTGGCTAACGCGGTCCGTTATCTGGCCTGTGACGCATCAAGCAGCGTCACCGGTCACATCCTCAGGGTGGATGGTGGTTGGACCGCGTGGTGACGCTGGTGCGCTCCTAAGACTCCGTAGGAGGATCGGCGAGCTGCGCTCGCTCGGTCTCGGCCAGCGCTCCCGCCAGCGCGTCAACCAGCACCGGCACGTGGACCGCGGTGAATGCCAGCGGCGGACGTATCTTGATGATGTTCCCGTCGCGCCCGGTGGTCCCCACCAGCACGCCACGCCGGCGCAGAGACTCGCGGACGGCGCGCGTGCGGGAACCGTCGGGCGTGCGTGAGGCGCGGTCGGCGACCAGCTCGACTCCGCACGCGAGGCCGATCACGCGCACGTCTCCAATCGCCTCATGGTCATCTGCGAGCCGCAGCAGTGCGGCCCGCAGAGCCTCACCGGTCGCACGCACGCGCTCCACCACACGTTCGTCCTCGATCACGTCCAGAACGGCCAACGCCGCGGCTGCACTGACCGGGTTGCCGCCGAACGTGCTGAAGAGCCTGGTGCGGCCCGCGAGTTGCTGGACGATCTCACCGCGGGTGATCACCGCCGCTATTGGGTGACCGTTGCCCATCGGCTTGCCGAGCGTCACAAAGTCGGGAACGACACCGAACCGGTCAAATGCCCACATGGCATCCCCGGTGCGACCATGGCCGGCCTGTACCTCGTCGGCTATCCACAGTGCACCGGCGGCGCGCGTCAGCTGGACGAGCTCCTGGACGTAGGCGGCGTCGAGATCAGCTATCCGATCGCTGGTGATCAGGCCGTCCAGTATCGCCGCCGCCGGACGGAGCCCGCGTGCCTCGAGGCGCGCGAGCGCGGAGGTGTACTCCGCGGTGTCAAGGTGCGTTTGGCGATAGGGGTCAGGTGGCTCCCAGACTGCGACATGCTCAGGAGACTCTCCTTCAGTCCAGGACTCGGGTGAGAGCGCGTCGGTCGCCTCGGTGATGCCGTGGTAGGCAAAGGCAGTGCAGAGGCCGCCGCGATTCCCGGTGACAGCGGTGGCGATGCGCCAGGCCAGGTCGTTGGCCTCAGAACCGGAGTTGACCAGCAGAACGGTGTCGAGTTCCGGCGGAGTCAGGGCGACCAGACGTTCGGCCAGTTCAATTGCGTCCGGGTGCAGGTAGCGCATATGCGTGTTGATGCGACGGCTCTGTCGCGCAATGGCTGCGCTGACGCGTGGGTGACCATGGCCGATGCATGGCACGTTGTTGTAGGCGTCGAGGTGACGTTGGCCGTTCACATCGGTTATCCACACGCTCGCGGCGGACGCCACCTGCACCGGCATGTTGTAGAAGAGCGGCTCCATCGTCGGGCCAAAGACGGCCGCTCGCCGGCGGGCCAACACGACACTGTCCGGCGCTGGCGCCGGGGCGCCCAACCGTGCGGCCACCTGAGACCAGCCGAGGCTCACCATCGTCTCCATCACCTGCGCGCGCTGGGCGTAGTCGTAACGCTCCGCAAACCCTTCTTCCTCAAGTCCCTGTGACACTCGCCACGAGCTGATGGCGATCGTCAGCGCACTCCGTGCGGCCCACAGCGGACCCAGTACGCGGAGTTCAAGCTCTTCCAGTTCCAGGCGACGCTGATAGCCGTCGAGCACGAGCCGGGCGAGCCGGAACAGTTCGTCGCCCTCCCGTCCGACCGCAAGCGAATCAAGCACCGATGCCAGGTCGGTGACGAGCGCCGTGTGGCTCATGTCGCCGAAGTCGACGATGCCGGTGATCAGTCCCCGGTCATCCACGAGCGTGTTCTCCACGGTCAGATCGGTATGGACGACCTGTGCGCGCAGCTGCTTCCAGACCGGTACGACCACCTCCGCATAGTCCTCGAGGATGCGCATCACCAGCTCGCGTTGGGCTGGTGATTGGATCGTCAGGGCCATCTCGCGTGCGGCCAGGGCGTGCTGAACGTCCCACAGCATCTTCCGCCCGGAGCGCGGGTGGGAGAAGGCGCGTAGAGCGAGCCCCAGCCGGGCCGTCATCTCACCCCATGCGATCAGCGCCTCGTCGTCCAGCGTCGCGGGATCGACCCCGCTGCGGCCCGGCAGCACGTCATACAGCCTTACCCAGTGGGAAGCATCGTCGCTGCGCCACAGTGCGCGCAGGCGAGTGAGGTCATCGCCAGGCACGCCGGGGACGGCCGGGCTGCCGTCTTCAGCCTCGCGGCGCCGGCATGGCAGCGCCAGGCGGATGCCCGCATCAACGGTCGCGACGTGAAGCGCAGCCGCGGCCTCCATATCAAGGATCTCAGGATCCTCGGCCGCGTTGGAGACCTTGAGGATGGCCAACGCCTGCCCGCTCGCGTCCTCAAGTGAGAAGGTTCGGTCCCGCTCGCTTTCCAGGTCCCGTGCGGACACAGCGGAGAACCCAAAGAGTGAGTGCGCCGCCTCAAGCGCACCGGATGCGGTCAGCTGCGGTGAGTGGATGGCCAGGACTTGATCCACGGGCGGGAAGGTATCAGCGTCGGTGGCTCAGAGCTCGACGCCGAGATTCTCGGCACAGCGCCGCAGCAGGCGCTCCATCTGTTCACGCTCGTGCCCGCCCAAACCGCGAAGCATGGTGGCCTCGATCTCTGCGGCCTCGGCCTCGCACTGCTCGATCAGGGTCATGCCGGCGGGAGTGAGGAAGTTGTTCAGGACGCGTTTGTGTGCCGGTGAGGGCCGTCGTTCGATGAGATCGCGTTCCGCGAGCATTCTCAGCGTGAGGATCGATGCCTGCGGCGTCAGGTCCGTGATCCGGGCGAGCTCGGCATTTGACAGGCCCGGGAGGCGACGCAGCACAAACATCATCGTGTAGCCGGGCGGAGTGAGATCAAGCCGTTCGAGCCGCAGATTCAGGCGAGAGCGCAGAACCCGGTCGATCCGCCCGATTATGTGGCGGATGGTCGGCTGCGGATTGCGCGCAGACGGTGGCGTGGTCGGCTCACCGCGAGCATCTGTGCTCAGGGACGTGCTGGTCATCTCAGAATGATCGCGGTTCTTGCAAGGGTTGCGCGCTGCCGCATCAGGGTGGGAACCGGGCCAAGGGCAGACACAGAATCCCGACTTGGAACGGCTCGTGGCAGTGGCAGCGCTCAAGGACAGCAACTTGCAATGCCATTGTCAATGGCATTGCAAGTTG
>JAKAED010000171.1 GCA_021820105.1 Actinomycetes bacterium | reverse complement strand
TTCTCGTCGCGGGTTCGAGAACGACTGACAGTGCGTGCCAGGACTGACCAGGGAAATTGGCTTCGGTGGCGTGCATGGACCACCTTTAGGTTCGACATCAGGTCGTTTCGATAGCTTCCAGTACTCACAGAGCAGTCCGAGCACCCTCAAGCGCATGAGCCAACCCCCTCCCAGAGCACGCATCAACCGCCGCCGCCAACAGGCGATCCGCCGACGACGCGCCGGTCTTGCTGTAGCGGTGCTGCTTGTCGCGCTGGTGGCAGCCATCGCCGCTTTTGCCAGCTCCGGGCCTGGACATCCCGGTCAGTCAAGCCAGACGCAGGCCCAGATTCGCGCCCGGAAGCTGGCCCTTGCAAAGCG
Organism: Actinomycetes bacterium; assembly: GCA_021820105.1. Lineage (GTDB taxonomy): Bacteria > Actinomycetota > Thermoleophilia > Solirubrobacterales > Solirubrobacteraceae > Palsa-465. The sequence continues at coordinate 6,911 of JAKAED010000171.1, read as the reverse complement.
CCGTGCTGCCATCCCCGCGATCAAGGCCGGATTGCTTCCCTGGCAGATCGCCGCGCCGATCAGCCGCGAGATCATCCTCCCTGGAGCCGGAGCAAAGCTCATGCTGTTGGGTGGACTCAACGGTTCGACGTCGGCCTCAGGCGTCTACTCGCTCAACACGATCAACGGTGCGCTTCATCAGGTCGGAAGCCTGCGAGCGCCGGTCCACGATTCAGTGGGCGCAGTCGTCGGAGGACGGGATGTCGTGTTCGGCGGAGGCTCGCCAGCCACCGTCCGAGCCGTCGAGTCGTACCCGACTGCAGCGGCGACCGCGCTTGGCGCACTGCCGACACCGCGCTCGGATGCCGGGATCGCAACCCTCGGGAGCGTCACCTACATAGTCGGCGGTTACAACGGGCAGCAGGCAGACGCCGCCGTCCTGTCCACCACGGACGGCCGGGCCTACAAGACGGTGGCCTCGCTCCCAGTACCGGTCAGGTACCCGGCTGTTGCGGCTGTTGACGGGAAGGTCTATGTCTTCGGTGGCGAAGCGATCACCGGCAAGGGCGCAGGACAGCCTGTGAGCGACATCCAGATGATCGACCCGGCTACCGGGCGAGCATCCGTCATAGCTCAGCTGCCCGAGCCACTCGAGGCCGCGGCCGCAGTTGTTCTGAACGGCCAGATCTACGTGGCCGGCGGCGATAGCTCAACCCCACAGCACGTGGTGACCGGCGCCGGTACCACCCAGCTCTCGCCGGCGGTGAGCGCCGTCGGATCCGGCGGGCTCACCACCGTGGACACGATCTGGGCCTTCAACACTGTGACCAAGCGGATGCTGGCCGCAGGCCGCCTGCAGGTGCCGATCTCGCACGCCGGCGTGGCAGTGCTCGGTCAGCGCGCCTGGCTTGTCGGTGGCGAATCCGGAGGCACACAGCTCGCGACTGTTGAGATGATGACTCCGGACCGCGCGTTCGGGATAGCCGGCACGCCAGGCGCAGGCTCGCCCTTCTATGGAGACAAGCTGCTTGTTGCTGACCGGGCCAACAACCGTCTGCTGCTGTTCAAGCCGACCCTGCAGCTCGTCTGGAAGTTCCCTTCCGCGACCTCACCTCACGACCCGCTCGGCTTCTACTTCCCTGACGATGCGTTCTTCGTGAAGCACGGCACGGCGATCCTGACCAACCAGGAGCAGAACGAGACGATTCAGTTGATCGGCTTTCCCTCTGGAAAGGTCCTGTGGTCGTATGGGCACCCCAAGACACCGGGGACCGGGGTCGGCTACCTGTACGAGCCAGACGACGCATACCTGCTCAAGAACGGGCAGGTATCGGTCGCTGACGCGAACAACTGCCGGGTGCTGATCATCAACCACAACCACACCGTTGCGCACCAAATCGGGACCAACGGCAACTGCAACCACAATCCGCCTGTATCAATGGGTTCGCCAAACGGCGACACGCCACTGGCCAACGGCAACGTGCTTGTTTCCGAGATCACCGGCTCATGGGTCAGCGAGTACACCAGAACCGGCCACCTGGTCTGGACTCTGCACCTTCCGATCGCCTACCCGTCTGACCCGCAGCAGCTGGGTCCGGACCTGTACCTGATCGCCGACTATGCAGCTCCGGGAGAGGTTCTGGAGTTCAACCGGGCGGGGAAGATCCTGTATCGCTATGCACCCAGCAGTGGGACAGGGATGCTCAACCATCCGTCGCTGGTCGAGCATCTCCCGAGCGGCGTGTTCCTGGTCAACGACGACTATCGCAACAGGATGGTGGCGATCGATCCCAGCACCAAGTCGATCGTGTGGCAGTACGGCGTGACCGACACCGCCGGTCGAGCTCCCGGGATGCTCAACACCCCGGACGGATTTGATCTGTTGACTCCCACGGGCGCAACTCCAACACATCCGGCGACTGGCTGAGAGACTCGGCCTGGCGCCGAGCTCGCCTGGCAGAACCTGCTAGTCCGTCGCAGAACCGGCTAGTCCGTCAACTGGCCAGCTTCTGCGAGCACACGCAGGAATGCCTTCACCACCGCGGGATCGAATTGGTGGCCGGCCTGTTCGCAGATCAGATCAACCGCGTCGTGGACCCTCCACGCCGGCTTGTAAGGACGGTCGTGCGTCAGCGCATCGAAGACATCCGCGACCGCGACGATGCGGCCAGCCAGTGATATCTCCGCCCCGCCGATGCCAAGCGGATAGCCGCCGCCATCCCAATGCTCGTGGTGGCTGAACACGATCTCCCGAGCCATCTGCAGCACCGGCGATTCGGCGGAGCTCAGCATGTCCGAACCGAAGTCCACATGCTTGCGCATCTCCAACATCTGCTCCTCAGAGAGCTGTCCCGGGAACGTGAGGATCTCCCTGTCGACCCCGATCTTGCCCAGATCGTGCAGCGGCGCGGCGCTTCTGATCAGCTTGCTGAACTCGGCGGAGGTACCGAGCGCGCGCGCGATCCGCTCCGAGAGCAAGCCGACGCGCTGTGTGTGCTCAGCCGTGTCGTCGTCGTGATACTCAGCGACGGAGGCGAGAATGGTGAGGCTCTCCGTTCGCGCGCGCTCAAGATCGTAGGTCCGCTCCTGGACCGCATACTCAAGCCGCTCATTGCGGTAGATGCACTCCCGCTGCAGCTGGCGGGTGATCAGATGCGTCCGCACCCTCAGGAGGAGCTCGACCGCGTCGACGGGCTTGGTGACAAAGTCGCGTGCACCGGCATCCAGTGCCCTGTAGCGCACCTCGTGGTCCTGGTCCGCGGTCACGACGATGATCGGCAGGTTGTCGACGCTTCGCGTCAGCGCGGAGAGCTCGTCTAGGACATCCAGACCACTCCAGTTCGGCATATGGACGTCAAGCAGGATCAGATCCGGATGGAAGCTCTCCGTGGTCTCAGTCACCACGGTTGAGTCAGTCAGTCCACGCACATGCTGATAGCCGTCCTGTTCCAGCAGGCCGACCAGCAGCGCCACATTCGCCGGATTGTCATCGATCACCAGCACGCGCATGGCGTGGAGGCGCTCCGGCTCCGGCTCGCCCGGCGATGCGCCGAATCTGGAGTCGCTGATTAGTGCCATTTGCGGTTAGCGAGACGCATGCTCCGCTGTTCTTATCGGCCATGGTCCAGACCCGCTTGAGGCAAAGTCAAGAATTCAGGAGCGCTTGCCGAAACTCCGACAAGTGAGTCCGGAATGCGTCGCCAAAGCCCACCCGCGGGTCATCAATTGGAAGGGCGCATCCGCCCTGGCTCTGGGCGGCAGCAACCAGAGCCTCTTCATCATCGGCGCACTGCTCGCAGCACAGGGGACCGCCGCTGTCCCGCTGCTGATCGGTGGCCTGCTGCTGAGCTGGATGGCACTACCCGGATGGCTTGAGCTGACGCTGATGTGGCCTGACCGGGTCGGCGGCATTGCCGCCGTCTGTGCTGAGGCCTTCCGTCCCTACAGCGCCGTGCTGGCCAATCTCACCGGCGTGTGTTACTGGTGGGGATGGGTTCCCACCTGTGCGGTCACTGCGACCATGGCTGCCGCGGCCCTGCACGCCTGGTACCTGCCACAGGTTCCGGTCACAGCGTTGGCACTTGCCATGATCCTGGCGGCCGCGGCGACGAACCTGTGTGGCGTTCGCTGGGCCAGTCGCCTAGCGCAGCTCATGGCGGCGGCCTCCGGCGTGCTGGCGCTCATCTCTGGAATCGCTCCGGTGCTCGCCGGTACCGTCGACTGGCACCGCGCAACCAGCTTTCACCTCATCACCCCGTTCCACGGAGCGTTCGGCACCGCCACCGCGTTGATGGCCGGCCTCTACATCGTCGGCTTCGCGGCACCCGCGTTTGAGGCGGCGGCCTGCCACACCGGTGAGATGCGCGACCCGCTCCGGGGTCAACCGCGCGCCATGTACGCCAGCGCGATCGCGGCGACCCTCTACTTCGTACTGCTGCCGGTCGTCTGGCTGGGCGTGCTCGGCGCGGGTCCGCTGCAGGGTGATCTGGGGAACGCGCTCGGCCCGGTCTTCGCTCCTCTGTTCGGCCCGCTCGCACGCGCCGCAGCGGTCTGGTTCATCGTGCTCAACCTCCTGCACGGCACTCTGCAGCCGATGTCCGGGCCAAGTCGGACGCTCCTGCAGTTGGCGGAGGACGGTCTGCTGCCCTGGTCGTTCGCGAAGCGCTCGGCTCGCACCGACGCCCCCTGGGTCGCGATCATAGTCACCGCTGCAGCCGCATCCGTGGTCGCGTTGATGGGGGCGCCGGTCTGGGTGATCGCCGCCGCCAACCTCACCTACCTGATCGGGATCTGCCTACCCAGTGTCGCCGTTTGGCTGCTGCGACGCGACGACCCGGACCGGCCGCGCCCGTATCGGGCACGTCCGGGCCTGATCGAGCTCGGCCTGCTTGCCGGCGCTGTTTGGCTGATCGCGACGCTGCTCGGATTCGAGCAGTACGGACTGCCAACGGTCATCACGGGTCTGGCGTTTGCGTATGCCGGCTCGGTCGGATACCTGTGGCGACGCATGCGAGACAGGCAGGCGGCCGGCCTCCCGCGGCGACGTAGCTCTCTGCACGGCAAGCTCACCGGCTCGATGCTGGCGGTGATCGCAGCGGACGGAACGGGCTACCTGCTCGCCATCACCCAGATCCACCACGACCCTGTCCTGAAAGCGGTGCTACAGGACATCTTCGTTGCGGTGGCCGTGCTGACGATCACGGTCGGACTGGTGCTGCCCGGCATGATCGGCCAGGCCGCCAGTGAACTGGCCAGGGCCGCCAGTGACATCGCTCAGAGTACGGTCGCAGAACTGGGCCGCGGCCTGCAGGCGCTTGCCGACGGTCGTCTCGAGAGTGCTCACGCCAACGTGGAGTACCACGCGCTTCAGGTCTACTCGAGAGATGAGCTCGGAGAGATGGCTCGGAGCTTCAATGCGATGTCAGCCGAGATTGCCGCCATTGCACATTCACTTGACGAGGCCAGAGAGGGCGTGGCCCGCAGTAACCAGGAACTGCTCGCGTACGCGGAGAAGCAGGCCGGGCTGGCCGAGGCCGAACTGGAGGCACGGCGCTCCACGGAGGCAGCAAACAGGGCAAAGAGCGCCTTCCTCTCCCGCGCCAGCCATGAGCTCCGAACCCCGCTCAACGCGATCCTCGGCTTTGGCCAGCTGCTGCAGATGTCGGACCTTGACGACCAGCAGCGCGCCAGCGTGGAGCAGTTGCTGCGAGGTGGTGATCGTCTGCGGGCGCTGATCGACGACCTCCTGCACATCTCGAAGCTGCAGGGTGCGCCCGAGCCGATCCCCCTCACCGAGCTCAACTTGAGCCGGTCCATCCGCTCCGCACTATCGCTGCTCAAACCACAGGCGCAGGCGGCGGGGGTTTCGCTCGTGTCGGACCTGCCCCGCAAGCTTCCGATTCGAGGCAACCTCGAGCAGCTGAACGTGATCTTCCTGAACCTGCTGACGAACGCGATCAAGTACAACCGTGAAGGGGGCAGCGTCAGCGTACGCGGAGAGATCCGCGCGGACGGCTCCGTCCAGATCACGGTGAACGACACGGGCGTCGGTATCGAGCCAGACGTGCTGCACCGCCTCTTCTCCCCCTTTGACCGACTCGGTGCGGAAAACACCAGCGTGCAGGGAACGGGGCTCGGCTTGGCCCTGACGAAGCAGTCGGTCGAGGCGCTCCATGGTGAAATCACGGTCGACTCCGAGCCCGGCGTAGGCTCTACCTTCACGGTGGCGCTTCCCGGTCCGACCTCCGTCCCGGCAGCGACGCAGGTTCCCCAGGAGCAGCATTACGCCGGCTCGACGGCTTCAGCCGCCAGACGCCTGCTTTACGTGGAGGACGACCCAGTCAACCAGGAGATCCTGGCGCGGCTCGTGGCCAGACGGGATGAGCTGGAGCTTGACCTTGCCGGTTCAGCCGAGGAGGCTCGTGCCTACTTCAGCGACCGCACCCCTGATCTGGTCCTGCTCGACCTCAACCTGCAAGACGACGACGGAGAGATCGTGCTTGACGACCTGCGCAAGGATCCGGCGACCTCGCGGATTCCCGTGGTGATCGTCTCAGCGGATGCCTCCGAGGAACGTCAGCAGAGGTTGCTCGATAAGGGCGCAGTCGCCTACCACACAAAGCCGATTCGCTTCCCCGAGCTGCTTGGAGAGATCAAACGGGCGCTGAGCTGAGCTCAGCGCTGCCGGCGGCCACGTCAGGCTGCGCTACCAGCAGCAGCGCTGCGTAGCCATCGGCGATCTGGGCCGGCGATAGACGCCCGCGCGGGCGATACCACTGCACCGTGTGATTGACCATCCCTAGCAGAGCGGAGAGCGCCAGCCGCGAATCCGCGAGTGCCAGCCGGCCCGAGGCGTGCACGCGCTCGATCACCTGCTCCACCAGCAGCTCAAACTGCTTGCGGTCCTCTCGGATGCGACGCCACCGGGGCCCGCGCTCGATCACATGCCGCTCCTGCTGGAACACGAGCATGTGATCCCGGTGCTGTGTCGCGTGCGATACCCACAGCGCAACCAGGGCGTGCAGCTGCTCAGCCGGCGGCTCATCGGCGACCGCCGTGAGCTCGCGAGCACGCTCCAGCAGCGGATGCATCAACTGATCGCAGATGAGCTCCAGCAACTGGTCCTTGCTGCCCACATAGTGGTAGATGCCGCCGGCCGCCAGTTCAATCGCCTCAGCCAGATCCTTGATGGTCGTCTGGTCATAGCCGCGCTCGGCAAAGACCCTCGCCGCCGCCCGCACCATCTCCTGCTGTCTGCGTTCATAGCGCTGACGAAGCCTGGGTCGCGTCGGACTGCTGGCAGCGGGCATTGGTAGTCAGGGGCGCGGTGCCGTTAGGCCCGTCTCCCCATTCCCCTTTCAATCCGTGCGTGCGGTTTTCCCGCACACGGCTTACCGATGGTCTTCCTGATGGTCACAACGCGAGTCCCGGAT